>NZ_CP049362.1:3145689-3460258 GCF_019343455.1 Alcaligenes ammonioxydans | reverse complement strand
ATCGCTGGCGTGCCTTGCTGGCTCCGCATGTGGACAGCGCTGATGCGGGTGCTCTGCGCCAGCTGGCGTCCCTTATGGCGGTTCAGGCGCGGCCCGTGCAGCGGGCCATGCCTGGGCCAGGGCCGTTGGTGATGGCGCGTGGCGTGCATTTTGAGGTCACGCTGGATCAGAGTGGTTTTCCCGGTGGCCGTCCGTTTGTTCTGGCCGCTGTGCTCAGTCGTTACCTGGCCCGCCATGTCAGTCTGAACAGTTTTGTTTCTACCCAATTTCGTTCCGAAGCAGGAGTGGAACTGGGCGCCTGGGGGCCGCAAGCAGGTACGCGGGCGGTGCTGTGAACCGGGCCGAGCAAGAGCAGCTCAAGCCACAGGCTTCCTTGGAGGAGCTGGGTCGGATCATTCAGCAATGGCCTTTTGGGCATGATCTGTTTCGGGTCTTGCGGGCCGTTGATGCCTTGCAGGCAGCCCAGGGCCAGCCTCGCTTGGGAACCGCGCCTACGCCGCGTCAGGAAGAGGTGCGGGTAGGCCAGCCGCCGAGTCTGGCGTTTGCGGCTTCCAGCGTGCAAACCGCGCGCTGGGAAGATGAACAACTGCATCTGGATGTGCAAGGCTTTGGCTTGTGGGGGCCCAATGGCCCTTTGCCACTGCACATGACAGAGTACTTTTTCCAGCGGAGCCGCAACTTTGGTGACCATGCCGGTGTGGCCTTTCTGGACCAGTTTCATCACCGTCTGTTTTTGCTGTTTTTCAGAGCATGGGCACAAGCGCAGGCGGTCTGTGACCTGGAACATGATCAGGATGGTTTCACGCGTTGGCTGGCCAGTCTGGCTGGAGTAGGGAGTCAGGGCGAATCGGCTCCCATGAGCGATCATGCCGTGTATTTTCAGGCGCCTGCGCTGGCGTCCCAAACTCGCAGTGCGCCTGCCCTGCAAGCGCTTCTGGCCAGCTATTTTCAAGTGCCCGTCAGCATTCAGCAGAACGTGCCGGTTTGGGTCGCGCTGGATGATCAAACCCAGGTCTGTCTGGGCCGCAGCTGTTCGGGGCTGGGGAAAAATGCCGTGCTGGGGGCGCGTATTCTGGACGTGCAGCAAACCATACGCATACGGATTGGCCCCTTGAGTCGGCAGGATTATGGACGCTTCTTGCCGGGCCGTCCGGCGTGGCGGCAATTGCGCTATTGCCTGGCTCTGTATCTGGGGCTGGAGTGGTCGGTTCAACTGCAACTGGTGCTGCATGCCAGTGAACAGCCTGATCTGGGCCTGGGGGCGGGAGTGGGGCTGGGCCAGGAAACCTGGCTGGGAAAACCCGGCACGCAGGACCGAGCGGATCTGTGCCTGTTTCTGGACAGCCGCCCCGATTGGCACGATCCGCGGCGCTAAGGCTTAGGCCTGACGCATTCCCTGCAAAAGATCGAACGCATTTTCCTTGTCCGACAAGGTGCTGACCCATTCCGGCGCGTGGCCCAATTCGGGCTGCCAGCTGACTGCCGGAATCGGGCTGTCGGTGCTGGTCGAGCGGCCCGGTTGGGCGGCGGCCTCAAAGGGATGCTTGTCCGAAGGGGCCGGCATGGGGCCGCCCACCGGGACCATGCCGGGAACATGCAGGTCTGCGAAAGGATCGGCCATGGGCGCCGCAGCCAAAGGCGTTTCAGGCTGCGTGCCAGGATGGGCACCCGACTCCACCCGGTAGTGCATGTCTCCTAAGGTCAGGCGATCCCCATTGTGCAAAGTCTGGACCTGCTCCAGTGCCAGCTCGATGCCATTGACGGCGACCTGACCGTCTGCGCTGGCTCGTTGAATCGTCAGCACATTTTGCTGACGTCGCAGGTAAGACAGGACGGGCGGTGTCTGATTGTTGTCGGGTAAGACCAGATCAGCCTGCGTCCAGGAGCCACACACCAGACCGGGTTCAGGCACTGGGCGGGGAGGGCCACCGGATTCGGCGTGTAAACGCCAGTCTAACGACGTGCTCATGGCTGGGCTCCCGCCACTTTTTCATAAACCGGCCCCCAGATGGGGTGACCGCGCTCGGCCCGGGCCAAGCTAAAACCAGGGTCCACCACCCGTGCCTGCTTGAAACGCTCTTCACACAAAAAGGTGTAGTCGCGCACACAAAAGCTGAAGGCCTGCAGTTTCAAGGCTTCGCTGTATTGATGGGACGCGGCAGCAGGCAAGGTGCTGGAGCGTCCTACTTGCCGGATCACGGCGGTGTAGTCGCCTTCGTGAAAGGCAGAGCGGATCTGCTCCAGCTCAGCTTCGGCAGCCGGGCTGAATACAGCCACCGGTTTGTTCGGGGTCTGGGCGCAGGCCGCCAGCAACAAGGCCAGAGCCGGTGAAATCAGGCGGGCAGGTAAATACATGGCAGAAAAAAGAAAAGTTGAACTTGCCACCAAGACTAGGAAAGGAAAAAGACAGCCAGATGACATGACGCGGATGCTTTTGTAAGAGTTGTTGCGCAAGGGTAAGCACCGAAACACCCCGTGTCCTTAACAAAGTTGTCGCATTCATGCTTTTAGATGGGGCGCATTGTCATTCAAGGAGACGTCGTGACCGTTTGCCGATTGCTTCGTTTGTGTTCGCTGCTGATGTTGGGCGTGTTGACCGCGTGCGCGTCCACCTCCAGTCGCATGGCCGTGCCTTATGAAATCGTTCTGACTGCGGACGATCAGCTCAACCCGGATACCACGGGTCGGCCTTCTCCGGTCCAGGTGCTGGTGTTCGAGCTGCGCTCGGGAAGTGCTTTTGAGTCGCGGGATTTCTTTGCCCTGCAGTCCGACCCGCAACAAGCCTTGCAAGCTGACCTGCTCAATGTCGCGCAGATCGTGCTGCGTCCCGGCCAGACCCATACCTTCAAAAGGCCGGGCGACCTGCAGGCCACCGCCGTCGGCGTTGTCGTGGGCTATCGCGAGTTGGATGCCAGTGTGTGGCGAGTGTTGCTGCCGCTGCCCGAGTCGCGCACCACCAATATTTACAAGTTCTGGCAATCGGCTCCCGATGCCGTCCAGGTCAGTCTGCAATTACGCAAAAACGCCATTCAAGTGCTTGATTGATAGGTGTGGAACGGATTAATTCAATGGATAAAGTGATTTGGACCGAAGGGCTTTTTTTACGGCCCCAGCATTTTCAGCAGATGGAGCGGTATCTGGAGCATTACGCCCAGGCTGGACGGCGTGCCACACAGCCCTTTTTTTGGGGCTTTGAAGCCTTGATTCTTGACGAGCAGGCCCTGAGCATGGGCAGTGTAGCGCTGCGTGAAGCGCGTGGCCTGCTGCCCGACGGGACGCCATTTGACAGCAGGCCGGGCGCCATGCAGATCGCGGCCTGGACCGCCCCTGAGCTTGTGCGTCCCGAGCGACTGATGTTGGTGTTGCCTCGGCCTCAGGCAGGTCGAGCAGAAGTTCAGTTTGACGTGAGCAGCGCACGTCGTTCGCGCTATGTGGTCAGCGAGCAGGACTTGTATGACAGCAGCGGCCTGTCCCCCGAGCCTTGTCTGTCTCAATTGGGGCGTTTGCAGCCTGTGCTCTTGCCGGAGTCCGAGGTCTATGAAGACAGCGTTGCCATGCCGGTGGCGCGCATTCTGGAACGCCGGTCTGATCGTTCCTTGGTGCTGGACCCTGATTTTATTGCTCCTGTCCTGTCCATTCAGGCGCACGCGCGGCTGAGCGTGTTGAGCGCTGATGTACAGGCCTTGTTGCAGGCCCGCGCCCAGGCGTTGGCCCAGCGACTGGGGCCGGGAGGGCGGGGGCAGGGCGATGTGGCTGACTTCATGATGCTGGAACTGGTCAACCGTTATCGGGCGGCCCTATGGGCCATGGAACAGCGCGCTCATGTACACCCCAGCGAGCTGTTTCAGATCTGGATGGAGCTGTATGGCGCTTTGGCCACCTACACCCAGGATGGGCGACAGCCGCTGGTCTGGCCTCCCTATCTGCATGACGATCTGGCCCAGTCCTTCTTGCCCCTGGTACTGGAGTTACGCCGGGCCTTGGCCGTAGTGCTGGAGCAGCAGGCCGTGTCGATTGCGCTGGAGGATAAAGGCCAGGGCGTGCGCCTGGCTCACATTGCCGATCGTTCGCTCTTGCAGCAGGCAGGTTTCATTCTGGCCGTACAGGCTGACTTGCCTGCTCAGACAGTACGCCAGCATTTTGCAGCGCAAGTGAAACTGGGGCCGGTGGAGCGCATTCGCGATCTGGTCCATCTGCAATTGCCCGGTATCGGTTTGCAGCCCTTGTCTGTTGCGCCGCGTGCTTTGCCCTATCACGCCGGGTTCACCTACTTCGAGCTGGAAAAAGGTGGCGAGTTATGGCGTCAGCTTGAGCACAATGGCGCCTTGGCCCTGCATCTGGCCGGAGATTTTCCTGGTCTGCAACTTGAGTTTTGGGCGATACGCCGCTGAACCGGAGCATGGCTATGAACGAGACAGTTTCCTGGGGCGCGGGCTCGGTGCCCGAACCGCGCCCATCGCGCGCGGACGCACCGCGCTATATCGCTCAAGGCGCCAATCCCCTGTTGGAGGCCGCCAACCCCTTGTTGGTCATGGTGTCGGATATTCGTCGTAGCACCCACCATGCAGACCCGGCGGGCTTGCGTGCCAAGCTGGTGGCTGAAATCCGTCAGTTCGAGTTGCGCGCACAGGCGGTACCAGTAGCCAATGAGACCATTTTGGCGGCCCGTTATTGCTTGTGTACGACCTTGGACGAGGCAGCCGCCTTGACGCCTTGGGGGCAGGCGGGCGTCTGGTCCTCGCATACTTTGCTAGTCACTTTTCACAACGAGACCTGGGGGGGAGAGAAGTTCTTCCAGCTTCTGGACAAGCTGATGCAAAGCCCGGCTGCGCATTTGCACTTACTGGAGCTGATGTATTTTTGCCTGGCCTTGGGGTTTCAAGGCCGCTACCGCGTCCATGAGCAGGGAGCGAGCCAACTGGAGACGGTGCGTCAGCGTCTTTACCTGAGCTTGCGTCAGTACGGTCCCACAGTGGCGGCAGCCCTGTCTCCACATTGGCGGGACAAACCGGCGCAAAAAGTGGGCAAACCCTTACCGGTGCCGATCTGGGTTGCGGTTTGCGTGGCGCTGCTGCTGTGCATGCTGATGTATCTGGGCGCAAACCTGTTGCTCAACCGGCAATCGGATCAGGTCTTTGAGGACATCGTGGCCCTGCGCTTGCCAGCCTTGCAGACACAAGGGCTGACCGAACCAGCCAGTGTGACGCCACCTGCGCCTTTGGCCTTGGCAGAGCTGCTGGCTCCTGAGATTGCCGAGGGGCTGCTGACCGTCAGGGACCAGGCCGACCGCAGTGTCATTGTCTTGCGCGGAGACGGTTTGTTTGACTCCGGAGCGGACCAGGTCCGCGCACCGCTGCTGCCTGTCATTGCACGCATTGCCGATGGCGTGGAGGCCGCGCCGGGGCTGGTGTTGGTAGAAGGTTATACCGATAACGTGCCCATACGCAGTGTGCGCTTTCCATCTAATTTTCATCTTTCGCAGGCGCGCGCCGACTCGGTAAAAGCCGTGCTGCAGGAGCGGTTGAGCCAGCCTGAACGCGTGCGTGCTCAAGGCCGGGCCGATGCCGCGCCCGTGGCCGACAATCGCAGCGCTCAGGGTCGTGCCCAGAATCGCCGGGTGGAAATCACCATCGTGCCCTTGAGCAAGGAGTCCGGGCAATGACACGTCTGTTGAATCTGGTCTTTAGCCGCGGCGTCTGGACCTTTGTGGGCGTCGTGATCCTGCTGGTGCTGATCTGGGTACTGGGGCCCTTGCTGGCGGTGGGTCAGACCCGGCCGCTGGAAACCGAGTTGTCACGCTGGATAGCAATGGCGGCAGTGTTGCTGTTCTGGCTGGTGCGTCTGCTTTGGCGCAGTTGGCGCGAAGGCCGCTTGAACGCGCAGTTGCTGGGACAGCTGAGCCGTCCCGCGCCAAAGGCGGCGGCCGCGGCTGCGAGCGTCACTGCCCATCCATTGCAAAGCCAGTTTGACGAAGCGATCGAATTGCTCAAGCGGATTCGTTTCGGCTCGCATGTGGGCGGGCGCCTGCGCTCCCTTTTGTCACGTCAGTACGTGTACCAGTTGCCCTGGTACGTCTTTATCGGGGCGCCAGGTGCCGGTAAAACAACGGCACTGGTCAATTCGGGACTGCAGTTTCCCTTGTCGGAACGCTATGGGAAAACCTCCTTGCGCGGGGTGGGCGGGACGCGTAACTGTGACTGGTGGTTTACCGACGAAGCGGTGTTGCTGGATACGGCAGGCCGCTACACCACCCATGAGAGTGATCCGGTGGGTGATGAGCAGGAGTGGCGGGGGTTTCTGGGTCTGCTCAAGCGCTACCGTCGCCGCCAACCGATCAATGGCACCTTGCTGACAATCAGTGTGCCGGACCTGTTGTCCAGTACCCCGGAGCAACGTCACGACCACGCACAGGTATTGCGCCAGCGTCTGGCTGAGCTGCGCGAGCGGCTCGGGATTCAGTTCCCTATTTATGTGCTGGTCACCAAGATGGATTTGCTCCAGGGTTTTCAGGAGTATTTCGATCATTGCAGCCGCCAGGAGCTGGAACAGGTCTGGGGCTTTACCCTGCCGTATGAGCGTGCGCGGGAGGCGGGGTTTTCCTTGTCTCACACCTATGGGCGCGAGTATGAGGCCTTGCATCAGCGCCTGGAGCGTGGCCTTGCCGCAGTAATGGCTGAGCAGCCTGATGAACGTGTACGCGCCGAGGCGTATCTGCTTCCGCAACAGTTTGCCCGCCTGGGGCCGGTGCTGGAAGAGTTTCTGGAACAGGTATTTAGCCAGTCCCGATTCGAGGCACCGCTTTTGCTGCGCGGCGTGTACTTCACCAGTGGGCGTCAAGGCGGGGTGCGCCTGGACCAGGTGCGTGATCCCCTGCGTGAATATCTGGAGGTGGATGTACAGGCGGATCACGCTCAGCCTGTGGCGAACCAGGGCCGCAGCTACTTTCTGACCCAGTTGCTCAAAGAACTGATTTTTCAGGAGGCCGGCGTGGCGGGCCGGGACGAGCGCTGGGAGCGCCGCGTGCGCCTGCGCCATTTTCTGGTTTACGGTCTGGTGGCGGCCGGTGTGCTGCTGTTGGGGCTGGCCTGGGGCCGCAGCGTTCTCCTGAATCGCGCTTACGTGGAACAGGTAGAGACTCGTATCCCCCAGGCCCAGCAACAAGCGGATCAGACACAGGTGCTGGACACCACGCCGGCAGTAGGGTTGCTGCCTTTGCTCGATATGTTGTCGCTGTTGCCGCAAAGCGATCAGTTTTCTCTGGATGCACCGGGGTTGGAGCGGCGCATGGGTTTATATCAGGGCCAGAAGATGAAAGCCGCTGCGGATACGGTGTATCAGCGGGCCTTGGAAAAGCTGCTGGCTCCCTTGCTGGCACGTCGTATTGAAACTGTGCTGCGCAGCGAACAGGCCCAGGACCTGGAGTATGGTTACGAGGCCTTGCGCGCTTACCTGATGCTCTACGACACGCGACGCTATGACGCTGTCCATTTGCAGACCTGGTTGCTGGGCAGTTTGAAGCAGGACTTGCCAGCCGGTTTTACCCAGTCGCAGTACGACAGGCTGGAGGGCCACGTTCGCGCGGTAACCCAGGCCGGTCTGCTACTGAATCCCTTTCCTCGTAATGAGGCTTTGATCGCGCAAAGTCGGGAGCGGCTGGCGCGCATCAGCCTGGAGCAGCGCACGTACAGCCGCATGCGTCGCATGTTGGCGGCCACGCCCGGCTTGTTGCCGATGTCGGTCGCGGGGATGGCGGGGCCTTATGCCGCTTCCGTGTTCCAGCGTGCCAGCGGCAAGCCCTTAACCGAAGGGGTGGACGGCTTGTACACCTACGAAGGGTACTGGACGGTGGTCGAACCGCGGATTGACAGCGAGTTGCGACAGATGCGCGAGGATGATCGCTGGATTCTGGGCTTGGACACGGGCGCCGCCCAATCCGAGGCGGCGCGCCGGGCCGCCAGCCAGGAATTGCGCCGCCTGTATCTGCTCGATTATGTGCGTGTGTGGGATGACTATCTGGCGGATTTGCGTCTGCTGCAAGGCGGCAGTTTGCTGGAAAACATTCAGTTGGCCCGTACCTTGTCCATGGCCGACTCGCCCTTGAAACAGCTGGTGCAGCAAGTGGCATTGCAAACCCGTTTGTTGCGCGAGGATGCTCAGCAAGGAGCATCGCTGGGTGCGCAGGCCAAGGTGAGATTGGACGATACGCGCCAGGCCTTGGAACAGATGTTCGGTCCGGTCGGTCTGGAGGGGAGCCGTCGTAATGAGCCTCAGGCCAAACAGGTCGAGGCGATTGTGGATCAGCACTTTGAGCCTTATCACCGCCTGGCCTCCAGCACGGGGGGCGCGCCTGCACCCATTGATGGCACGTTGGAGCTGCTCGATGAGTTCTATGCCTTTCTGACCTCCTCGGATGCTGCTTTGCGCAGTGCAGGAACTCCGCCGCCGTCCAATGTGCTGACCAAGTTGCAGGCCGAGGCAGGGCGTTTGCCCGGACCTTTGCGTGATGCGCTGGACCAGTTCTCGGTAGGCGCCTCTGCCGAGATTGCCTCACGCACGCAAGCGAGTCTGGGGCAGTTGCTCGATGCCACCTTGGGCCAGTTTTGCCGTAGCGCGATCGCAGGGCGTTATCCCTTTGCGGGGCAATCCAGCCAGGATGTTGCTCCTAACGACTTTGCTCGTCTGTTCGCACCGGGTGGCTTGATGGATGCTTTCTTTCAAGAGCATTTGATGCATCAGGTGGATATGTCGGGCGGGCGCTGGCGTTTCAAGCCGGGTATAGACGGGCAGGCGGCGGCCAGCTTCCGTTATCTGGATGCGTTTCAGCGTGCCGCCGTGATTCGTGACGTGTTTTTTCCAGCCGGAAGCACTCAGCCACGTATTGATCTGGCATTCACCCCGGTGCAACTGGATGCGGCGCTGTCGCAAGTGCTTCTGGATGTGGATGGGCAGGTGTTGCGGTACGCGCATGGCCCCCAGGTAGCGATGGGAGTGCAGTGGCCTGGGCCGCGAGGAGGCCGTCAGGTCAGCCTGGAGGCCCAACCGCAGTCCGAGGGGGCGGGTATAAGGGCCACTGGCGCGTGGGCGCTGTTGCGCTTGCTGGACAAGGCGCAAGTCGTGCCAGGAGCACCAGCAGGTGCCCAGCGCCTGTCCTTTGCCCTGGGCGGACGTCAGTTTGTCGTGGATGTGGTGGCCAACAGTTCCAAAAATCCATGGCGTCTGGCGGAAATGCGAGGGTTTACTTGTCCGGGGAGCCAGTGAGATGCTCAACGATGAGTTGGACGCGAACCTTGCCGTCATGTGGTACGGCAAGATTCCAGCAATGGGCGATTTCGTGCGCAGACGCATGCCCGACTCGATTCTGCTGCCGTGGGAGCGCTGGTTCAGTAGTGGGGTCAGTCAGATTCGTCCATTCACTAAGCCGGCTGGTGTCAATCTAGCGGGCTCCGCCGTTCCGGTCTGGGGGTTTGTCAGGTCCTTGCCTCAGGGCGGGGTGCAGGCGGGCGCGGTCATGCCCAGTCAGGACCGGGTTGGACGGGAGTATCTGGTCTGTGCCCTGGTGGCCTTGGATCTGGAGCAATGTCAGCGCGTTCGTCTGCCTGTTCTTGCCAGTCTGGTTGAGCAACTGGGGCTGGTCTTGCAGCAAGGGGTGCGGTTTTGCTGGGCCGCGACGCAGGTAGACCAGACCTTGTGCCGTGCGCTGCCGGTTGCTGGCTTGTTGGCTGACAGTGCTGCCGCCCGGCTGGAACAACGCGAGGCAGGTCAGGACATTCTGGATGTGTTGTATGGCACGCGTGGGGGAGCTGTGCCGCAAGACCCATGGGCGGTGTTACAGCCTTGCCTGGAACCCGGCTCTCAACGCAGCTACTGGTGGTGTTTGGGGATGAACAACCCCAACTGGCGTAGCGTGACCCATCGTGGTGAGTTGAGCCTTGCCCTGTTTCGACGCTTGTTTACCTCAGTTACAGCGGCCGATCTTGATGGCCGTCTCTCTCAATCCTGGTGAGAACTTTCATGAAACGAACGACTTCTGCCCATGATGGACAGGGCCGTCCTTTGGGGCAGGTTCTGGATTCTTTGTCGCTGGACCAGCGGCTGCTTATTCTGGAGCATTTGGCCTTGCAACTGGCCCAATTGCATGAGCGGCAGGAATGGTATGGCGCGTTAGGTTTGGATACGGTGATATTGACCGACGAGGGCCTGGTTCAGTTACAAGCGCTGGCGCAGGTCCTGCACAAGCGTAACCTGACTCAGGCCCGTGCTTATGGCATGGCGTTTGATGAGCCTTGTGCGGCCCCTGAACAGTATGTGGACGACCCGACCCGGCCTGCTGGGCCGTGGACAGATGTCTACGGCTATGCCGCGTTGCGCTGGCACTTGACGACGGGCGCGCCCTTGACGGCCGCACCCTGGCGACAGCTAAGGGACCCGGTGGGGATGGATGAGGAGGCGGATGGCCCCACCCAGGCCATGTTGCAGGGCTTGGCATTGGACTGGGTTCAGCGCCCGCAATCCATGCTGTCGTATCGACGACTGGAAAGGTTAGGACAGGTGTCTGACTCTGTCTCTGAGCAGACAGCGCTGGCGCGGCCCGTGTTGCCCATACGAACCGAACGCCGCGCCTTTGGCTGGCGTTGGCTGGGCGGCTTGGCCTTGCTGCTGGTGGTAGGGCTGGCAGTAGGGTACTGGAGCACAGGCAGTGAGGAGTCAGGATCGCTTGTTGCCACCACAGAGAGCGGCCAGGCCTTGATGGCCGAAACCCCTTCCAGAGGGGCGGCTCCCAAAGGGCAGGAGGGCCAGGCGGATCTGCGGGGTTTGCCGACGGCAGAGGGGTCCGTACAGGCCGTTTCAGAGCCAGTCGCGGCGCTCCCGAACACCTCGAGCGAGAGTGAGCCGTCTTCCCCGCCAGGGTTATCCGTTGCCGTGTCCGGGCAGGGGCAGGAAGGCGGACCAGTCGCGCTTCAGGCGGTGCAACCCGTTACGACCGATGCCATTCCATCGTTGGCGCCCATGTCGGCTCAAGCCAGCGTGTTAGCCGGGCAGGCACGGGTTCAGGCTGTCGAGCCGGCTGCCGAGGCGGTACAGGTATCAGACATGTCGGCTGGGTTGGATGCCCTGCCATCGCAGCCAGCCCAGCCAGAGCAAGCGTCCGATGAGCCGAGCCGTCTACCGCGGGTTGAGCCGACCCCTGCGGATACTGCCAAGCCTGAAGCCGTTGCACCGACGCAAGCGGCGCCCACGGCCAAAGGTACCGTCGTGCTGGATGTGCGGCCGTGGGGCGAGATCTATGTCAATGGACGCAAGCAGGGAGTCAGCCCGCCGTTGAAGTCCTTGTCCTTGCCGGCCGGCACACACCGCATCCTGATTAAAAATGCCGGCCTGCCGCCGTTTAGCAGCACGGTACGGGTGCGATCAGGACAGACAGCCAGCGTCAAACATGCATTCAACTAGTTGACGAGTGGGGCAAGGCGGTGGGGGCTGACTTAGACCGCCTTGCGTCTGCCAATCAGACCGGTGGCCAGCAATGTACCCAACAAGACCGTGCTCATGCCGATCAACATTTGCGCGGTCAGCGCTTCGTCCAGCAGCAAGGCGCCCCAGAGCACTCCGAAAGGTGGCACCAGAAATGTGACTGTGATGGTTTTGGAGGGGCCGACGTTGGCGAGCAGACGATAGAAAATCAGGTAGGCAACGGCGGTACATAACAGGGATAGGGACAGCGCCGCGCCCCAGGCGGGCACGCCTGGTGTTTGAGCCGGCCACCAGTATATGGCGGCGGGCAGCAAAACCAGGGTGGCGCTGACCATGCTGCCAGCCGCGACCGCTTGGGGTTGGACTCCGCGCAGATAGCGCGCGGTGAAGTTGGCGGCAATGCCGTAAAACACGGTGGCCAGCAAAGACGCCAGGACAGCCCAGCCTTCGGCCCCTTTGTTAAAGCTGAGCTTGTCGTACACCAGAATCAGAATGCCTAAAAAGCCGACGCACAGGCCCAGAATGCGGCTGGGCGTCAGGCGTTCTTTGAGCCAGACCCGGGCAACCAGTGCGCCAAACAGGGGTGCCATGGCATTGAGGACCGCCAGCAGGCCCGATTCCAGTCGCAATGCCGCAAAGGCATACAGGGAAAAAGGCGCGGCGGCATTGAGGACTCCGAGCGCAAAAATGGGCTTCCAGTTCGCCAGGAACACTAGCAGGCGGCCCGTGGCGGTGATATAGCTCATCAGGGCCAGGGCGCTGACACCGACGCGCACGGCGGTCAGCGGGAAAGGGCCAAAGTCGGGAACCGCCTGCAGGGTAAATAAAAATGAGCCGCCCCAGATGGCGGCCAGCAGGAATAAATCGCGTAAGTCTTTGGGGGACATGGGAATGGGATCGGTGGCGGCGGTCCGCATGGGCCGCCCAACAGAACAGATTGTAATCCCCCACCCCCGGCAGAGCATCATTGCCCGTTTCCGTGGCAAGAGGGCGAACACTGTTCAAGGGCTTAATCGGGTCGCGCTTGATCAAGCGCGTTCTTGAGCACCGTAAAAATACGCGTGTCGCTGCATTGGGCAACATTAAAGCGCAAGAACTGAGCGGCATCCGCTGCTTGACTGAACACGGGGCCAGGAGCCAGGATCACGCCATGGGGCAGGCAGGCGCGAGCCAGACTCAGGGCGTCGTGGCCTTCGGGCAGACGGGCCCAGAGAAACATGCCTTCGCGCGGGCGTAGCCACGGACTGAGGCCGAGCTGCTCCAGGCGCGTCAGGGTCACGTCCATGGCCTTGGACAGCCGGTATCGAATGTGCTCAAGATGTTTACGATAGCCGCTGTCGCCCAGCGCACTGTTCAGAATATGCGAAGCCAGGCGGTTGCTGCTGAAACTGGTTGCCGTGCGCAAATCCACCAGACTTTCTATCCAGGGCGCCTGTGCGGCGATGTAGCCGCAACGCAGCGACGCCGACAGGGTTTTGGAAAAACTGCCTATTTGCACGACGCGGGACAAGCCATCCAGTGCCGCCAGACGGGTTGTCGGGCGCGTTTCCAGATCGCCGAAAATGTCGTCCTCGATAATGTAGAGGTCGGCACGCTGCGCCATTGCCAGAACACTGTGCGCTGTAGCGGCCGAAAGCCGTGCTCCGGTCGGGTTGTGGATCCCCGAATTACTGATGTAGAGGCGGGGCTTGTGCTGTTGAAGTGCCGCTTCAAAAGCGGTCAGATCCAGCCCCTGGTGGGTGTAGGGCACACTGACGACGTTGGCCCTGTGCGCCCGTAGCAAAGCGTGAAAATTGAAGTAGCAAGGGTCGTCCACCAGCACGGTATCGCCTGCTTCCAGAAGAAATCGGCAAATCAGGTCAATAGCCTGAGTGCCTGAATCGGTCAGCATGATTTGATGCGGCCCAACTTCAATATCAGATTGCACAAGACGGCGGGCCAGTCGTTGTCGCAGAGGCTCCAGACCGAGGGGTGAGCCATAGTCCGTCAGGTCCTGGCTGGCACTGCGTGCTGCTTTGCGCAGCCCCCGCCGCACGCCTTGTTCATACATCCAGTCCGAGGGCAGCCAGCCACAGCCGGGCATGAGTGCATCGTCGTCGGCCTCCAGAGACTGACGAGAGATCCACAAAGGGTCTATATCCCTGTCCAGTGCAGGTTCCAGGGCCGTCAGGCTCAGGGGGGCCAAAGGGGCCGTCACATAAAAGCCGGAGCCGGGCCGGGCTTCGATCAGCCCTTCTGCCGCCAGCCGGCCGTACGCCTCCACAATCGTAGAGACCGAGACGCCGGATGAACGGGCGTGTGCCCGCACAGAAGGCAGGCGTGTGCCCGGCGGATAGGTCCGTGCGGCGATGCGTTCACGCACGGATTGCATGAGGTGGTCGATACGGGTCAAGGCAGGCATGAGGCAGGGTTAGGCACGGTGTATGGGGATAAAGGCCAATACAGTTTTTTAAAACTGTACTGGACTGTGCCTGGGTATCCTGGCATAGCTGTGTTGTACTGACAAGCTTCTTTGGGGGAGAAAAAGCGATGGATAGCAAGGCGGTCAGCTGGCTGAATGGTTTTATGGGGGTAGCGATTTTTGCTGGTTCTTTACCGGCTACACGGGTCGCTGTGCTGGGTATGGACCCATTTTTCCTGACGGGTGCGCGAGCCGTCGTGGCTGCGTTGCTGGCCAGCGTCTGGTTGCTGCTGGGGCGCGTGGCACGGCCACAGCGATCGGATCTGTTGTCCCTGGCCGTGGTCGGTTTTGGTGTCGTGCTGGGATTCCCCTTGTTGACCGCGCTGGCCCTGCAGTACATCACTTCGGCGCATTCTATTGTGTATGTCGCCTTGTTGCCTTTGTGCACTGCGCTTTTTGGGGTGGTCTTGGCCGGTGAACGGCATAAACCCGTGTTCTGGTTATGCTCTGTTTTGGGCTGCCTGCTGGTGATGAGCTATGCCGCGCAGCAAGGGCTGGAAGCGGCCTGGCAAGGCGATCTGTATATGCTGGCAGCGGTGGTGGTCTGTGGCATGGGCTACGCCGAAGGTGGGCGTCTGTCGCGCCGCCTGGGAGGCTGGCAAGTAATTTGCTGGGCGTTGGTGCTGTCCTTGCCCTTGATGTTCCTCATGATGATCTGGTTCTGGCCCGCCAGCTTTGACACGGTCACCCTCTCGGCCTGGCTGGGGTTTGGCTACGTGTCGGTCTTCAGTATGTTTTTGGGCTTTGTGTTCTGGTATCGAGGACTGGCGCAGGGGGGGCATCGCGGCAGTCGGACAGTTGCAGTTGCTGCAACCTTTTATGGGCTTGGCATTGGCTGCGGTCCTGCTGGGCGAGGCCGTCAATGCCAGCATGATCTGGGTCACGATGGGGGCCGCCTTGTGTGTGGCGGGGGCGCGGCGTTTTGCTTCCTGAGACAAGCGCTGTTCGCCGTATGGCCCGTTTGGCCTTGAGCGGTGGCCCCCAGACCCAGGGCACCTGTGTCGATCAAACCGGCCTGTTTTTCATCATGACAACAAACAGGCCGGTTTTCAATCATGCCGGGCGTTAACTACGCTTCGGCGTGTTTGGCGGCTTCTACCGCTGCGTGGGTGTCTTCTTTGGCGCCATTAAAGAACAGGTTTAGTAAAACGGCGGCCATCGAGGTCAGCAAAATACCCGATTCGATCAGCGGATGGATGGCGTGGGGCATCCACTGCATGTAATTGGGCGCCACCAGCGGGATCATGCCCACGCCAATCGAGATGGCGACAATCATGGAGTTGTTGCGGTTGGTCTTGTAGTCCACGCCGGACAGAATACGGATGCCGGTGGCGGTGACCATACCGAACATCACAATGCCGGCACCGCCCAGAACCACGGTAGGCAAGGATTCCACCAAGGCGGCCATCTTGGGCAGCAGGCCCAGAATAATCAGAATCACGCCGCCTGCCACGCACACAAAGCGACTGCGCACACCCGTTACGGCGACCAGACCCACGTTCTGCGAGAAGCTGGAGTAGGGGAAGGTATTGAAGATACCGCCCAGCAAGGTGCCCAGACCATCGGTACGCAGACCACGCGCCAGATCCTTCTGATCCACCTTCTTGCCCGTCATGTCGCTCAGCGCCAGGAACATGCCGGTCGATTCAATCAGCACCACAATCATGACCAGGGTCATGGTCGCAATGTGCAAAATGTTGAACTTGGGCATGCCAAAGTGAAACGGCAGAACCAGATCAACCCAGGCCGCGTTGGCCACTTTTTCGTAAGTCATGATGCCCATGGCCGAGGCCACAACCGCGCCAATGACAATACCCAGCAAGACAGCCACGTTAGCCAGAAAGCCTTTTGCGAATTTGGCAATCAACAGAATCGATGTCAGTACGATGGCCGCAATGCCCAGACCTGTCAGGTTGGCGTAACGGGGGTTGGGAACGGTGGCTTTCAAGGCCAGTCCTTCCGGGGGCGGTGGCAGGGCGGAGCCGGGCATGGCGGCAGCGGATTGGGCGTGCTGTATCCAGGCCAGATGGTCGGGGTTGATGACGCTGGGCGCAGTCGGGCCGACAGGATTGCCGAAAATCCAGTTGATGCCCACACGCATCAGCGTAATGCCGATCATGGCAATAATCGTGCCAGTGACCACCGGCGGGAAAAAACGCAGCATCCGGCTCACGGCAGGGGCAATGATCATGGTGATGATCC
The DNA here is from genome assembly GCF_019343455.1 of Alcaligenes ammonioxydans. Lineage (NCBI taxonomy): Bacteria > Pseudomonadati > Pseudomonadota > Betaproteobacteria > Burkholderiales > Alcaligenaceae > Alcaligenes > Alcaligenes ammonioxydans. The sequence goes on along the minus strand of NZ_CP049362.1, from coordinate 3,444,126 downwards.
CGGCCCCGATGACGGTGCCAAACAGCATTTGAGCGCCCTCATGACCGGGGTTGGACTGGGCCATGGACACCATGGGACCCACGGCAGCGAAGGTAACGCCCATCATGACAGGCAGCTTGATGCCAAAGTACTGCGTAAAACCCATCGATTGAATGATGGATACGATGCCGCAGACAAACAGGTCTGCGGCGATCAGGATAGATACTTCTTCAGACGACAGATTTAAAGCCCGGCCCACAATTAGTGGAACCGCGACGGCACCGGCGTACATTACCAAAACGTGCTGCAGGCCCAATGCAGCCAGCCTGCCATTCGGTAATCGTTCGTCGACGGGTGCGGTGGTCGCGTTCGTACCCATGAGATGTCTCCAGAGTGGATTAATTATTAGATGTAGCCATCTCAATGTAACGGCGTGCGACAGGCGCGCCATAAGACAATTCGTATAGCGCCTAGGCGAACCAGCCTATAGATGAGGGATAACCCCGAAAAAAAACGCCCTGATTCGGGCGTTTTTGTACAGGCTAAGGGAAAACACTGCTTTGGTCACATATTGTCAGGCGCAAGCCCGCAATCCTTGTTGCGCGGCCATGGTAAAGGTATTGCACCCGTCACGAGGCGGTCGAGTTTGTATCAAAAATGAGTACATTGGATACGACTGGTTGGTTTTATCTGGTCTGAGCCGTTGTTCTACAGTCACACCGAGGCCGAGTCTATGAGCCACCTAATAGTTGTTCACATGACTGTATGGCGCCTCTGGTGCAGCATCGGATTGTTACAGAGCACCCCTGCTTCATTTCAATTCTTTATAGATTAGAACAACTGCGTAATGGTAACATTCGCAACTGAAAATCTTTTTGAAGTGCTGGCGGCGACCGTCTGGAACGTGGCGCTTTTTCGGTCGAAAAAGGTTTTTGCCGAATATTAAATTAAGTTTTTTATTTTGCGTAGTGTGGCTGCGAAATAAAAAGAATTTGATATTTTCCCTGGTGGCTTGACGCGACTGCCTTGGTAAATGCTTCCAAGGCTTTGTTATTTTTCAAACGCCGGTGTTTGATGGCAAGAAAATAAATAAAAATTCAATATTGTTTTGGATTGAGTTTTTATATTTGTTTTTTGCACTATTGCTTAAATAAAAATCGAAAACAGATATTTTGAAATTATATGGAATAAATATTTTTTCCATGTAATTAAAATTTGTAATTCGTAGTAACTAGCTGTAAGTTTCGCCATTGTTTACTGGTGTGCTGCGTGAGACGCGACGGAGTTAAAGGTCGTTGTCCAAAATAGCGTTTTATCAAATATGACTATTCCGTGCTCCGGGGTGACAGGGCAAGTCAGTAAAGATCGAAAGGGTAGGGTGCGTGTCTCAAAATACAGGCAAGGGTGCTCAGAAGTTTGAAGCATCCGGTACGGATATTAATAAAAGCAATGTTTCGTCTGGTGCAATCGCCATTATTGGTATGGCGTTTCGCTTTCCGGGTGACTTGTCGCAACCCGATCAGTTCTGGAATGCCCTAATTGAAAAGCGCGATCTGGTCACGCAAATTCCGGCCGATCGCTGGGCAACGGCCGAGCTGCAGCATGACAAGCGCGCCGAGCCAGGCCGCAGCATCACCTTTTCGGCAGGGGTGCTCTCGCGCATCGACGAGTTCGACGCAGATTTTTTTGGCATCTCTCCACGTGAGGCCGCGTGGCTGGACCCTCAGCAGCGCCTGTTGCTGGAGTTGTCCTGGGAAGCCATGGAAAACGCCGGCGTCCTGCCTTCGACGCTGGCCGGCAGTGACTGCGCCGTCTATGTCGGCATTTCCGGGCTGGATTACGGCATGCGGGGGCTGGACGATCTGGCCAGCCTGACCTCCCATATGATGACCGGCAATACCATGAGTATTGCGGCCAATCGTCTGTCCTATATCTACGATTTGCACGGACCGTCCATGGCGGTCGATACCGCCTGCTCGTCCTCGCTGGTCGCTTTGCATCAGGCATGCGCCAGTCTGCGCAGTGGCGAGGCTTCGACCGCGTTGGTCGGTGGCGTCAATCTGTTGTTGCATCCTTATCCTTTTGTCGGTTTTACCAAGGCCTCGATGTTGTCGGCCGATGGCCGCTGCAAGGTATTTGATGAATCAGGCAATGGCTACGTGCGCTCCGAAGGCGGTGCGGTGTTGATGCTCAAACCCTTGGAGCAGGCATTAGCTGACGGGGATCAGGTGCAGGCGGTCATTTTGGCCACGGGAGTGAATGCAGACGGTGCCCGCAAGACGGGCATCACGATTCCCAGTTGCCAAGGACAAATCGAATTGATGCGTTCCGTGCTGGAGCGCAGTGGGCTGGCTGCGGGGGACGTGGACTTTGTGGAGGCCCACGGAACTGGTACGGCCGTGGGTGACCCGATTGAAACCCGGGCGATCAGCGCGGTGTATGGCAAAGCGCGTAAAGAGCGCCTGCCCATCGGTTCGGTCAAGGCGAATCTGGGGCATATGGAGTCCGCCTCCGGCATGGCCGGGCTGGTCAAGACGGTGCTGGCCCTGCAGCATAAGGCACTGCCGCCTGCCTTGCACTTACATACGCCCAATCCCGCGATTGATTTTGACGGCCTGAATCTGGAGTTGCTTGTTCAGGGTCGTGCCTTGCAGCGTGCCGACGGCAAGCCTTTGGTCGCTGGCCTGAATTCTTTTGGCTTTGGTGGGGCGAATGCGCATGTCTTGCTGCAGGCTCCTGTGGCGCAGGCCCCTGTCGGGGCACAACAACCCGAGCTGGGTCTGCCACCATTGGTCCTGTCCGCAAAAACGGAAGCCGCACTACGTGCGCAGGCGGGCAATTACGCGGATTTGCTCGACGGCAAGACTGGCGAAGATTTTTACGACGTTAGTTACGCTGCGGCACATCGTCGCCAAACTTTGGCGCGTGGCCTGATTATTCATCCTGAAACGGTTCAGGAGGGCGTGGCGCAATTGCGAGCCTTCGCTCAAGGCCAGGACCCGCAAGGTCTGTATACGGTAGATTCTCTGGATAAAGAAGGCCAGTTGGCCTTTGTGTATGCCGGTAACGGCGCACAGTGGTTGGGGATGGGCCTGAGCCTGTTGCGCCAGTCTCCCCGCTTTGCTGCCTTATTGTCCGAGCTGGATACGATGATGCGGCCTCTGGCCGGTTTTTCCTTGCTGGAGCAACTGCAGGCTGACGCCGCGGCCTCCCGCATGGACGACACCACGGTTGCCCAGCCTTTGCTGTTTGCCATTCAGGTCATTGTGACGCGCATGCTGCGCGAGGATGGTATCCGGCCCGATGCGGTGACCGGTCACAGCGTGGGCGAAATTGCGGCCGCCTGGGCCGCCGGCGCCCTGGACCTGGACCAAGCCATACGTGTGATTTGTGCTCGTAGTCAGGCTCAAGGGCTGACCCGGGGGCAAGGTCGGATGGCCGTCATTGGCCTGTCATTGGATGCGGTAAACACTTTGCTCGATGGCCTGGGCTCAGACCTGGGGGTGAACGTGGCAGGGGTGAACAGCCCGTCCAACATTACCTTGTCGGGCAGCCTGCATGGATTGCAACGTATCCAAGCTGCGCTGGAAGGCCAAAGCGTTTTCTTTCGCCTGCTGGATCTGGATTACGCGTTTCACAGTCCTTATATGGATGGCTTGTTGCCGCACCTGCAACAGAATCTGGGCGATTTGCAGCCTGGTCAGCAGGCACCCCAGGCCCGTTTTGTGTCTACCGTGACTGGTCAGGAACTGCCGGCGCAAGAGCTGGGCGTGGACTACTGGTGGCGTAATATTCGTGAGCCGGTGCAGTTTGAGCAAGCCATTGCGTGTCTCGCCAGACAGGGGTGTCGTGTTTTCCTGGAAATTGGCCCGCATGCCATTTTGCAACGCTATATTCGTGACACCTTGAGTCAAAGCGAGGTTCAGGGTGTGGTGCTGTCCTCTCTGCGCAAGCAGGATGATGGTCCGCAGCGTCTGGCTGAAACCGCACTGCGCACATTGGCCTTGTTGCCCTCCAAGTTGAAGGGCCGCTTTCCGGTGCCCGGTAAAGCGGTGAGCCTGCCACTGTATCCATGGCAGCGCGAACGCCACTGGTACAAAGCCAGCGCAGAGGGGATGCGCTCCATGGAGCGTCGTCGTGTGCATGACTTGCTGGGCTGGCGCTTGCCCGACAGTGACATCAGCTGGGAAAACGTACTTGATCCGGTGATCTTGCCTTGGCTGGCCGACCACAAAGTGGGCGGGGCGATGGTGTTCCCCGGTGCCGCGTACCTGGAAATGGCGTTGGCCGCCGCCCGTGAATGGCTGGGAGAGACACTGATTCTGGTCGATGAACTGGATATTCTGGCTCCCCTGGTCTTTGACGGAGAACATGCCCGCAGCCTGCGTTTTGTATTGAGCCCGCGCGATGGCAGCTTCCATATCAAGAGCCGCCAACGCCTGAGCCAGGATGAGTGGGTTGTGCATGCCAGCGGTCGTATTCTGGCCTCGGATGAGCGCATGCCCTTGGCTCAGCTATCCCCTCTGGATTCGGCTGAACTGCAGATTGACCAGGCACGCCACTATCGTCTGGCGCATTCCCTGGGTCTGGATTACGGCCCGGCTTTCCAGGGCCTGAAAGCCTCCCGGGTTCAAGGCGCTTACCTGAATGCAGAGCTGGCCCTGCCTGTCAGCCTGGAGCAGGGCGGCTATTTGCTGCACCCGGCCTTGATGGACGTGTGCTACCAGTCCTTAGTGGATTTCTTTGCACGGGATATCGAGGCTGGTCAAGGCGTGGCCCTGTTACCCGTGAAGGTAGGACGATTTACGCTGTCCACCGACGGGCAGGTGACGCATTTCCGTGCTCACCTACGCCGTAGCAGCGCCCGCTCCGTACTGGCGGATTTTGAACTCTATGGTGCCGATGGCCGTTTGTTGGCCAGCGCCCAGGCCTGCCGCTTCCGTGCTGCCTATTTCTTGCGGCAGGATCGTCAGGCCGTCTCTACCTGGCAGATCACTCCTTACCTGCGTCCTCATCCGCGTGATGAGCGAGCCGCCGTTACGCTCTCGCCCGACCAGCTGGTCCAAGGTGGTTGGGCCGCGCTGGCGGATCAGCAGCAGGTGCGTCAGGACTGGTTTCAGCAAACCCTGCCCTTGCTCGATGCCTTGAGCCTGTCTTTTGTGTATGAAGCCTTCCTGCAGACCCAGGCCGCTGAGCGAAGCGACGAGGTCGTGAACAGTCCCTATGGCCGCTGGATGACAGCGCTGCTGCGTGCAGAGGGTCTGCTGCAAGAAGCTCAGGACGGGTGTGTGGTGGAGCAGGCTGACATGCCTGCAGCCCAGGACTTGTGGCGCAGCATTTTGCAGGATTCGCCGGACAGTCTGCCCTTGCTTGCTCAGATCGGGTTAGTGGGCCGTGAACTCCCCGCTTTGCTGCGTGGAGAGATTGCAGGTGAGGCCCTGTTGGCGTCCCTGCGTCGATCCCCGGTGCTGGAAGTGCTGTATGACGATGACCCCATGTATCGTGGGGTACGTCTGGCGTTGCAGAACCAGTTGCATGCGCTGGCGATGAACCTGCCTGTGTCCCAGCGACTGCGTGTGCTGGAAGTCGCGGTGGGGCCCAGCGATTTGCCCAGAACCCTGGCGGCGTGTCTGCCTGAAGATCGATTTGAATATGTGCTGGCTTTACCGGACGCTGATTTGCAGGCGCGTCAGGCCACCCAGCATCATGATCTGGCCAATGTGCAGGTTATCGGTTTTGACCTGCAGGAGTGGCAGCTGGAGCGCAGCGACACCACGCCGTTTGATGTGGTGATCTTGCGTCACAGTTTGCATCGCACCGTGCAGGTGTCCTCGGCGTTGGTGCGTAGCCAGCAATGGCTCTGTGCGGGTGGTGTGTTATTGCTGGCGGAATGTCATCCCGATTGGCATGCGGATTTCCTGTCCGGCCTGGACCCGAGCTGGTGGCATGTCAGCAGCGATACGCCATCTTCCTCCTTGCTATCACCAGCGGGTTGGCGCAAGGCCTTGGATGAGGCCGGTTTTGAGCAGGCGCTGATCGCCCCGGAGCCAGCCGCTCAGGACTTTAACGAAGGCGCTTATCTGCTTGTGGCCAGTGCAGCGGGCACCCAGGCCCAACAGGACCAGGAGACCGTGGCCGCTGGCAATTGGCTGCTCATATTTGATAGGCATTCCCAGCGTCAGGCCCAGTCTTTACAGGCGCGCCTGCAAGCCACAGGGCAAAGCGTCAGCGCTCAGGCATGGCCGCTGGAGGATGCTGCGCTGATGGGGGAAGGCGCCCTCAACGTGGTGTCTATGCTGGGATGGGGCGATACGCTTGACGCCGTGAGCCAGAACAGCGCCACGCTATTGAACTTGACCCAGCGCCTGTCCGCCCGTGCTGGCGCCAGCCGCTTGTTCCTGGTGACACAAGGCGGAGCCTTGCCTGCAACGGCACAAAAGCTGGATTGGGTGGTGAACCCCGCCCAGTCGGCCCTGTGGGGCTTTGCCCGCGTCGTCATGAACGAGCTGCCAGCCTTGTCCTCTACATTGATTGATCTGGCCGGTGATGTGAGTGCCGGCGATGTTGCGGCGCGTCTGGAGCGAGAGTTGTTGTGGCCGGATAGGGCCACAGAAATTGTCTTGTCGCAAGACGCGCGTCATACCTTGGTCTTGGTAGAGTCCACTCAGAAAACGACGGCACCGTTGAGCCAGAATACCCGCTTCAAGCTGGACTTCCAGGTGCCAGGACAATTGCGCAACCTGGAGTGGCAGGCGGTGCAAGAGCCCGAACTGGCTGCGGACCAGGTTGAAGTCCGGACCATGGCTGCCGGCCTGAACTTTCGCGATGTGATGTACCTGATGGGGCTGTTGCCAGACGAAGCCGTAGAAAACGGTTTTGCCGGTGCCAGCCTGGGCCTGGAGTTTTCGGGGGTCGTCACTCGTCTGGGCGCCGGTGTCACGCACTTGACCGTGGGCCAGCCAGTGATGGGCTTTGGGTCCTCCTGCTTTGCCAGCCATGTCGTGACGCGAGCTGACGCAATCGCCCCCATGCCCGAAGGCTGGAGTTTTGAGGCGGCGGCCACCGTTCCTACCGTGTTCTTCACGGTGTATTACGCGCTGACGCATCTGGCTCATATTCAGCCTGGTGAAAAAGTGCTGATTCACGGCGCTGCAGGTGGGGTGGGGATTGCGGCTATTCAGTTGGCCCGACACCTGGGGGCAGAAATTTATGCCACGGCCGGCACGGACGAAAAACGGGTATTTGCCGCCCTGCTGGGCGCCGACCATGTATTTGATTCGCGCAGCCTGAGCTTTGCACAGGATGTGATGGATGCCACCGGTGGGACAGGGGTGGATGTGGTGCTGAACTCGCTGGCCGGTGAAGCCATGCGTCGCAGCCTCGATGTGCTGAGCCCATTTGGCCGTTTCCTGGAGCTGGGCAAACGTGATTTCTTCGAGAACACACCGATTGGCCTGCGTCCCTTCAAGAGCAATATCAGTTATTTCGGTATTGATGCCGACCAATTGTTGACGGGGCGTCCCGCTTTGGCAGGACGCCTGTTCAAAGAAGTCATGGACCTGTTTCATGATGGCGCACTGTTCCCGCTGCCGTATCGCCGTTTCGGTGCCGATCATGTGGTCGACGCATTCCGCGCCATGCAGCAGGCCCGTCATATTGGGAAGCTGGTGGTCGGCTTAAAGGATGCGCAACCCACGTTGCCAGTTGAGCCAGTGGCCGCTTCCGTGGACTTGTCCGCACAGGGAACCTGGCTGATTACGGGCGGCTTGTCGGGCTTTGGTCTGGCATCGGCTCAGTGGCTGGTTAAGCGTGGCCTGCGCTCGGTGGTGCTGGCCGGACGCCGTGGTGCGGATACGCCCGGAGCGCCTGAATTGCAAGAGCAACTGCGCGCACAAGGCTGTCATGTACACATCGTGGCCTGTGATGTCACCGATTACGCTGCCGTACAGGCCGTGGTGGCACACATTCAGGCGGGCGATCGCCCGCTGACCGGAGTGTTGCATGCTGCTGCCGTGTTTGATGATCGCCTGATCGCCAATATGGATCAGGACAGTCTGGACAAGGTGCTGCAAACCAAGTTGGTCGGTGCCTGGAATCTGCACCAGGCCACTCGGGATCTGGCCCTGTCGCATTTCGTGCTGTATTCCTCGGTGACAACGGCTATCGGTAATCCGGGGCAGGCGAACTACGTGGCGGCCAACGCGGGCCTGGAAGGGCTGACGCGCTTGCGTCAGCGTCTGGGTCTGGCCGCCTCGTGCATTGCTTGGGGGCCGATTGGTGATGCCGGTTATTTGACTCGCAATGAAACCGTCAAAGACAGCTTGAGCAAACGATTGGGCAAGGCACCCTTGCCGTCCGAGCAGGCACTGGATCAGCTGGATCGTGTGCTGGCCTGCAATGGCGATGTGTCCATCGTCGCCAACTTCGACTGGAGTGCCCTGTCCCGCTTGCTGGCCTGCGCGCAGAGCGAACGCTTTGCCATTCTGAACCGTGCCCTCAAGGATCATGAGGCGGGCAGTGAAGGCCAGGATATTCAGGCGCTGATGCAGGGCAAGACGCCCGAGCAGATCCACGCCCTGGTGGCCGAGTGGGTGGCGCAGGAAGTGGCCAGCATCTTGCGCACGGAAGTGGACCGCATCGAAACACAGCGTTCCTTGCATGACCTGGGCATGGACTCCCTGATGGCCGTGGAGCTGGCCTTGGGTCTGGAGCAACGGTTTGGTGTGCAGTTGCCCGCCATGGTGCTGAACGACTCGCCGACCGTTTGGAACGTGGCCACCCGCATTGTGGACAAGCTGATCGCCGTGGACGGGGATGTAGCCGAACAGGAAACAGGGCATTTGGTCGCCGGTGTCGTACGTCAGCATGGAGACGAGATGTCCGAGGCGGATTTGCAAGGTCTGGCGCAGGACGTACAGCGCTTGGCAGAAAAAGGAACATCACTGATCAATGAGTAAGAACGATCTGGCGCCAGGCAGCAAAGCACAATTGATACAGCGCATTTTGGGACGTAAGACGGGGCAGGCGGCCAGTGATGGCCGTATGGCCGATCGCACGGTGGCCAGCGCCATTCCGGATGCCTTTACCCGCTTTGACCGGCACCCTGGCTACGAGAAAATGCTGGTGCCCAAGGCCATGGCGGATCGCATGGGGGTGCGTAATCCCTTTTTTCGCAGCCATGACGGCGCGGCCGCGGCACGTACCCGTATCAACGGGCGCGATTATCTGAACTTTGCCAATTACAACTATCTGGGTCTGTCCGCACACCCGGAAGTGAATGCGGCGGCCAAAGCCGCCATGGACCAGTACGGCACCTCTGCCTCGGCCAGCCGTTTGGTGGCGGGCGAGCGTCGTGTGCAGCGTGAACTGGAAGAAGAACTGGCCCGTAACTACGAGGTGGAGGACTGCGTTGTATTTGTCAGCGGACACGCCACCAACGTCAGCACCATTGGTTACTTGTTTGGCCCCAAGGATCTGGTCATCCACGATAGCCTGATTCACAACAGTATTTTGCAAGGCATCCAGCTATCGGGTGCCGCTCGCCGTTCCTTTCCCCATAACGACAGCGCTGCGCTGGAGCGCATTCTGGCCGAGATTCGGGGGCAGTTCGAACGCGTGCTGATTGTGATCGAAGGCTTGTACAGCATGGATGGCGACATCCCCGACCTGCCTGCATTTACTGACATAAAACGGCGCTATAAAGCGTTCTTGATGGTCGATGAGGCTCACGCATTGGGCGTGCTGGGCAAAACCGGTCGTGGTTCGCACGAGCACTTTGATGTGGCCGGCGGTGACGTGGACATCTGGATGGGGACCTTGAGCAAGACCTTGGCAAGTTGCGGCGGTTATATCGCAGGTGACCGTGCGCTGGTGGAATTGCTCAAATATGCCGCCTCCGGCTTTGTGTACAGCGTGGGTATTTCTCCTGTGCTGGCGGCTGCCTCGCTCCAAGCCTTGCAGATCATGCGCCGGGAACCCGAGCGTGTGCATGCCCTGCAAGAGCGTGGTAAGCAGTTTCTGAATTTGATGCGTTCGATGGGAATCAATACCGGCTTTGCCCAAGGCTATGCCGTCATTCCCGCGATCACAGGCAGTTCTCTTAAAGCAGTCAAACTGTCCGGTCAGTTGTTTGATGCCGGCATGAATGTGCAACCCATTATTCATCCGGCGGTGGAAGAAAAAGCGGCACGGCTGCGCTTTTTCCTGTCCTCCACGCATAGCCGCGATGACATAGATCTGGCGTGTGAGACCGTTCACACGCTCATGAAGAAATAAGCATGGCTCAATTACTACACACAGCAGTTAGCAAGATGGCAGCACTGGGACGTCCCTTCATGGCCAGCGCCTTGGTTTCGGTACTGGCCGGATGCGCCACGATGCCCGACTGGATGCCCGCCGACGGCCCCAGCCGCCAGCAGGTACAGGAACGTCGCGAAGGTCGGATTGAGGGCATCACCCTGGTCAATGTCACCGACTCCTTGACCAAGAAGCTGGCCGCAAAAAAACGCATGGGCGACTTTGCGGCGCAATTCCCCAGCAGCGGTTCAAACCACTATCTGATCGGCCCCGGCGACGTTCTGGAAGTGTCCGTTTGGGAGGCGCCGCCTGCCATGTTGTTTGGCAGTATTTCCCTGGACCCCAAGGCGACCGCAGCAACGACCAACGCCGTTGCCTTTCCTGAGCAGATGGTGACGCCCGATGGCATGATCAGCATGCCGTTTGCGGGCCGCATTCCGGTTCAGGGCCGCAACACCCAACAGATTGAAGAGAGCATTACCAAGCGTTTGCAAGGCAAGGCCAACAACCCTCAAGTACTGGTGCGGGTGATTCAGAACAATACTTCCAACGTGACCGTGGTTGGCGAGGTCAATCAAAGCATTCTGATGCCCTTGACGCCCAAAGGCGAACGTTTGCTGGACGCGCTGGCGGCAGGCGGTGGGGTCAAGCAGGCGGTCAACCGCATTGCCATTCAGCTCTCGCGTGAGCAAAACACAGCGACGATGGCGCTGGATACCATCATCCGCAATCCGAACCAGAACATCATGCTCAAACCGGGCGATGTGATCACGGCGCTCTACCAGAACCAGAGCTTCTCTATTCTGGGCGCAACCGGCAAGAACGAAGAAATACCCTTTGAAGCACAGGGCATTTCTCTGGTGCAGGCGCTGGCCCGTTCCGGCGGTCTGGACACCTCGCGGGCTGACGCTCGCGGTGTGTTTGTTTTCCGCTTTGAGGACGCCGCGCTGGTGGAGGGGGCGACCGAGTCGACCTTGCTGGACAAGAAAGGCGTGGTACCCGTGGTGTACGAAATTGATCTGCGCGATCCCGCCTCGTTTTTTGTCACCCAGAACTTCCCGGTTCAGGACAAGGACGTGATCTACGTATCCAACTCGCCAGCAGCAGAGTTCCAGAAATTCTTGCGCCTGGTGGTGTCGGTGGCGGTGCCTAGCACGACCTTGAACAACATGATGAAGTGATGCGCACGATGACGCAAACCAACGTCTCTAACAGGGGTGGATATGAATAATCAGGTGCGCAGTCCCATGGCCGTCACCTGGGCGGTGTGGCGGGCGCTGCTGTTGCGCGAATCCTTGGATCGACTGTTTGATATGCGGGCTGCCTGGTTCTGGTTGTTGATGGAACCGGTGCTGCATATCAGTTTCATCACCTTCATCTTTACGGTGATTCGCCTGCGTACCGTGGGCGGTATTGATGTCACCGTCTGGATTGTGGTGGGGATGCTGGCGTTTTTTATGTTTCGCCGTACGGCGATGCAGGTGATGTATGCGGCAGATAGCAACAGGCCCTTGTTCGCGTATCGGCAAGTTCACCCGTTTGATACGGCTATTGCACGTGGATCATTAGAAGCATTTTTGATGGTCCTGGTCGCGGCTGTCATTCTGACGGGGGTGGCCTTGCTGGGGCATGACGTTCGACCTGATGACCCTTTGCGGGTTTTTATCGCCATGTTTGGTTTATGGCTGTTTGGCGTGGGCTACGGACTGGTCGCTTCGGTCTTGATGGCCTTGGTTCGTGAAACCGAGCATATTCTGAAGATTCTGATGATGCCCTTGTATCTGCTTTCGGGTGTCATCATGCCAGTTTCTGCTGTGCCTCAGCCCTATCGGGATTGGTTGCTTCTTAATCCTTTAGTGCATGGCCTGGAGTTTGTGCGGCATGGCTTTTCAAGTTACTACCATATGGTGCCTGGGGTAAGCATGGCGTATCTGTATGCGTGGGGTATCACCAGTTTGTTTTTGGGCTTGCTGCTGTACCGACGTTTCTCCCAGCAGTTGGTGATGAAATGATCATCGTCAATGACGTTTACAAACGCTACAAAACGGCCCACGGTGTCGGCAAATGGGTCCTGGAAGGTGTGAATCTAACTATTCCACCCAAGGTCAATGTGGGGCTCATTGGGTCTAATGGAGCGGGTAAATCAACCCTGCTTCGGCTCATTGGGGGGGTAGACCACCCGAACAAAGGCTCTGTAGAGCGGTTGTGTCGTGTGTCCTGGCCGATGGGCAATGGCGGCTTGGAAGGTACGTTGACCGGGCGCCAGAACGCCAAGTTCGTATGCCGTGTTCATGGTCATCAAGATGATCTGGCAGACCGCCTGGCGTTTATCAAAGACTTCTCGGAACTGGGACAGGCATTTGAGGAGCCAGTCTATACCTACTCGTCGGGCATGCGCTCAAGGCTGCAATTTGCCTTGTCTTTCGCCTTCAATTTTGATGTGTACATTTCCGACGAAGTTACCGCCGCAGGCGATGCGGCATTTCGCAAGAAAGCCGCAGATGCTTTTAAAACCATGACCAACCGCGCCGGCCTGATTATGGTCGCGCACGACAACAATACGTTAAGACAGTTTTGCCAGGCTGGTGTCTGGCTGCATAAGGGAAAAGCGCACTGGTTCGACCAGATCGATGATGCGCTTAACGCCTACAAGGATTCACTTCCAAAATGACAGATACACCCCACGTTCCGCTGCAGTCTCCTGGTGCTTCTTCCGACAAGGAGGCGCTTAAGAAACCTTCGCTTATAGCGCGTGTGCGCGCCTGGTTTTCGTTGCGGCTTTTCGATCATGCGGTACGCCTGATTTTGATCCTGGCTGTTCTGACGACGGCTTATTGGCTGTTCTTTGCCTCGGACCGCTACGTTTCCGAAGCGAACGTCATCATACGTAAGACGGACTCGGTTGGCTCACCTTCTTTTGACCTGGGCATGCTGGTATCGGGGGTTGCATCTGCGGACCGGGCTAATCAGCTGCTGCTGCGCGACTATCTGCTTTCCGTGGATATGTTGAAGAAGCTGGATGAGTCGCTGGATTTACGGACTCACTACAGTTCGTCGGAGCACGACGTGATTTCCCGCATGTGGTTCCAGGATGCGTCGATGGAATGGTTCCATCGCCATTATTTATCACGAGTGAAGGTCGAGTTCGACGAGTTTTCGGGCGTGCTGCGCATTCAGGTCCAGGCCTATGAGCCTGCGATGGCACAGGCCATCACCGAGCTGTTGGTCCAGGAAGGCGAACGTTATATGAACGAGCTGGGCCATGAGATGGCCCAGGTACAAGTCAATTTTCTGGTCACGCAGGTTGATCAGGCTCAGGAACGGTTTCAGAAAGCCAGCCAGGAGCTGCTGAACTACCAAAACAAGGCTGGCTTGTTGTCGCCCCAGGCGACCGCGGAAAGTATCAACGCCATTATCGCGACGTTAGAAGGGCAGCGCGCGCAGTTGCAGACCCAGTTGGCCTCCTTACCCAAAAGTCTGGATCGCGACCATCCCAACATCCAGATGCTCAAGCAGTCTTTAAAGGCTGTAGATGCGCAAATCAAAGCGGAGAAACTCAAATTGGCGACGCCATCGGGTGGCACCTTGAATAAGTACGTAGAAGAGTTCTACCGCTTGGAGATGAATGTGCAGTTCACGCAAGAGCTCTACAAGTCGTCTTTGACTGCTTTGGAGAAAGGCAGGATTGACGCCACTCGCATGTTGGAGAAAGTGTCTGTGCTGCAGTCCGCCACCTTGCCTGAGTATCCGATGGAACCACGCCGTCTGTACAACACCTTGGTGACCTTGCTGTTGGCGCTGATCCTGGCCGGGATTTTGAAGCTGCTCAAGAGCATTGTCCTGGACCATGTGGATTAATAAGAAAGATAGGAAGCCCATCTAAATGTCTATTTCACCTGTTGTGCCTTCTGAATTAGGTCATGAGAAACCGGTATCCACGCATGTGCAATGTTTGGAAGAGGAGAACCGGCTGTTGTTTGATCAACTGCAAGTTGTGCAGGAAGAGTTAGGGCGTTTGTATGATCACCCCCAAGCAGCTGGGCGTGATTTGAAGCCGACAGTCATTAATGTGGCACCTGTGGATGTGCGGCTTATCGAAATTCAGGCGGAAAGTGTTCGCTTGGAGTGCCTGCTTAAGGTGCAAACCCAGCTACATGACTTAAAGACTCAATATGCTTTAGCTAAACAGCTTGGCGACATTTTGATTGAGGGTGTGCAGTCTACAGGCTCGTTGATCTCGGTGCCGGGGCGTTTGCGTCAGGCTTGGCGTCAAAGTCGTCGCACCCAGCCTCCTGCTGCACTGGGTGGGAAATCTTTCGACAAAGTTATTCAGGCGTATCAGCAAGGGGGGGACTCTCAAGTCGAATCCTTGCTGGATCAGGCTTCAGTTTCAAAAAGTGTGCAAGCCAGTGCGTGGACAGCTGTAGCCCGGACTTATATGACGGTTGAACCAACCTTGGTTGCGACGATGGCGCGCCGGGCCTTTGCGTTGGAGCCACGTGGGTTTCGTCAAAAATGGTTGGCGTTCCGATTGCATGAGTCTGGTGATTTGCTTGAGGCAGAAGCACTCTTGGCGCTCTTACCCGAGGATGTGTCTTTTACTGACTCTGAGGCGCGTCAGCGTGATCGTTTGCTGAAGCAGGCGAAAGAGTTTCGTTTGGATCAAGTCCGCTCTGTATCTGAGGTTGAGGCGCAGCATGCGGCGGTGCAGCGTCAGTGGGCGGAGTTGGCTGAATCACGCAACGCGATGGTCAGTAGGCTTAAACAGCAAGGAATACAGCTGTCTAGCGTGCGCGATGAGGTGCAGCGTCTGAATCAAGAAAAACAAGAGCAACTTGTAGTAGTTGAAGCATTGCGAGCACAGATCCAGCAGTTACAGCAGGATCATCAGAAAACCCTTCAAGAGCGAGGCCAGCAAGAAGATCAGCAGCGACAGTTCATGCGTCAGGAGCAGGGCAATACGCAGGCTGCACTCAAACAAGTAGCGGATTTGAAGCGTGAGCTGGAGCAAGAAGAACAGTTGCAGTTACAGACGCAACGTGAGTGCGTGGGTTTGCAAGCTGATCTGAAACGGATCAGGCAAGCTCTGGAGGACAAAGAGGCACAAGCAGGGCAATGGTTTGAACAATGTGTCACTGTGCAAGGTGGCTTGGCGGATATGGCCCAGCAATGTGAGCAGCTTAAGGGCGAGCTGCAGATGCACCACCGCGAGAAAGAGGAAGCCTTGTCGCAGCTTCAAATTTTGCGTATCGCTCATGATGAGTCACTTGCAATTGCAGAGCAACGTTTGGAGGAGGTTGAGTCCCTGCTGGTGCAGTTAGAGGAATCAGTTGCAGAGTGTGAGGAATTTCGGGTGCAACTGCGAGACACTCAGGAAGAAAAGGACTCTTTGCTTTTGCAAGTGCAGGAGTTAAGGCAGGCCCGTGATGGATTGGTTGTGCTTGCTGCCCAGCGCTTGGATGAAGTGCACGCGTTGCAATCTCAAGTTCAGGCAATAACGCAGGAACGAGATGAGGCAAGGCAGCAAATCAATGTGGAGCGAACAGACCATAAGTCTTTGCAGGCTCAATTGAGTCAAGCTTTTCAAGTTCGTGATGAGTACATAGCTTTGGCTGCACAGCGTCAGGGAGAGTTGTTGCAGCAAGCTAAAGAGCAACTGAGCTTGGAAAAGAGTAAAGCCGCACTGGAGGCACGCCAACTGGAGTTACAGCAATCATTGTCGGCGCAGACTGCGCGTGAAACAGATCTGCTAGAGCGTTTGAGTGCCCAAGTGCAGTCCTTGGCCGCTCGTGAAGCGGCAGTTCCAGGGATACAAGAGGAATTGTTTAAAAAGCAATCCGAAGAGCTGCTCCGTATTCGTCGCCATCTTGAAATAGCAGTGAAGAAGAATAGTGCTAATGCTGTACGTCAGCTCCAGTCCTTTGTTGGGATGCAAGAGTATTTTGTCACTGGAGTGCTACCTGCATTTAACAGTGAGGCCCACAGTTGGCCAATCTCTGCAGACTTTGCATTATGTTTGATGCGGCAATTGGTGCTTAAACCCTACGACCTGGTCATTGAGTTTGGGTCAGGCGTGTCCACCGTTATTGTGGCTAAGACATTAGCGTTGATGGCGGAACGTGGTGATACCCGACAGACCCAGTTCGTGTCTTTTGAGCATTTGGATTCGTATTACGAGCAAACCTTAGCTCATCTCCAACAAGCAGGGTTGGAGCAGGCAGTACAGCTGACACTGGCACCACTTAAGGACTGGCAGTCTGCGGACGGCCAAGTTTATCCGTATTACAGCTGCCAAAGCACCTTGGCCAAACTGGCCAGACAAAAGCAAGTTCCTCGAAAGCGCATTTTAGTTATTGTGGACGGTCCTCCGGCGGCTACGGGCCCTCAAGCCCGATACCCCGCAGGGCCTTTGTTGATGGAGCATTTCCCTAATGCCCAGATTGATTTTTTGATGGATGACTATATCCGTGAGGATGAAAAGCAAATCGCTCAGCATTGGTTGGCAGATATAGAAGCCCGAGGACTTGCAGGTACATCCACTGAATACAAACTTGAAAAAGACGCCTGTTTATTAACTGTTCACCCTAAAAACTCAAAGTAAGTTATGAAAATTTTGACTGTATTTGGCACACGACCGGAGGCCATCAAAATGGCACCAGTCGTTAAGGCATTGGCTGCTGACTCTGCATTTGAAGCGCGCGTGTGTGTCACGGGTCAGCACCGCCAGATGCTGGATCAGGTTTTGGATATTTTTTCTATCAAACCTGATTTTGACTTGAACCTGATGAAGCCAGGTCAGGACCTGTATGACATCACCAGCAATGTGTTGTTGGGTATGCGTGATGTGTACAAGCAATGGCAACCAGACATGATTTTGGTGCATGGTGATACGACCACCACGATGGCTGCAGCCTTGTCAGCTTATTACGCCAAGATCAAGGTCGGTCACGTAGAGGCTGGCCTGCGTACTCACAACAAGTACTCGCCTTGGCCAGAGGAAATGAACCGTCGCCAAGCGGGTGTGCTGGCTGATGTGCACTTTGCTCCAACCGAGCAATCGCAGTCTCATTTATTGCATGAAGGTGTGGATCCCAAGACGGTGCATATTACGGGCAACACTGTCATTGATGCGCTGCTGGATGTAGCCGCACGCGTACGCCAGGACTCTGAGCTGCGTAGCCGTTTTGAGTCGCAATTCTCTTTTATCAATCCAGCTAAACGCTTGGTTCTGGTGACGGGGCATCGTCGCGAGAACTTTGGCTCTGGTTTTGAAAACATCTGCCTGGCCTTGCGCCAGATTGCCTCCCGTGGCGATGTGCAGGTGGTGTATCCCGTGCACTTGAATCCAAATGTTCAGGAACCAGTACGTCGTATCTTATCCGACGTTTCCGATGTTCATTTGATCGAACCACTGGATTATTTGCCCTTTGTTTACCTAATGGATCGTTGCGACCTTTTGGTCACCGACTCCGGCGGCATTCAGGAAGAAGCGCCTTCTTTGGGCAAACCGGTATTGGTGATGCGAGACACAACCGAGCGCCCGGAAGCCGTGGATGCTGGAACGGTGCGTTTGGTGGGAACAGAAACACACGCCATTGTCAGCGCAGCCACGCAGTTGCTGGATGACGCTGCGGAATATGAGCGTATGGCGCGAGCGCACAACCCCTATGGGGACGGTAAAGCCGCCACCCGTATTAGCGAAATTCTAAAAACCTTGATCTCTTGATTCGGAAAACCAGCATGTTTGAAACTCTCTCCATGATCGGCCTGGGCTATATTGGCCTGCCTACTGCCACATTATTTGCTTCCCGCCGTAAAAATGTCATTGGCGTTGATGTAAACGCTTACGCGGTCGACACAATTAATCAAGGCCGGATTCATATTGTTGAACCTGAACTGGATATGCTGGTGCAGGCTGCTGTGCACGGTGGCTATTTGCGCGCTACGCTGACGCCAGAACCCGCTGACGCGTTTTTGATTGCCGTCCCCACCCCCTTCCTGGAAGGCAACAAACCTGACCTGAGCTATATCGCCGACGCCGCCAAAGCCATTGCACCCGTGTTGGCCAAAGGCAATCTGGTCATTCTGGAGTCCACTTCCCCTGTGGGCACGACTGAGCAGTTAGCCCAGTGGCTGGCCGAGGCCCGCCCTGATTTGAGTTTCCCTCAGCAAGCAGGCGAGGAAGCTGACATTCAGGTTGCCTACTGCCCAGAGCGTGTTTTGCCAGGTCGTGTCGTTCATGAATTGGTGAGTAACGACCGCGTCATTGGTGGCATGACCCAAAAAGCGACCGAGATGGCGATTGAGCTGTACCGGATCTTTGTGGAAGGTGCTTTGGTGCCAACCAATGCCCGTACCGCTGAAATGTGCAAACTGACCGAGAACAGCTTCCGCGATGTCAATATCGCATTTGCCAACGAGCTGTCCCTGATTTGTGATCGCTTGAATATTAATGTGTGGGAACTGATTAGCCTGGCTAACCGTCACCCACGCGTTAATATTTTGCAGCCTGGTGCCGGGGTGGGTGGTCATTGCATCGCTGTGGACCCTTGGTTCATCGTGGACAAAACACCAGAAGAGGCTCGCATTGTTCGCTTGGCTCGCGAGATCAACGATTACAAACCTGAGTGGGTTGTAGAGAAAGTCAAAGCCGCTATTGCCGGAGTGCTGTCGCTGCGTCCTGATGCACGCATGGCAGACATCAAAGTGGCATGCTTGGGACTGGCCTTTAAACCCGATATTGATGACTTGCGCGAGAGTCCGGCTTTAAAGATTACAAAGAAAATTAGTGAGATCGGATGCCAAGTACAGGCTGTTGAGCCGAATGTGAATGTTTTGCCTTCTAGCTTAAAAGCTGAAAACATCAAGTTGGCTTCATTGCAAGAAGCTTTGGTAGAAGCAGATGTTATATGTGTATTAGTGAAGCATAAATCCTTTGTTGAGAACATTGATATGATCCTAGGTAAGGAAAATATGATTGATGTTGTCGGTTTGGTTGTTTGATTCTCATCTAATATAAAAGGTTTTTTTGTTCGGTTGCTGAAAAGTGACCGAACAATAAAGAGTTGTATATGAACAATTCAAGTAAGCTTGTTTCAGATGCATATAATAAATATAAAAATGGAGATTTCCAAGGGGCTTTAGAGCTTTATCAAGAAGCGTCTAATTTTTTAGGTGAAGAGTTTTTTAAAGTTAATATCTATTTTTGCAAGAAAAAATTGCAAGAAGTTCCGAGTTATCATAAAGAAGAATCTGATCCTTCTATTGCAGAATTTGTGGAGACATTAGCTGTTTTGAATGGTGGGTGGGTAGCTGAGAGGGCAAAGAGATACAATAAGGGTGAGAGTGCTGATGAGCAGCTATTATTTGGTTTTTGGACTGCTGCCTCAAGTGGGTACTTGGCTGCATTAAGCTTTTTTAAGACGAATATAGCCAATAAAGATAATGTTAAAGAGCTGTTGTCTTTGGACTTAGTGGATTCTCAAAAATGGCTTAAGGAAAATAATAAAAGCGAATATATTTTCAGTGTTTTAAAATGCGCGTATTCAATCCATGGAAATGAAAAAGTTCTAAGGTCATTATTTTGGGCTGCTTTAAAGGTGGGGCAGTATGAGATAGCGAAGAATGCGATCAATCTTATTTCAAAAATCGGAAAAAAAAGATTGAGCACTGCTGAGTGGATCGAAAAGGCAAGAGAGAAGATAAGAGAAAGCTCTGGTGCGTATGATTTAATAAAAAATAAATTATCAAAAACAAAAAATAAATCTTATACCCCTATTTCAAAGAAAATAGCTTATTTTCTGCATAATAGCCTTCCTTACTCATCGGGAGGCTATGCTACTCGAGGTCATGGTTTGGCTGTGGCATTGACTGAACTAGGCTATAACGTTGTTTGTGCATCTCGACCTGGTTACCCATTTGATATACCAGGAGATCATGAGGGGAAGATACTGCCATCAGAGGATGTCATTGACGGATTACGGTATCTAAGAATTTTTGATCCATCGCGCAAGGGTTTGAGTGCGGTGGATTATATGTTATCGGCTTCTGAAAAAATTGTTGATTTTCTGAAAGAGCACAGAATTGAGGTAGTAGTTGCTGCGTCTAATCATTTGAATGCAATTCCGGCTGCAATTGCAGCTAAACAAGTAGGCATACCTTTTATATATGAGGTTCGAGGCTTTTGGGAGATTACACGACTTTCTAGAGAGCCGGATTTTAAAAATACTAGATTATATGTGACCCAAATTGAAAATGAGAAATTAGCAGCTACGTATGCAGATGAGGTGTTTACGTTGACTTCGCCAATGCGAGATGAGCTAATCAGAAGAGGGGTGAGTCAGAATAAAATTACAATACTGCCTAATTCTTGCGATCCAAAAAAATTCTCTCCTAGAGTTCGAGACAAAGACTTAGCGACTAAGTTGGGTATCCCAGGTGATGTGCCTGTTATCGGCTATATAGGAAGCTTTGTCCAGTATGAAGGGCTTGATAATTTAGCGCAGGCATGTGCTTTGCTAGTGAAAGAAAATATTGACTTTAGGTTATTGTTAGTAGGAAATGAAAATGCATCTGGGTCAGAGCGTGGGCCGATCACAGCAGAAATCTTGAGAGTTGCCGCAGAGGAAGGGTTAACGGAAAAGCTGATTATGCCTGGACGTATTCCTCATGAACAAGTTGAGGCATATTATTCATTAATTGATATAGCTCCATTTCCAAGGAAACCGCAACCAGTTACAGAAATGGTATCTCCAATGAAGCCTTTGGAGGCTTTGGCGATGCAGAAAGCGATTTTAGTTTCTTCTGTTCAAGCTTTGAGGGAGATGGTCATTGAGAATGAAACAGGCTTGGTTTTCGAGAAGGGAAGTATTAAAGACTTAGCGGAAAAGCTAAAAACTTTAATTCATAATAATGAACTTCGACAAAAATTAGGCATGAATGGTAGAGCATGGGTTGAGAATCAGAGGACTTGGATTAAAACCGCTGAAGTTGCTCAGAATGTCTTGGCTAGATATCATGGCTTTGATTCTTAGTGTGTTTTTAACATGAAAGATATGATTAAGTTTTTTTTTGAAAATGGCTTGTTTTTTATTCAGGCAAAATTAAATGGTTTCGGTCAAATCGCTTACCGGCTTTATAAAGATGGAGTTGTTGTAGAAAAAATTGGTTATATAGATGAAAAGGATGCTCCTGGTTTTAAAACTTTAGCTTCAATTGGTAATTGGCGTGTTTTGCTATATATTAAAACTGCTAAAGGGATTGAAAAGAAATGGTCTAATGAGGTTTCTATAAAAAAGTCAGAAATGGTGTTTATAGATGCTTTTGGTGGTGACTATTTGGATGATCGTTTTTATGAGATTAGAAGGTTTAAGGATTTAGAAGCTGAGATTAAGCGTTACAAGCGAGAAGGTTTTATGGCAATGGGTCGTGAAGATCTTAAAGCCCATAAATTTTCTTTTCCAATTGATTGGCTTGCTGATCCTTATGATGATCGGAATTGGATGTATCAGCTTCAGGCGTGGCGTATGATAGATCCATTTTTATTGCGATTTGAGCCGCAGGATGTATCTTATATCTCCCAGGTGATTAATGATTGGGACGCTGCTGTTAGTACGGTCGACCAGGTTGGTGATTGGTTCTGGTACGACATGGCTGTTGGCATCAGAGCCTTGAAACTCACTTATTTTGTTTTGCGGTGTAAAGCTCTTCGCATTTCTCATAAAATTAATAATCTTGAGAGTCTTATAGAGAGACATATATGTAACTTATCTAATCCTAATAATTTAAATTATGGAAATCATGGTTTATTTCAAGTCCATGGTCTTATGTCTTTAGCATGTTTGGTTAAGAAGGCCGATTGGCTTAATCTCCAAGGGGTAAGGGATTATGCAGTATCTAGTATGGAACTGTTGTTAAAGAACCAGCTAGGTGAATATGGCGTGCATACAGAGAATTCCCCAGAATATCATTTTTTTGTTTTAAAAAAGATTGTTTCTTTAATCAATGCTCCTTGGTGGAAGGGTATCGAGAAATCTAAGATTGATAAAATCATAGATCAAGGTGATCTTGCAAAACATTGGTTGGTAACTCCATCATTGGAGTGTGTTCCTGTAGGGGATTCAGGGACGGCAACAAAGCTTGCAAATAATCGGCTTATTTACAATTGGGACCATAACTCTAATGGTCGCTATATTTCTGCGCTATTGGATGGTTATGTTGTTGTTAGATCCAAGCCAACAGTTGAATTAGATAAAAGCTCTTTTCTCTTTTTTCAAGGCTCTTTTCATAGCGGTGTGCATAAGCACTCGGATTGTTTATCTTTCGTGTGGCAAGAAAAAGGTAAATATTTATTAATTGATAGTGGCAAGTACGGCTATAAAAGTGATAGATTTAGAGCGTATTTTACTAGTGGATATGCTCATAACACTTTAGTCGTTGACGAAAAAAGCTCTAGTCGAAGCCCTAAAGATATGTATGGCTCTGGGTTTGCAGATAAACCTATCTATTGTTCAGGTTATTGGATATCGAAAGGTACCGTCAACCATAAGCGAGATTCATATATTCACACTAGGGTGATATTGTTTAAGCCTTCAGTTGAGGTTTACGTAATTGATTTTATATGTAACTACTCAGATTCGAAGCAATCCAGGAAAATTGAACTCTCATGGAATTTAGATCCTAGATTTAATATAGATTCTTCAAAAAAATCTGTTTTTGCTAGAAGTTTTGATGGTGTGGATACAGTTTCGATAAAAAGTGTAGATGAGGTTGGTGATCTGAATTTCAAATGCAATTATGGTTTTGATGATGGAAAGAAGCTTTTAGGTTGGGCTTCACCTTCTTATTTAAGCACTCAGCCTGTGGTTAACTCTATTTTTGAATCGTACGTAAATAAGAAGAAAATAATTGTTACTAAGATTCTTGCTAATTCCCCTGTTGATAGTTCTTTAGCTGATATAGTGGGATTTCGCGAGGGTGGGTTTTATTGCTCTAATGATGAGATTTCTTCGGAAATCGGATTTGATAGAAAGAAATTAACTTTTTTCGAACCGAAATTCGCCCGCCATTATGATGGTTTAAAATATTTTGTTTTTGATGGATTAAGTCATTCATTTAAAGATAATAACTCCCATAGTTTATTTGTTTCTTTTCATGGTGCCATTAAGCCCCCAACTTCTAATGATGCGGGGACAGCTCTTCCTGTTTTTAGGCTAAGTAATCTGTCTTTTGTTGGTGCTCCTAGCGTCCTTTGTTTTTCAGATATGCTCCTGGAGTTTTATAGAGACAGCTCTGTTTATCTTGGGTGGTTTTTGGATACAAAAAAGGTTAGTCAAAGAGATTTGATTGAATATGTTGTTTCTTATTATGTTAAGAAATACTCTATAAAAAATATTTTGTTTTATGGCAGTAGCGGCGGAGGGCATGTGGCTCTAGATATGGCTGCTAGATTTAATCAAACAGCAATGGTATCGAATTGTCAGTTTGACCCGAGAAAGCATTCTCAGTTTTCTGACTTAGAAAAGGCTGTTTCTGCTAATGATGATGAGTTTGAGGATTTTAGTCTTTTATCTATGTTTAATGCTGTTCCTGGGCCTAAAGAATGTTTGAGTTATTGTAATTTAGACGATTATACAATCAGCCATCATACGATGATGGAGGCTATCCTTGAGGCTAAGTTTCCCAATGTATTGAAGAGAATTCATTTTAGTGGAAATGATGTAGCGCAAAAAAAATCTATTAGAAATCATAGTGTTGGTTTCCCTAATGGTCTTGATGCAAAAACAGCTATTAGGAAATACTATCAAGACGCTGAGCTTACCGTTTGATTTTTAGTAATCGTTTTTTAATCCTTTCAGTTGACACCGAAGCACTTCAGCGCAGGGCGTCGGACAAACACGTCCAACGCTTGGTCTGGGGCGAACACCCCACCGGAGCTGCTGGCATCCGCGAAATGAGCGCTATTGGCGACGAGTTCGGTGCCAAGCATGTGTTCTTTGTAGATTTGTGCGCCACGCTGGGGCAGCAAGCTGACATGCTGGAAGCAGTTCGCTGGCTGGATCAACAAGGTCAAGATGTGCAACTACATGCCCATCCTGAAACCTTGCCCAAGTCTTTCTGGGTGGACCACGGTTTGGACCATCGTCCAGCTTTAATGAATGAGTACAAAGACCAAAGCCGTGCCGAATTCGTCTTCCGACACTTCGGCAAGCTGATCTCCGACGTTACCGGCAAACCCATCCTTGCCCATCGCGCCGGTTCTTTCCGCTGGAATGCCCTCACAATCCGTGCTTTGCAGGCGGTCGGCATTCCTTTGTCGTTCAACCAGTCCATGCGGGCTGCTTTGTTAAAACGCTGCCCAACAGGTCAGCCTGATTGCTTGCCTTACGCCTGGTCCAACGGCACGATTGAAGTCCCGGTGACAGAGCGTTTTACACCCGGTATGTCCGATGCCAAACCAGATCGCTGGTCCAGCCTGACTTATCCGGAGTCTTCTTATTTTCAATATGGTTCGCGGCCTACGACTTTCTGGAAGAATCCTCTGTGGTCTTTACCCAAAGTCTCGGTGGTGTTGATGCATTCCTGGTCCTTGTTGGATTTGGATGAAAATGGTCATTTCCACTACACCAACGATCGTTTGCTGGAGGGCTACCGCCTGTTCTTGCAACGAGTTGTTAAGGACTACGACGTGATCACTACAGCAGATTTTTTGGATCTGCAGGCGCGGGGTAAAATCCGTCTTTCGCGAACAGTTAACTTAGAGCAGGTAGAAACACAGGTATGAGGGATCGCTACGCAATGATTACGGTCGACACAGAGGCGCTGCCCAAGCGGGCCTCTGACGACCATGTTAATCGTCTGATCTGGGGGCGATTTCCTAAGGGTACGGCCGGGGTGGCCGAGATGTGCAAGATCGGTGACGAGTTCGGTGCCAAGCATGTGTTCTTTACCGACTTGTGCGGGGCTTACTCCCGTCTGGGCGAACTGAAAGAAGTGGTGCGTTGGTTGGATGAGCAAGGTCAGGATGTGCAACTACACACGCATCCGGAGTACTTGCCTGACAGCTTCTGGAAAGAGCATGGTTTGTCGAACCGTCCACAGTACATGAACCAGTACACCGAGCAGGCTCGTGCCGAGTTCGTGTTCAAGCACTTTGCGGGTTTGATGTCCGAGGTAACAGGCAAGCCGGTTCTGGCGCATCGTGCGGGTTCGTTCCGCTGGAATGCGGATACGATTCGTGCCCTGAAGGCAGTGGGTATTCCTTTGTCCTTCAACAATTCTGTATGCGCCATGCATAATAATCAGTGTATTTACAGCAAGCCCACGAACAATCCTTTTGTTTGGTCCAACGGCGTAATTGAAGTGCCCATGACCGAGAAACGGATTTTAGGTAAGGTAGGCAAGCCGGAGTGGTGGGCTCGCCTTACTTACCCAGAGTCCAGCTATTTCCGCTTCCGCCCCTGGTGGGGGCAGTTACTGTTGAATACGCTTAGTGGCAACCCTTCATTTGCGGTTTTCTTGCTGCACTCCTGGTCCTTGTTGTTCTGGGACGAGAACGGTTTGGGTGAATATCGTGACGATAGCCGTTTGGAAGGTTATCGCAAGTTGCTGGCCCGCCTGACTAAAGACTATGACGTGATTACAACGGCAGAGTTTCTGGATTTGAAGGCTCGCGGAAAAATTGGTGTGCCTGATACGGTGGACTTGTCGCTGGCAGAGCTGCAAGCAGAACCGGACAATAAAATTCAGAAAAAGGCCTGAGGAAAATGCTCTTTAAGTTATGGCGTGGGCTGTTGCGGGAGCCTTGGATGGCTCTGAGCCGGCGTTTGACCTTATTTACGGTGCGTCGGCAGACTCGACGCGGTCAGCGCCGTGAAACACCTTACGAGCCCGTGCCAGGACGGTTGCTGTATGTGCCAGCCAGTGCCTTGCCGTATCACATCAGTGGTTACACCACTCGGACTCATGAAATTATCCGCGCCATGCAAGCGGCAGGCGGGGATATCTGCGTGCTGACACGCCCCGGTTATCCATGGGATCGTAAAGACAGATTGGTGGACACCGAGCTAGACGAAACCCTGGTGGATGGGGTGCGCTACGCCCACGCTCGTAATCCCTCCAACAAGCGCCCCGTCATGCAGTTCGCCATCGAAGCCGCCACCTCCATCGCCCAGGAAGCCATCAAGCAACGCGTCGCCGTCATTCATGCTGCTTCCAACCACGTCAATGCCTTGCCTGCCTTGATTGCTGCGCGTCAGTTGGGCATTCCGTTTCACTATGAAATGCGTGGCTTATGGGAGCTGAGCCGGGCCTCCCGCATGCCGGAGTTCCGGGACTCACAAGGTTTCAAGCAAGGGTTGGAGCTGGAGGGGCTGGTCGCCAGTCAGGCAGACCGTTTGTTTGTTATTTCCGAGCAGTTGGGGCAGTACGCTCGTGAGCACTGGAATGTAGACCCGGCACGCATGGGCTTGATGCCCAATTGCGTGGACCCCTCGCGTTTTATTCCTGCCGCTTCCCAGGATGTGCAGCCCAATACCATTGTCTACGCCGGTTCTCTGATTGTTTATGAAGGGCTGGATGTTTTGATTGACGCTGTGGCGGATCTGGTGGGCCGTGGCAAGGATGTGACCCTGACCATTATTGGGGATGGGGAGGCGCGTGCTCAGTTGCAGGAACAGGTACAAAGTCTGGGTATGGAGCAGCACGTGCTGTTTGTGGGCCGGGTCTCGCCTGAAGAGGCCCGTGCTTTGCAGGCCAAGGCTGCATTGGTATGTATTCCTCGTCGTCCCTTTGAAGTGTGCCGCATTGTGCCTCCCATCAAGCTGGTCGAGGCGATGGCGATGGGCAAGCCTGTTCTGGTGCCGGATTTGCCGGTGTTTCAGGATGAAGTTGGTCCATGTCGTTCGGTGCGCTTTTTTAAAGCGGGTGATGTACAGGACTTGGCCCGTGTGCTGGATGAGGCGTTTCAGGCGGGGCCGGAAGTCTTGGCGCAGGATGGTGCCTTGGCGCGCGAAGAAGCCTCGCAGCGTCGTAGTTGGGCGGACTTTGTGGTGCATGCGTTGCCGGCCGGGGCTAATTCATGATCGGTCGTGCAATCCGGGCTTTGGGTGCTCGTATTTATACGCACCCCACCGTCAGTGAAGACGGCAAGCCCGCAGGGCAGTTTGGGCAACTGAAAGTAGCCTTGGTCTCGGACTACTTTACGGCAGACTGCCTGTCCGCCGAGTGCTCTATTCGTATTCTTAACCCGCGCAATTATCAGGAGGTCATCTCCTCCTGGAAGCCTGATCTGCTTTTTGTGGAGTCCGTGTTTCATGGGCTGGGTGGCGCGTGGCGGTATGAGCTGGCCAAGCAGTCGCGGCTGATCCGTTTGCGTACGCCTCGCACGATTTACAAGCTGGTGCAGTTTGCTAAAGATCAGGGCGTGCCTACGGTGTTCTGGAACAAGGACGACGGGGCGTATTTCGAGCACTTCATCGATGTGGCCAAGGCCTTTGATTATGTATTCACCACGGACAGCGATTGCCTGCCGCGCTATCGCGCCCGCTTGAGCCCTGATGTGCCTGTGAATACCTTGAGCATGCCGTATCAGCCAGCGTTTCATCATTTCACGGGCTTTGAGTTTACCCGCAAGGAAGGGTGTTTTACGGGCAGTTATTACCGCCGCATCCTCAGTGAGCGTCGCCGTTTCCTGGACATGATTTTTGGGGCGTGTGAGGATGCTCAACTGCATCTGAATGCCTACGACAGAAATCATGACAGGCTGTCCCGGCATCTTGAGTTCCGTTTTCCTCGTTCGACCCATTTACAGGTGCATGCTCAGGTGCCGCACCGAGAAACGGGGCGTATCTACAAAGAGCACGTGATGTGCCTGAATGTGAATTCGGTCACAGACTCGGACACCATGTGCTCACGTCGCTTGCTGGAAATTCTGGCCAGTGGAGGCATTGCGGTCACTAACCCCGGTCGCGCGGTGGATCGTTATTTCCGTGACTTCTGCCACGTGGTGCATTCCCGTGAGCAGGCCAGTGAATTATTTGCTCGTCTGCGCCAAGGTCCCACTGCACAGGACTGCGAGCGTGCGGCGGCGGGGGCGGCTTATGTGCGCCAGTTCCACACCTGGGAGCATCGCCTCCAGGAGTTGGCTGATGTGGTCGGCTTCTAGGGTGCGCTTGTTTCCATGATTGTGAGCATTTTTGCGTACCTGACTCAGGCGCTGTTCTTGTTGGTTGTTGGGGCCTTTGCCCTGTACGTGCTCTTGGAGCTGCGGGTACTGTTGATCTCGCGGCGGGTGGAGCGTCGCAAGCTAAGCGAGCTCGTGCAGACGTCTGCCGCCTTGCCGCAGGATTGGTATCCCAAGGTCAGCGTTTTATTACCGATTTATAACGAGGCCGCCGTTGTCGAGCGTCTGATTGATGCGGCTTGTCGTCTGGATTACCCGTTTTCGGCGCTGGAAATTCTGGTGCTGGATGACTCTACCGATAGGACGGCGCTGTTGGCCCAAAACAAGGTGGATCAGTGTGCTCGGCAAGGTGTGCCAATCCGCCGCATTCAGCGTGCTGATCGTGCAGGCTATAAGGCCGGGAATCTGGTGCATGGCATTCAGCATTCCCAGGGCGAGTTTTTTGCGATCTTCGATGCGGATTTTTTACCTCCCGCTGATTTTTTGCAAAAAACCATTCCACCCTTCAAGGACGAGAGGCTGGGTTTTTTGCAGACAGGTATTGGTTATGAAAACCGCGACCATTCTTTTCTGACCCGCTTTCAGGCCATGGAAATGGGTCACCAGCAATATGTGACGGTAGGCCTGAGTGAAGACGGGGATATGGCCTCCTTAAGCGGCAGTTCCTGTGTCTGGCGGCGCGCTTGCGTGGAGGCCCTGGGTGGCTGGAATGCCTCTACCATTACCGAGGACGTGGACCTGGGTTATCGGGCCCAGTTTGGGGACTGGAAGTACGCTTATCTGCGCGATGTGGTGTCCATGTCCACCTTGCCTGAGAACATCAGTGCGTTCCGGGTGCAGCGGGAGCGCTGGGGCCGTGGTTTGATCCACAGTGCCTTCAAGCATTTGGGGCAGATGTGGCATCAGGATATGCCATTGATGAAGCGCATGCATGCGTTTTCCATGATGTTTTCATCGGTCATGCTGGCGTCTATTTACGCCTTGATTTTGTTGAGCCTGCCCCTGAATTATTTGCTGGATTTCGACCATGTGGTCTTACTGTGGGGTGCGCCGCTGTTTTTCTTGTTGGTCGCTGTCTGGGCCTTGAATAATGCCTTTGGGGCTCGCAAGGGCGCGCGTTTTGAGGATAGGCCAGGTGTATTGGGGACGGTGTGGCATACCTACTTGTATGTCGCTATGTTCCCGCCTATGGCTTGGTATTATTTTGTCGGTGGCGTCCGAGCCGCCTTCAAGGTCTACGGAGAATTTAACCGTACGCCCAAAGGCGAGGGCGAGAAGGCAGCAAGACAGCCCCGCATCAATCTGTATTTGTTGATTGGTGAAGTGTTCACTTTCCTGTATTCCGCATGGGCCATGTATGTGGCCATACGTATGGGTAACTACTTGTTGGTTCCTTTGAATGCCACGGTGTGTGTCGGCTTTGGCATGGTTTTGTACTGGTCCTTTCAAGAAAGGAGAGCGCGTGGGCGTAGCTGAACCAGCAGGGCAGGAACGGATTTTGATTACCGGTGCCACCAGTGCTATTGGTGGTGAGCTGGCGCTTTACTATGCTAAGCCCGGTACAGAGCTGACTTTGCATGGTCGCAATGCCGCGATTCTGGAGCCTTTGGCCGAACGCTGCCGGCTAGCGGGCGCCCAGGTACAGACGTATCAGTTGGATTTGCGTGATCTGGATGCCTTGCATGCCTGCTTGTCGCAATGTGCCGCGTTTGATCTTGTCATCGTCAATGCGGGCATGAATATTCATGTTGGCCCCAATGGCGAGCCGGAGGCCTGGGAAGATACGGAGCTGCTGCTGGATATCAACGTTAAGGCCTCGCTGCGAGTCGTGCAATCGGTGCTGCCTGCCATGCGGGCGAGAGGGCGCGGTCAGATCGCTTTTATGAGTTCCTTGGCGGCCTACTTTGGTTTGCCCACCACGCCGTCCTATAGCGCCAGCAAGGCGGCTGTCAAAGCTTATGGTGAAGGTTTGCGCGGCTGGTTGGCCCCGGAGGGGATCAAGGTCAATGTGGTGATGCCAGGCTACGTTAGCTCGCCCATGTGTGATGCTATGCCAGGCCCCAAGCCGTTTTTGTGGACTCCGAAAAAAGCGGCTCGTCGTATTGCCCGTGGCCTGAAAGCCAATAAAGCGCGCATCAGCTTTCCGTTTCCATTGAATCTTGGTTGCTGGTTTCTGGCGGTGCTGCCCGCCCGGGTGTCCGTCTTTATTCTGAGCAAGATCGGTTATGACGCTTGAGCCGGGATTCTGGACTGCAATCCTGGCTGCCTTGTCGGGGCTGGCTCTGACAGTCGGGCTGGAGCGTTTTTTGCAAACGGCAGCCCGCTTGCGTCGTCCTGCAGCGGCCTGGGCTTTGCATATGGGTTTGTATGGCCTGGCGTATGTCGTGCTGGTTTTTGTGCTGGGGCGGCCTATCTTTGCCACGGCCTTGCTGTGCGCCTTTTTCCTGCTGCTGGTTGTGGTCAGCAATGCCAAGTTCAAGGCGTTGCGTGAAGCCTTTGTGTTTCAGGATTACGAATATTTTACGGATGCGATCCGTCACCCTCGGCTTTATATTCCTTTTCTGGGATGGGGCAAATTCTTTTTGGCAGCAGCGGGTTTTATTGCCGCATTGACGATTGGCTTGTGGCTGGAAGCCGTGCCCGCCTTGCGGGCGGCCTGGACAGGGCAATGGGGCGCCTTGGCCTTGATTGGTGCGCTTAGCCTGGGTTTGTTGCTGTGGGGCAATAGGGCGCGTTTGATGGTGCAGATTGCACCGGAGCAGGACGCGCAAGCCCTGGGGCTGTTAGCCAGCTTCTGGCGTTATTGGCAGCAAGGCCGAGAACGTCCAAGCTTGTCTTCCCCTTTTGAAAATGCAGCTCCGAAGACCACGTCTGTTCTGAGCGCTGCGGATTCCTTGGCCGATCTGCCTCATCTGGTTTCCGTGCAAAGCGAGTCCTTCTTTGATGCCCGGCGAATTTCTGACAGGATTCGGCCAGAGATTCTGGCGGAGTTTGATCGCTTCAAATCTGAAGCGGTTGCCAGCGGATATTTGCAGGTTCCCGCCTGGGGAGCCAACACGGTGCGCTCGGAGTTTTCCTTCTTAAGCGGTATAGAAAACCGTGCGTTGGGTGTGCACCGCTTTAATCCTTATCGCGCCGTGTGCGCGGGATGGTCCGTGGCGACTTTGGCTTCCTGGTTGAAGCAGCAGGGTTACCGTACGATCTGCATTCACCCTTATCCCGCCAGCTTTTACCAACGCCATCGCGTGTTTCCATTATTTGGTTTTGACGAGTTTCTGGACATCAAAACCTTTGCCGATGTAGAGCGTACAGGCCCTTATATCGGCGATCTGGCGGTGGCGGAGAAAGTTGCCAGTGTGCTGGAGCAGGCCACCGGGCCGGTATTCATTCATGTGATTACGATGGAGAACCACGGGCCTTTGCATCTGGAAAAGGTGGCAGCGGGTGATATCGAGGCCTTGTACCAGCAAGCCCCCCCGCCAGGCTGCGAGGATCTGACGATTTACTTGCGCCATATCCGTAATGCTGATGCCATGCTGACCCATCTGCGCGGAGCCTTGAGCTCTTCAGATAGGCCAGCCAGCCTGTGTTGGTATGGCGACCATGTTCCCATCATGCCCTCGGTCTACGCAGCTCTGGGGACGCCGTGTGGGGATGTGGATTACTTTATCTGGAACTCCATTGAGGGGCAGTCTGTAACACAGCGAAAAAACAGGGTTATTGGGGAGTTGGCTGGGGAATGGATGAGAATCGTGGGTTTGCTTTAATTAATAAAGTTTTTAGAACAGTTTTTTCTGGCTAAGTCTAGGTGACTGGTAAATTAGCAAGATAAGGGTCAAAGTTAGAAGTGATTTTTAATAGTAGCTCTCTCTGAAAGCGCTCTTCATCTGGAAGTCCATAAGCTGCTTCATACATTTTCCTGCTATTTAATCCAGCGATGTTTTTGAGTGCGGGGTCGGCTTCGTTAAGCAGAGAGGCAGCCCACATGCTCATTCTTTGTTCCCAATAAATTAAATCTCCAAAATCATAATTGAATAATTTTTGATTTTTTAAATTTATTCTATCAAAAAAATCATTGTATGATTTTTCTACGAATAGGCGGAATTCTGTCGTTGGATTTTTTAGTCGACTAGTTTTGTACAAGTTAATGGCATATGTTCCGTCTTCTATTTTACTTTCTTTGCTTGTTTTTTTGTTAAACATGCCGCGCAAAATTTCTCCTCCTAAGCCTCTCACAAATATATCGCTTGGGCCAGAAAACTCAGCTGTTTGTGCTGTAAGAACTGCGCCCCCTATAAAACTTCCTCGATTTATATAGCCAGAATTCTTTAGTGCCTTGAATGGTTCTGTGTTTTCGGTTTTTTTAACATCTAGGAAATAGCTGTCTGCGTATAGATGTGAGCTTATTTTTTTTATAATTATAACTTCCTCATTTGATAGATTTCGATTCCAAGTTAAGCATTTAAAATGAATCTTGCGGCTATTCCAGGCGGCTATTATTGATCTGCAGTCTACTCCTCCAGTTAATCCTATAACGGGCCTTTTTCCTAATGCTGAAAAATATTCAATTTGTTTAAGTAGATACTCTTTGCTTATCTCAAGTAGATTTTCAATGTTATTTGGTTTTATTGGGTTTCTTGGCCAAAATCTGATGGCTTTGTGTTCTTCAAATGAATAGTAATGATTGGCTGGTAATCCATATATGTTTTTATACATGGTCAAATCAGCTGGTAGAAATTTTGTTCTTATTGTTAGAAAATCTTCTGATTTTGTAAATTCTATTGTTTCTTGGTCTCTGTTTATATTTAAAATTTCCGCTAGAAGTGACGAGTGGCTTGCTACTAAACCTGGTTGAATGGTGGAGTAAAATAGGGTTCGGGACCCAATAGGGTCTGTTAGTATTTTTTCAAAACTATTGTTTTTTTTGTTATAAGTTAATATAGCAAATCTTCCAGATAGGTTATCAATTGCATCCCAGTCATTTTCTTCTGTGAATTGCTTTAATGTGTTTTCTAAATTTTCGGTTCCATGTGCGCAGAAGATATCACCTAAAGTGAAAACAAAATGATCTTTGAATTGGAATTTCGATATTTTTGCTTCGTGGTGGTGAGCAATGACGGCCTCTCCACATTGTGTGAAATCCCAAGAGTTAAGAAAACTGCAGTGTGATGTATTTAGTTTTTCTTGTTTTGTTTCTATCAAAAATCCAAATCTATATTTTAGATCCAATTCTTTAAGCATTTTTGCTCCAGTGTTGATTTATGGGTGCGAGTATTTTTCTCTTGATCGCGATCTGCGGATTTTTATAGGGTATTGGATAGTGCATAAAATCATCGTGATTTTATTGTAAATCAGCTCATTTGATTTTGTGCCCACTTCTGTATATCATCCTTAAGCCTATAGACCTAGGATTTTATAGGCCTATAATTTTTTCTCGATATAAATTGTCCCTAGATGCGTCTACTACATAGGTCTTTTGCGTAAATGATGATATTTGGCAGTTAGTGTGCTTAGCCTTTGAAAACGTCTATCCAATGCCGAGTAGACGCATCATGGATGACAGAGATCTCTTTTTCACCAGACAGCTCCTGCAAAATCCCATTGGCCAATACTTTGCCGTATTCCACGCCCCACTGATCGAAGGGATTGATACCCCAGATCAGGGCCTGCACGAAAATCTTGTGTTCGTACAAGGCCAGCAAGGCGCCCAGTGAGAACGGGTTCAGACGCGGCAGCACGATCAGCGTGTTGGGGCGTCCGCCCGAGTGGACACGGTGGTGGGCCAGCTCGGCGGCCTGTTCGCCCAGGCCCTGCTGCTCGCATTCGGCCAGGGCCTGTTCGTAGGTTTTGCCGCGCATCAGCGCCTCGCGCTGGGCCAGACAATTGGCCAACAACAGATGATGGTGCTCGGCCTGATGGTGATCCGCCTGCTGGCACACAATAAAGTCAACGGGAGCGCCGTCGCTGCCCTGGTGCAGCCACTGGTAAAAGGTGTGCTGCGCGTCGGTTCCTGCCAGACCCCAGACGGCTGCGCCCGTGGCGACGCCTACGGGCTCTCCGCCGGTGGTGACGGATTTGCCCAGGGACTCCATATCCAATTGCTGGATGTAGGGGACCAGATTGCCAAGGCGAAAATCGTAGGGCGAAATATTCAGTGAGCCATAGCCCAGTACACTGCGATTGACCACCCCCGCCAGAGCCATTTGCACGGGCACGTTGGAGGCAATGGGGGCTTCCTGGAAATGTTGATCCATGGCAGCCGCGCCTGACAGCATCCCGGCCACCACATCACTGCTGACGGCCAGGGCAGTGGTCAGACTGACGGCAGACCAGAGTGAAAAGCGCCCACCGACCCAATCCCAGAACTGAAAGATTTGTTTTTGCGGCACGCCCCAGCGTGCGGCGGTGTCCGGACGGGCGGTAACGGCCACAATCTGTTCATAGGGGTTGGCGACGCCGGCAGCCTGCAGCCATTCCAGGGCGCGTTGCCCGTTTTTCAAGGTCTCTGTGGTGGTGAAGGATTTGGAGGCAATGACAATCAGGGTGTCATGCGGGTCCATGCCCGATAGGGCATGTTCTAGCGCATGGCCATCGATATTGGCCAGAAAGCGCACATTGCGCCAGCTGTGACGATAGCCAAAGGCAGCCAAGGACAGCCGCACGCCCCAGTCGCTGCCGCCAATGCCGATATGGATGATGTTGCGCCAGCGGCGCTCGGAGTCAGCGACACGCACGAATTCGTTCATGCGTTCACGTTCCTTGGCCACGTCTGCGATGGGGGCAGGGGCGCGTAGGGCGCTATGCCAGGCGGCGCGCTGCTCGGTATTGTTGACGATGCCACCGCTCAGCAATTGTGTGCGAGCCTGATCGAAATGGCGGGCGGCCAGTAGTGCGGCTCCGGCCGCCTGTAGTTCTGGCGAGTGCCGTTGCCCACTCAAGTCCACTTGCAGGCCCGCTGCCTTCAGGCAGTGCAGGTCCAGTGCGTAGCGATCGGATTGACGCGCCGCCTCACAAAACCCGGTCCATTCTGGCAGACCGGGCAAAGGGGCAGCAGAGGGAAGGCTTGGACAGTTCACGGACATGGGGATTAGGCCTGCGGTAGACGAAACCGCCATTGTACGAGGCTTTGTCGGGCTTGAGCGCCCCCTGGTAAGCGGGTTTGACGGGGTGTTTACGAATGGATCGGCACCAGATGTTTGCCATCATAGGGTAGGACCCATGCCTGCAAACCGGGGTCGCTGGCCAGAACCCGCGCAATCGCTGGGGGCGACATCCATGAGAACGCCGTGGACAAGGCATCGGCAATGGTGGCGTTGCCCGCCACGACCGAGACACTGCGATACAAGGGTCGAGCCTGTCCATTGGCCGGGTTGAACAGATGAGTGACAGAGCCATCATGGCTCAGTGCGGTTCCCGCGCCCGACGAAGTGCTGACGGCCTGATTGCGTACGTCCAGATTCAAGAGGCGGGTTGGCTCTGCCGGGTCCCCTGTCAGACCAACCCGCCAGGGACGATTGCCCGGAGCCAGGCCGACGCTGCGTATCTCTCCCATGTCGATCAGGGCGTGTTCCAGCCCTGCCTGTTTGAGCTGCTCGGTGATGCGGTCGGTAATGTAGCCTTGGGCAATACCGTTCAGGGTTAAGGCCATGCCTGGCCGCTGCAGCCAGATGGAGTCCTCCTGAATAAGTATGGCCTGGTGGCCGACTTGTTGCAGTGTCTGACTGATCTGGGCTGCGTCTGGGACAGCCGCCTGATTGCCCTTGCCTTGGGCCGCTTGGCTATACAGTTCCCAGAGTACTTGCACCGTCGGGTCAAAAGCCCCGTCGGTCAGCGCGCTAAGTCGTTGTGATTCCTGTAGCAGACGCGTCAGATCACCGGGGGCTTGCTTCAGATAGCCGTCGCGGTTCAGACGTCGCAAGGCGCTGTCTTCCTGATACAGGCTGAATATTCGCTCCAGTCGTCGCACTTCGGACAAGGCTTGATCGATCAAGGTCTGTGCAAAAACCGGGTCGGGGTGGTGGATATGCAGTTGTGCGTCCGCACCCAAAGCCACACCTTGCCAGGAGCTGAGCGGGGTAGGGACCGCTTGCATCGCTTTGACTGCCCAAGGCACGCAAGTCAGTGCGCTGGTCGCGGCCACGATACCGATAAAACGACGACGGGAAACAGGAGTAGAAGTCATGGCAAATACCTGGGATCAGGAAGATAAGCGTTTCAAGGCAGTGCGACTGCACCGAAGATGTAGTTCTCCGGCATGTCGGCAAAGCGAACCAATTGGCCGCCATGTTGTTGTTGGAAGTCCTTGGCGGCCTGCTCCTGGCTAAAGGGCAGGGCATCGATGGTGCCCATGCCGCCGGTATAGCGGCTGTAGATCAGATACCAGGCATCTTGTGCCGGTATCCAGGCTTGTTCGGGGAACTGACCGTCCTGATCGCGCTGGGCCATGTCTTGGACATAAGTAGCGGCGATGGCTTTGGATTCTTCAGGCAGCATGGTGTAGGCAAAGACCTCGCGTATGGTGGTGAACCAGAGCGGCGCTTCGCGTTCGCGCAGAAGAATTTGCCCTTTGGGGCCTTGGTGCTCGAACAGGTACATGCCGCAATAGTGGCCTACGGCGGTGTGGGGGATCTGGACGACGGGCGGCGGTGGGGCCTGTATAGGCTCAGGCTGGCCACAAGCGGCCAGTATCAGTCCCAGGCACAGCAACAGAAAAGTGCGCAGTTTTTTCATAATGCTTTTCTTTTAAATACCAGGCTTGCCAGACCAAAAGGCACAGCGATCCATAGCAGCAGAACGCCCATCAGCACGCTGGCGGGCAGGCGAGCCTGTTCACTTAAACCGGCCATGCCGGCAAACATGGCGACATTCTCATAGCCGGTCAGATTTAGCAGGCGGTACACGTCGGTGGGGTTGAACAGCAGAATGATGTTCAGCCAGGACGCGGTGATCATGGCGCCTTGATCGGCAACCAGAATGCCTAGCAGAGCCATGTCATAAATCACCACGAAGAACAGCCAGATACCGATGGCCAGACCTGCTGCCGTTGCACGTTCTCTGACCAGGGTGCTGATGAAATAGCCCATGGACAGGAAACTGGCGCCGAGCAGAACGCTGGCCCCCATCATGGCCAGAAAGGGCGTCCAGACGCTGAAGTCCAGGCCTCCATGCGCCACTTGCAAGGTGATGCCTGCCAGGCCGTAGCCCACGACGGTAGACAGGCTCAGGATCAGGGCATGACCCAGAAATTTGCCCACCAGTACCTGCCAGCGATGGACCGGGTAGCTGAGCAGCAAGGACAGGGTGCCGCGTTCGATCTCGCCCACAATGGCATCGTAGGACAGCAGCATGGCGATGAGCGGGATCAGGAAAATAGACAGACTGGACAGGCTGACCACCGTCACAGTCAACGGGTCGACCTTGACGCTGCCGGTGGGGGCGCTGCCCAGAAAGCCGAGCGACAAGGCCAGGGTGGCCAGCAAGAGGGTGACTGCCAGTACCCAGCGGTTGCGCAGCCCGTCGCGCACTTCCTTTTGGATGATGATCAGGACAGGGTTCATGGCTCAGTAATCCTCGCGCTTTAAAAAGTGCGCATAAAGCTCGTCCAAACCGGGGGACTCCAGCTCCAGATCCTTCAAGCCAGGCAGGGTGTGCGCCTCACGCAGGATCTGGATTTTTTCCGCTTCAGTGCAATGACGCTCCAGGCGGTTTGTGCCTATGGGTTTCCAGTGCGGTGGCACAGGGTCCGGTATGCGTTCCACGGTCAGGCGAATGCGTACCGGCAAGCCGGCATGCTGGCGCAGGTCGGACAAGGTGCCGTCTGCAATTTTGCGGCCCTGCTGCATCACGATGATGCGATCGGCCAGTCGTTCCATTTCTGCCAGCGCGTGGGTGCTGAGCAGGATGGTGGCCCCGGCATCGCGCAGTTCTTGCACGATCTCGTAGAACAGCAGACGGGAGGCCGGGTCCAGTCCGGTTGTGGGTTCATCCAGCAAAAGCACACGGGGTTTGCCCAGCAGGGTTTGGGCCAGTGCCAGCCGTTGGCGCATGCCTTTGGAGTACGTGCCTACGCGTTTGTGAGCCGCTTGGGCAATGCCGACACGTGCCAGTAAAGCCTGGTTGTCACTGGTCGGCAGCCCTTTGAGGCGGGCGTAAAACGCCAGTGTTTCGGTGCCGGTCAAGGCAGGGTGCAAGGCGACGGTTTCAGGCAGGTAGCCGATATGGGCTCGCAGCCGGACAGCCTGGGATGAACCCGCATCGTGGTCCAGCAAGGTGACCTTGCCTTCATCGGCACGGATCAGGCCCAGAATCAGTTTGATGACAGTACTTTTGCCTGCGCCATTGTGGCCAGCCAGCACCGTGCATTGGCCGGGGTAAAGCTCGAAGTTCACCGCGTTGGTAGCGCGCTGCTGGCCATACAGTTTGCTGACATTGGACAGCGAGACAGGGGCCGGGCGGTTATTGGATGGAGTCATGATGGGCCTTGTAGCGCTCCCAGACGGGATTGTCGGGCGCACGCATCAGCGGTGCGCTATCGATGATGCCGCCGGGCAAAATGGCAGGAAATTGGGTTTGCGCCCAGCGCACAATGGAAACGGCGGGGCTGTTCAAGAGCACGCGGGCCGAAGGGGCTCGCCACACCAGTTGTTCAATCAGGCCATTGGGGCGATAAGCGGTGTCACCGATGCCGTCACCGTTCAGGTCAAAGGCGCTGTGATCGCTCCAGTAATTGCCCCGGTCCTTGCTGGACCACTCCAGGTAGCGGGTGCCCACATACTTCACCTGATTCTGGTTCTGGATGAAGGCGTTTTCCGTGATCTCATTGCCTTCGGAACCGGCGGTGTAGTGCACCCCGATCTGGGTGTTCTGAATCAGGTTGCCGGAGATCTTGTTGAAGTTGGCGTTGTAGAGAAAAACGCCTTTCTCGGCCCCGTCCACGATATTGTCGGTAATGGTCGATTGCTGGGCGGCGTTGAGCATCAAGCCTTGATGTGTGCTGTTGATGCTGATGTTTTCACGTACCGTCAGGAACTGCGAAAACATCAGGGCATAAGCAATGTCATTGCCTATGGAGACATTGCTGCTGACCTCGCTGTTATTGGTGTACATGTAGTGCACCGCATAGCGTAGCTGGGTAAAGCGGTTGTGGCTGAACACATTGTCGCGGCTGGTATTGGAAAAAATCCCGTCGCGACCCCAGGAAATATCGTTGTACAAGATGCGTGAGCCGGGGGAGTTCCAGACGGTCACGCCATTGCCACGCTCATTCAGACGCAGCTCTTTATTGCCCACGATAGTGTTGTGCTGCACCAGCGCGTTGTGGGGCCCCCAGACATATACCCCCACCAGATTGTCGAGGA
Organism: Alcaligenes ammonioxydans; assembly: GCF_019343455.1. Lineage (NCBI taxonomy): Bacteria > Pseudomonadati > Pseudomonadota > Betaproteobacteria > Burkholderiales > Alcaligenaceae > Alcaligenes > Alcaligenes ammonioxydans. Next base: position 3,404,313 of record NZ_CP049362.1, on the reverse strand, counting down.
TGTCGTTGTTTTCGATCAGGGCGTTATGGGCGGGCTTGTCCAGGAAGATGCCCGCATCCATATCCGGCAGGCTCAAGCCGGAATTGCGCACGGTGATCTGACGTATCTGCACATCTTCCGCCTGGACCCACACCGTGCGACCTTCACGTTCGCCCATCAACACGGCTTGCCGGTTGCTGGGGCCTTGAAGCGTCAAAGGTTTGTTCACGATGATATTGCCCTGATACGTGCCGGGAGCCAGCATCAGGATGTCGCCGGCTTGGGCGGCATCGATAACGGCTTGCAGCGCGGTATCGGCAGGCACCTCAATGGTGGCCGCTTGAGCAGCCAGACCACTGGCCGCAAAGGCCAGGATCGTAAGCGGCTTGAAGGCCAGCCTCAGCACCAGGGTTGGGCTGAGGCATCGTGCACGGGCGGGGAGCAGGCGGAAAGGCTTCATGTCACCGTCAGGCTTTGGGTTTCACATTCATCTGACCGGACATTTCCATGTGCAAGGCGTGGCAGAACCACTGGCAGTAGTACCAATGCACACCGGGGCGAGAGGCCGTGAAGGTGACCGAGCTGGTTTGCTGCGGTCCAATTTCCATGGCCACGCCATAGCCAGACAGGGTGAAGCCGTGGGTCAAGTCTTCGATCATTTCCATATTGGTGACTACGACGGTGACTTCATCGCCCTGATTGACCTCAAAGCTGGGCACGGAGAACACGGGTGCCACGGCAGTCATGTAGACCCGAACCTTGTTGCCATCCCGGATGACCTTGGAGGCACCTTCCAGGGTGACGCCATCTTTCTCGGCCATCTTCCGTGCGCTGTCCCACCATGGATCGTCGCGAGTCCAGACGCGCTTGGGTCGTACTTTTTCGGCGGCAACCAGCAGCATGTCGTGCGGTTCGGCAAAACTTGGGCCATCGTGGACCAGCTTCATCACATCGCCTGAAATGTCGATCAACTGATCGTTCTCGGGTTTGAGCGGGCCTACGTTCAGGAAGCGGTCTTTGGAGAACTTGTTCAGCGACACCAGCCATTTGCCATCGGCCTCTTTGGTCTCGCCCATGGTGGTGTGGTTGTGGCCGGGCTGGTAGTGCACGTCCAGTTTCTGGATGATGGGGTCTACGTCCTTGCCCTGATACGCCTCGATGGCCTTGGCAATGTTCCACTTCACGATCTGGCTGTCGATAAACAGCGTGGTGTAGGCATTACCGCGGCCGTCATAGGCCGTGTGCAGTGGGCCTAGGCCCAGTTGAGGTTCTGCCACTACGCAGTCGCGTGGTTTGATCTTGTCGGCAAACAAGTCATCCAGGCGGCGCACGTCGATCATGGTGACGGTGGGCGAGAGCTTGCCGTTAAAGACCACGTGGATGCCATCGGGGGAGGCATTGCAACCGTGGGGGGAGTTGGGTACGGGGATGTAGCGGGTGTAGCGCGAGCCTTTGCGGCCATCCAGCACTTTGACGCCCTGCATTTCTTTGAAGTCGCCTTTCTTGACGCCGTCTTCAATGGCTTTCAGGTTGAACACCACGGCCCAGTCCTGCTCGTTGGCGCTCATCTCGCCTACATCTATTCCCTTTTCGGAGTTGTAGCAGGTGGAGAACGCGTACTTGCCCTGGTAGTCGGCGTCGCAATTGTCCAGGTTGCCGTCCACGATCACCTGCCAGGCGATTTCCATGGTGTCGCCATCAATGGCGGTAAACACCGAGAAATAGTTTTCCTTGGGGTTGCCAAAGATTGTGCCGTTATTGGGCAGGGGGACGATGTGCTCGCCGTTGCAGAACACATAGCCGGTGCGTGGGTAGCGTTGCGGGCGCAGGCCGTGGATACCGTCGGCATTGGGAATCTCAATGATCTTGTCGCACTTCATGACATCGCAGCGCACGCGAGCCACGCGGTTATTGGCCTTGTCGTTGATGTAGATGAAGCGCCCGTCATAGGTCCCGTCGGTAAAGGACATATGGGGGTGGTGAGCATCGCCATTGGGCAAAATGCCGCCCAGGGAGTCTGCAAACGCCAGGGTTTCAGGCGTCAGATTGGCGCGCATGATCTGGCGGCTTTCGTTGGTAATCCCCCAGCCGGTGGCACTACAAATATTGAAGATCGGGATGCGCATCAGTTCGCGCATGGAGGGCAGACCCATGATGCGGATCTCGCCGGACTGACCACCGGAATTAAAGGCGTAGTACTGGTCCAGCTCGCCCGGCTCAATATGGGCGCTTTGCCCGTTCGGCGCCTTTTTGGTATCGGCCAAGGCATTGCCAATGTGGGTGGCGCTGACCACAGCAGCGCCGGATAAGGCGGCGGTGCCCAAAAAGGCGCGGCGGCTCAGACCCTGTTTATCCTGCTTGTTCTCGGACATGGTGTGATTTTCCTTGTGTGTGATGACGTGACCGACTTGGCGCTGGGGCGCGCCCAGGCGTCTCACGGCGTGGCGGGGGTGGAATCGGTACTGTCTACGCTGCGTGGACGCACGGTAGGGCGGGCAGCAGCATCGTCTTGCAGCGAGCTGGCAACGGCAACGGGGGCCGGTTTATCTCGCTTGCGCTTGGCGATCTTTTGAATCAGGTGCGGGCATTTTTTCTCGTGGTGATACAGCATCTGGCAATTCAGACACTGGATACATTCGTTGGGGTTGATGGGGCCTTCGGGCTCGATGGCTTGTACGGGACAGTCGGTCGCACAGCGCTGACAGGGGTTGCCACACATGGGGTAGCGACGCAGCCAGTCAAAAATGCGCAGGCGGGCGGGGATGGCCAGGGCAGCGCCCAGGGCACAGAGATAGCGGCAGTAAAAACGCTCGATGAACAGGCTGGCAATCAGCAGCAGTACGGCAAAGATCGTGAAGGGCCAGTCGCGGATGAATTTCAGGATGATGGCGGTCTTGAAGGGTTCGACTTCGGCCATCTTTTCGGCCACGGCCATGTCGTACAGGGCAAAGCCAAACAGCAGAATGAAGGTCACGTACTTGATGGCTACCAGCCGTTTATGGGCGCTGTAGGCCACCTTGATCTGGGGAATGCGCAGGAAGCGGGCCAGCTTGTTGGCCAGCTCTTGCAGTGCTCCGAAAGGACAGAGCCAGCCACAGAAGGCGCCCCGGTTCCAGAAAATCAGGGAAATGGCGGTAGCAATCCACAGAATGAAGACCAGTGGATCCATCAGGAAGTATTCCCAGCGGAAATCGGTGCGCAGGGCGTGGGAGAACGTCAGTACATTCACCACGGACAATTGGGCCGAGGCGTACCAGCCAATCCAGACCAGGGAGAACAGCAGAAAGCCAATACGAAAGCGTCGGTAGAACACCTCGTGTTTTGTCAGCGTGTCCTGGAAGAAGAAGACTCCGCCCAAGGTCAGCAAAGACACCAGCAGCACGGCAATTTGTACCTTCTTGCCAGCCCAGATTTGCTTGTACAAAGGCTCGCTGGCGGTTTCCAGGTCATCGTGCTCTGCGGCTTCGGGGGCCGCTGCAGCGGCTGCTGGAGGGGGCGCCGTCAAATAGGAGTCAGGAAGCTGGTAATTCAGGTTCAGCGTGACAAAGGCTTTGTCTTTGACGCTAAGCACACGCTGTACCAACAGTTGCAGTCGCCAGGGTAAAACAGGATCAAAGGTGGCGGTAGCAGGGATCTTGAACAGGGCGGCTTCTTTGAAATCCGGAGCACCTGCGGCTTTCACGCCGGGCAGACGTTGGTGATCCAGGTCGGTGAAGTGAAAGCTGTCCAGGTCCTGGATGATTTCGATGCGGTCAAAAATCCCGCCTCGCACATAGCCCGATCCCTTGAAGGAATACAGCCCATTGCCCACGACCAGCATGGCCTGCTGGCCGGGTTTCAGTTCTTGTTGCAGGTAGTTGTAATCGGCCTCTCCCAGCAGGCTTTGACCGATGCTGGGCACGCTTACCAGGGCAACGTACAAATCGATAAAGGTGTCTTGCGGGTCGCCCTCCTGGGGGTGGGCAGCGGCCTCGCTGCGGCCGCTGTCCTTAAAGGCCTGGTTGATATCGGCCACACTGACATGCAGGCCTTGGACAGCGCCGCTTTGGAGCAGCTCGTCCCAGCTGGACAGGGTGTGGTTGCGGGTGTCTATGCTGCGTTTGACGGTGGCCTGCGCCACGGCGGGAGCGGCAGGCTGGCCTATGCCTTCTTGCCGGCCGAGCAGTTGGGAGGAACGCATGATGCTGTCGCCCACCACCATCAGGGTCACGGTAGCGCCACTGATGATGTCAACAGGAGGCGGTGCGCCCGGTTTAGGCCGGTTCTTGATGTAGTTCTGGCCGATATAGCCTTGAATGAACGCCTCTACCCGGGACTCGGGGATGCCGATCAAGACAATGGGTTCGTGGTGTTCCAGCAGTCTGGCAGCGACGATGCTGCCTTCCATGTCCAGAGCAACCAGAGTATCGATGGGAAAGCTGGAGTAGCCGCGGGTGTTGACGATATCGGTCGTCACATACACATACCCTAGTTGTTCCTGATCCTTAAAGACTTTGGATACAGGCAGCTTGCCTTCCGGCTCGCTGGCATGTGTGGCGGCGGGGAAAATCTCATTGAGGGCAATGTCCGGCAGAAAATGGGCAATGCGCGAAGTGGAGTGGGCTGCGGGACTGCTTAAACAGGCGGCCAGAACAAAGAGAAGGAGCCACAGCGTGCGCAACTGGACATGCCGGACCAAGCATTTGAGGGACTTCATTTCGTACCACCTGCAACAAGATTCTTGCAAGATGGTAGGGGTTACCCTTTGTTTACTCGTTGTGTCAGCGCAAGGACAGATTCTGACAAGCGTGGGCGCAGGCCCCGCTCAGGCTGCCCGCGCTTGCGTGAAAAGATGGACGGCCTTGCTGTGGACGGGGCGGGCGCCTGGATCAGGCCGGGTGACGCAAATAATTCAGCACTGCCTCGGCGTCACCCTGAAAAATGACGCGCTCGGCTTTCTGTTGGCGTTGATAACTGTACATAGGGTCGTAATATTGCGTCAGCAAGCCGCCAATCCAATCGCGGTGCCCATCCAGTGCGCCACTGCGTTCCTGCTCTTGCAAGGCAGCGTCCATGATGGCGGAGAGCTGCTGGTAGCGTTGATGCCCCAGTCGTTTGGTGATGCGCGACAGGCTTTGGCGCAACTGCGCCGCAAACAGGGCAAAGCCCGTTTGCGGGTCGTGTTCTTGGGTGAACTCGGCATGCAGGTTCTGAACATAGTCGCGCACAATGCGCGTGATCCGGTTTTCCAGACTGTCTTCCAGCCAGATGATCGGCCAGTGCTGCATCCCGCGATACAGGCTGAGCGGCAGGCTGCAACGTCCTATGGTTTGACTTTCATCTTCCAGTACAAAGCGCTGATGTCCTTGGTTTGTCTTTTTCAGCATGGCGATGGACAGACGATGTTCAAAGTCGATCTGACTGGGCTGGCCGGTGGCATGTTTGCCAAAGCTGGAGCCCCGATGATGCGCATAGCCTTCGAGGTCCAGGCTGTGTTCAAGCTGTAGCAGCACATCGGTCTTGCCGGTGCCTGTCATGCCGCCCAGCACCTGGAACTGGGCCTTGCTGACGGTTTGTTCCAGATTGTTCAGTAAAAAGCCGCGCATGGCTTTATAGCCCCCTACCACACGGGGGTAGAGGATGCCTGCCTCTTCGCGTAGCCAGGTTTGTGTGATCTGGCTACGCAGGCCGCCCCGAAAGCAATAGAGGTAGCCTTCAGGGTGCGTCTGTGCAAACTGCACCCAGGCTTGCAGACGGGCTGCTTTAATGGAACCGCTGACCAGTTTGTTACCCAGGGCGATGGCCGCTTGCTGACCATGCTGCTTGTAGCAAATCCCGACTTGATGACGTTCTTCATCGTTCATCAGGGGCAGGTTCAGTGCGCCGGGAAAGGCCCCTTTGCTAAATTCGACCGGAGCGCGAGCGTCCATCAAAGGTACATCATTCAGGAACAGCTCGCGGTAGTCGTGGGTGTCAGGGCGCATCAAGCAATTTCAACAGCGTAGGTGTTGGCGGGGATGAATTCCCCGATGGCGTCCAGTTTCAAACCCAGTTCGGCCGCCATGGTCATGAATTCGGCCGTGGCAGAAGGCTCCACAGCGATCAGCAACCCACCGCTGGTTTGCGGATCGCACAGGATGTTGATCTGGTCCTGGCTGATGGTGGCAATGCGGTGGCCGTAGCTGTCAAAGTTACGTTGGGTTCCGCCGGGGACGCAGCCTTGTTCCAGATAGTATTCAATGCCGGGCAACAAAGGGACGCGGTCCAGATTCAAACGGGCAGTCAGGCCGCTGCCATCGGCCATTTCAATCAGGTGACCCAGCAGACCAAAGCCCGTTACGTCCGTCATGGCTTTCACGCCGGCCAGTTGGGCAAAGCGGCTACCGGGCTTGTTCAGCGTACACATCCAGTCGCGAGCCAGATTCTGGTCTTCGGGGCGCAGCTTGGCCTTTTTTTCGGCTGTGGTCAGAACACCGATGCCCAAAGGCTTGGTCAGATAAAGCTGACAGCCCTCGGTGGCGGTGTCGTTGCGCTTTAACTGTGCTTTATCCACGACGCCTGTAACGGCCAGACCAAAAATAGGTTCGGGCGCGTCAATGGAGTGGCCTCCCGCCAGGGCAATGCCGGCAGCATCGCAGGCGGCGCGTCCGCCACGCACCACTTCGCGCGCGATTTCCGGAGACAGCACGTTGATGGGCCAGCCCAGAATCGCAATCGCCATGATCGGCTTGCCACCCATGGCATAGATATCGCTGATGGCGTTGGTAGCGGCGATGCGCCCGAAGTCATACGGGTCATCCACGATGGGCATGAAAAAATCAGTGGTCGAGACGACGCCTGTTTCCTCGTTCAGGCCGTACACGGCGGCATCATCGCGGGAGGTATTGCCCACCCACAGATTCGGGTCCAGATTCTGGGCGCCACTGCCGGCCAGGATAATGTCCAGTACCTTGGGAGAGATCTTGCAGCCGCAACCGGCTCCATGGCTGTATTGGGTCAGACGAACGGGGGTATCCATGAGCACGCACCAGGAAATAGGTTGAAGGTGAAATGATACTAAATTGCCTGTGGGTCCTGCAGGCTTTTAGCTAGGGGAAGGGGAGCGGACGGACACGCTGCGCGAGCTGGTCGGTGGCCACCCATTGAGCAAACTGCTCGCCCAGGCGCTGGCTTTGTTCCACCGAGTTTTGCCAAGCCTGACGCCGGTCTGCATCCGATAAACGCTTGTAGTCGGACCGGCTGGGAATTTTGCACTCGTTCAGCCGCTGATAAAAGCGGGGTGTGGGACAGAGCAAAACCAGCTTGTCCAGGCTATGTGGCCGACGTGCCTTTTGCCAGCGTGGCAGGTATTTGTCGAACCAGCTGGCACTGATGTTCTGGGTGAAATGGGGAAACAGGCTCAGGCCGGGGCCCTCCAGATCCAGTGCGCAAAAGTTGTAATCGACCAGACCGCCATCCCGGTAGAGCCCGGCAGGCCAGTTGTGAGCGGCATCCACCCCGTCAATCACAAGTGGTATCGCGGTGCTGGCTGCCAGGGTCTCGAACAGATTGTGTTCGTCCAGCGCGGCATAGCGAGCCTGTTTTCGATGCTTGTCCTCAATCGGCAAGGGGCTGCGGGTGTCATGCACAATGACCCGCTCAAAAAACCAGTGAGGGATGGCAGGATGGACATAGTTTCCGACCATGCAGCCCAGCAAGGCTGCGCCGAGCTGCCTGGGGTTCCGAGAGCTGGCCCAGCCTTTGCTGCGTGCAACGGTGATGGCAAAGCGATAACGTGGGTGGTTCAGGATGGCCGCCTGGGCGTCCGCGTTCCCCAGCAAGGTTCGGAGCATGCCCTGCGTCGAGCGCGTAATGTCCGCCACGGTGGATTGGGGCATAAACGGGCTGTGTATGTAAAGCTGGGCAAAGTCCGCAAAGGCTTTGTAGGGATCGTTCTGGGCGGCGCAGGCAAAGCGCCAGGAGGCAATCGAGCTGCCAAACAGCCAGAGCGGCTCGTCATGGGTGTTGAGCCAGTCTCCAAACAGATACTGATCCAGCCCGGTCAGTGCCAGGGCCTTGGGCCCTCCGGCGCTGCCAATCAGCGTGCTGATGTCTTTGGCATGCAAGCCATGGTTTTGAATGTGACGATAGGCATGAGGGCCAGCATAGATCGCAAGATCAGGCTCGACGGACGACAAGGTCAGCTCCCGACTGTGGTGACTCAGGCGCCAGAAAACTGGCGAACAAGGCTTTAGTCTAGCGCTGTTGGGGCGCAAGGAAGCGCTTATCTGTCGGGTAAGAGGTGCGAATGCCGTGGAGAAATAAAAATGGCCGGCACCCGAGGTGCCGGCCATTGGCGGGGGGCAAGGTTTTTAGAAACGCAGGCCTACGCCCAGCCAGTAACGGCGGCCATCTTCCACGTAGCTGTAGTCTTCATAACGGACTTGTTTATCCAGTACGTTGTAGATGCCTGCGTACAGGTCTACGTTCTTGTTCAGCTTGTAGGTGCCGCCCAAGTCCACGAAGGTATAGGACGGAGCGCGTGTGCTGGAAGAGGAAGCCGAGCTGACTGGCTCGCTTTCTTTGCCACGGTAGTTCACGCGTGCCCATGTGCTGATCTTCTCGGTCGGGCGCCAGTCCAGGCTGACATTGGCCATGTGCTTGGGCATCTGATTCAGAGGCTGACCTTCGTTAGGACCGCTCTTTTGCTTGGAGTCGGTGTAGGTATAGTTGGCCTTCAAGGTCCAGTCCTTGGCCAGATCCCACGTGAAATTGGTTTCAATGCCGCGAGTGACTGCCTTGTCCACGTTTTCGTAGGTGGTTGGGTTGGAACCAAACTGGTTGGGACCGTCAGTGCATTTGGTGCTCGGGCACGACACGCGGGTGATCTTGTCCTTGAAGTCGTTGTTGAACAGGGTCACGCCGGCAGAAAAGCCTTCCAGCGTGTCATACATCACCCCAAATTCCTGGGACAGCGATTTTTCTGGCTTCAGATCAGGATTGCCGTACATATTGCCACCGCGGCTGACCTGGCCCCAACCGGGGATGGTTTGCCGCAAGTCGGGGGCACGAAAGCCTGTGGACACCCCGCCTTTGATCGTCCAGTTGTCGGTGGCCGACCACACACCATAAATACGAGGGCTGACGTGCTTGCCAAAGTTTTCGTCGTGGTCGTAGCGCAGGCCGCCAGTCAGGGCAAAGCGGTTGGTCAGGCTCCACTCATCTTCCATGAACAGCGCCCACTGGGTGCGTTTGATGCGGCTGATGCCCGTGGTGAGCTGGTTACCGGTTTCATCGTTCAGCTTCTGATGCTGGTAAGAAGCACCGATAGTCAGCAAATGATCCCCCAATGGAGCGACCCAGGCGGTACGTGCATCGGTGTTTTTGATGCGCATATCCCGTGACTTGTTGTTGAAGTCTTCCTGCTGCACGTAGGTGTCGGACGTGGCAAAGCCCCAGTTGCCGTTGTGGGTCAAGGATACTTTCTCACCGCGGTAATCCGTTTCGGAGCTGGCGGGGCAGCCAAAGCGACCGCAAGCGGTACCCGGAGCCACGGGTTCGACGGTTTTACCCAGCGTGGAGTTGTATTTTTGACGCTTGCTGCTGCCTTCCAGCACAAAGCTGTGGTTGTCCGAAGGAGTCAGGCTCAGCTTAGCCCCGACTTCAAAGGACTCACGCTTGCGATAGCCGTTGTAGATATCGTCTTCTTGACGATTGGTCTGCTGACCATAGACTTGCAAACCCAGCAGGCCGTCTTTGATCGGCCCGCCCAGCATGAAGTTGCCTTGGAAGATATCGCCGGAGCGGCTATGCGATTGCAAGGTGCTGTCCAGGCGGACGGCTCCCCCCCATTGCTTGGGCACCTTGCGGGTAATGATGTTGATTACACCGCCCATGGCGTCGGAGCCATACAGTGAGGACATAGGGCCACGCACCACTTCGATACGTTCAATTTCGGTCAGGGGAGGGGTCCAGCCGCCTTCCACACCGGAAGAGTCCGAGTTGGTTCGTGTTTCGGTAGAGCTTTGGCGTTTGCCGTCGATGAGGATCAGCGTGTACTTGGAGCTCATGCCGCGAATCGTAATGTCACGACGGTCGCCACCGCCCGTCACAATCACGCCGGGTACATCTGACAGGGCGTCGTAGGCATCGCGGTAAAACTTGTTTTCCAGGTCCTCGCGGGTAATGACGGTAATCGAAGCCGGAGCTTCTTTAATATCCTGCTCAAAGCCCGAAGCGGTTACGACAACAGGGCTAAGTTGAACGGGTGTGCTGTCTTGAGCAACTGCACCACTGGCAGCAAAAACGCTTGCCAGAACGAGTGGCAAGCGCTTTACGGTAAAGAGAGATTTCATTGACGACTTCCAATTTGTGTCTGTTTTTAGCGTGTGCTGCGGTTGCCTTGCTCTTACTGGCCGTATTCCCCGTACAGCGACATTAATGATACCCATTCTCATTTTCAATTCAAAAGCAAAATGCAGTATTGGTATTAAAAATGAGAATAATTGCTAAACGCGTTGCTGGGTTGCAACATAACTGTAACGTCAACGGCGGAAGGCGGAGAGCACCACGGTCAAGCGGTCAGCGTTGGCAGCCCGAAATCAGTCTTGAAAGCCTATGGTTCGTAAGGAAATAGGGTTTCCTGATTGACAGGATTTGGCTTTAAAGGAAACATGCTTGCTTGAAGAAGTAGTCAGAACAATTCCAAACAACACGCTCTTCATCTCGTGGATACGGCCCATGCTGTATCAGCCTTCACAGCAGTTCTTGGCCTGGGCCAGGATCGCCATCACTGAAGCGACTTCTTTTCAATTGCGCAGGGGCCTGGTTCAAGCACGAGGCTCTGTGTCTTTGGATGCTCCAGGCTGTTCACAAGGAATACTCATGACTACGACGATGGATTTGTCCAAATCAACGTTGATCGCTCGCGCGCAGGAACAGATGCAGGCTCAGTTTCAGGTTCCGGAACGCAGTGTTAGAGAAAAGTTGGCCCTGACCTGTCGAATTCTGTTTGACGGCGGTCATGACTCCGGCTTGGCGGGACAAATTACAGGGCGGGGCAAGCAGGAAGGTACCTATTTCACCCAGCAGTTAGGCTTGGGCTTCGATGAGATCAGTGTGTCCAATATTTTGCTGGTGGATGAGGACCTGAGGGTTCTGGAAGGGCAGGGCATGCCTAATCCGGCGAACCGCTTTCACTCCTGGGTGTATCGCGCACGACCCGACGTCAATTGCATTATCCATACCCATCCTTTGCATGTGGCGTCCTTATCCATGTTGGGCGTGCCTTTAGAAGTCTCTCATATGGATAACTGCACGCTGTACGAGGACTGTGCTTTCCTGAAAGACTGGCCTGGCGTGCCTGTCGGCAATGAAGAAGGGCAGATCATCTCCCAGGCCTTGGGTAACAAGCGTGCGATTTTGCTGGCGCATCACGGCATGTTGATTGCGGCCGGCTCCATCGAAGAAGCCTGTGTGCTGGCCTTGCAGTTCGAGCGTGCCGCGCGGATGCAGTTGCTGGCTATGTCTGCCGGGCAGATCAAGCCGATTCTTCCGGAGCTGGGGCGAGAGGCACATGACTGGATCTTGCGCCCTCGCCGGTCCGAGATTGGCTTCGAGTATTACGTGCGCAAGGCTTTAAAGCATCATGCCGATGCACTTGAGTAAAACCCAGGGGTGAATAGTCTTGGGGGCGTTTGAGATCGCAGGCGATCTCTCGCTCAAAGGCAGGTGGCGGAAAGCAGCAGGAGTCGAACCTACCTGGGAACGTCTGACGCCCCCAACCGGGTTTGAAGCCCGGCCGTGCCACCGGGCACGGATGCTTTCCTTCAAGAGGCCCTATCATACGTTAGGGCCGGTCAGGCTTCAACGATCGGGGAGCCGTCTGCTTCGGCACCCACTTCGCGCTTTTGGTTCAATCCGCTGCTGCCCAGGCCTCGCCTCGTAAAACATGGCGATCACGCACCCGTCGTGTATAGCCGATACGATCAAAAAACTCCAGAATCTGAATGGCCCGTTTGCGGCCCAATCCGGTTGCGTCCCGAAACTGGGCGGCGCTGACTCCTTGACCCGTGTGCAGTTCCTCGACGATGTGGGCCAGAGCCGCAATCTGACGACGGTGGTAGAACAGATCATGCACGACCTGAAACAGTTCGCCTTGGCGGACCAGTCGGCGCAGCACGTTGCGCGTCTGCTCCTCGGGCGCCTCGGTTTCTTTGGCCAGATCGCGTGTCCAGGGTGGATCGAAGCGGCCAGCGTCGATTAACGGCAGCAGGGCTGCGGCCAGGATTTGATCATCGGGACTGAGCGTGACGCGGTGCCCTGGGGTATGCAGCCAGGCACCCTGTCGAGCCAGGCGCTGTTCTGCCAGCAGATGCTCGCTTAAGAGTTGCCAGACCGCGTCGGGCATGGTGGGTGCCGCCATGCGGCGCAAGCGGCTGACGGACAGGCCCGGTTCGTCCGGATAGCGCTCATGAAACTGCAGCATCACGCTTTCTACGTGTTGGCAGAGCGCTTCCAGGCGTGCATCACCGAGCAAAATAGGCTGACTTTGTGGGCGGGACCCGGTGTGCCAGCGGGCGTTTGCAGGAGCGATCAAGCGGTGCTGCGTTCCACCCGACAGACGTAGGAGCGTTGCTTCGTCCAGGCCGTAAGGTGCGTGGGCCAGCAGGCCTTTCAGTGGTCCGCCGCGCGCCCATTGTGCCAGGGCGTCCAGCCAGGACAGTCGTGTCGTAGAGCGTCGTTTGCGGTCTGGTGCGTTCGGGTCCAGCACAATCCCGCCACCGACTGTTTCGCTGGCCTGTGCGTTGCGCAAGATAAAGCGTTCACCGGTCATGGAGCAGATAGGTCGGTCAAAGACCAGTTGAACCTTAGCGGTCTGACCGGCTTGCAAGGCGTCGCCCTCCAAAGGCACGGCATGGGCTGTCAGGTGCGCGGCGCCCAGGTGCACATGCCAGGGCGACCAAGTACGCAAGGCGGGCATGTCCTTGTCCAGCAGGCTCAGTTCCACGTCGATACGTGTAGAAGGGATAAAACAGCGGGCGTCGGCCAGCCAGTCGCCACGCTCGATATCCTGCACATCGATCCCACCCAGGTTCAGGGCGCAACGCTGTCCGGCGCGGGCCTGGCGTGAGGCCCGGTTCTGAGCATGAATACTGCGTACCCGTACCGGCGTGCCGCGTGGCATCAGGTGCAGGTCTACCGGGGGGCCATCCAGATCCAGCGTACCGTCATGCACGGTGCCGGTCACCACTGTCCCGTGGCCCTGCAAGGTGAACACACGATCAATGGCCAGACGGAAATAACCTTGCCCTTCCTGCCGGGTCGATTGCATGGCCTGCGTATGCAGATGCTGGCGCAGCGCTTGCAGGCCGGGATGCTCCTCACTCAAGGCATCCACCACAAAGACAGGTGCCTGTTCCAGAAAGGTGCCGTGAGCAAGCGCTCGTAGTTCCGCCTTGACCGATTCAAGGCGAGCGGTATCGGCCCGATCGGCCTTGCTCAGTACGAGGGCACCGGCATTCAAGCCCAGCAATTGCAGCACGGCCAGATGTTCGCGGGTCTGTGGCATGACACCATCATCTGCCGCCACGATCAGCAAGCCAAAATCAATGCCCGTGGCACCTGCAACCATGGTGTGTACCAGGCGCTCGTGGCCGGGCACATCAATAAAGCCCAGGATCTGGCCGTCGGGCAGAGGCGTGTAGGCATAGCCCAACTGGATGGAGATGCCGCGCTTTTTTTCCTCCTCCAGACGATCGGTATCCACGCCCGTCAAGGCGCGGATCAAAGTGGTTTTGCCGTGATCGATATGGCCTGCAGTACCAACAATCATGCTTGCTCGGGATTCAGTTGTGCGCTGAGCAACGGTTCAGCGTGTTCTTCCAGACAGCGCAGGTCGAGCCAGAAGGCATCTTGCGCAATGCGTCCGATGACGGGCTGGGGCAAACTGCGCAGGCGTTCTTCCAGTTGGGTCAGATGGCGGCCCGGACGGCCCGGCCCTTTGTAGGCAAAGCGCAGCCCGAAGCTGGGCAGCACATCTTCGGGCAACGCCCCGCTGCCAATCTGGCTCAACATGGCAGTGGGTTCGACAGCAAATTGTGTGCCCACCCATTGCTGCAGGACTGGTGCCAAACGCAGTGCCTGGGCGCGCATTTCAGCCGCAGGTCGGGTCAGCAGACGCAGGGTAGTCAGATGCTCGGGCAAGCGCTCTGGCGAACGGTATAAGGCCAGCACGGGCTCCAGTGCTGCCAGCGTGATTTTGCCTACACGCAAGGCGCGTTTGAGCGGGTTCTTCTTGATCTTGGCGATCAGATCGGCGCGGCCTACGATCAGGCCTGCCTGTGGGCCACCCAACAGCTTGTCACCGCTGAAAGTCACGATATCGGCGCCCGCTTCGATGGTTTCGCGCACGGTAGGCTCGGGTGGCAGGCCCCATTGGCTTAAATCAACCAAGGTGCCACTGCCCAGATCGACGCTGGTGGGCAGGCCGTGCTTCTTGGCGATCTGTGCCACTTCCCTTACCGAAACGCTTTTGGTGAAACCTTTGACGGCGTAGTTGCTGCAATGCACCTTCATTAACATGGCGGTGCGCTCGTTGACGGCGTTGTCGTAATCGGCCGCATGGGTACGGTTGGTGGTGCCGACTTCATGTAAAAGCGCCCCGGCGCGTTTCATGATGTCGGGAATGCGAAAGGCTCCGCCAATTTCAACCAGCTCGCCGCGTGACACCACGGTTTCGCATTGGGGACTCAGGGTGCTGAGCATCAGCAGCACGGCAGCTGCATTATTGTTTACGACAGTAGCGGCCTCGGCGCCAGTCAGTTCGCACAGCAAGGGGCTGATCAGGTCATCACGGTCGCCTCGCCCCCCGGTTGCCAGATCAAATTCCAGATTGGCGGGTGAGCGCATGGCCTGGACAACGGCCTGAATGGCGTCCTCTGGCAACATGGCACGCCCCAGATTGGTGTGTAGCACGGTGCCGGTCAGATTAAAGACCGGGCGCAGCTTTAAGCGGGACTCTGCTTGCAACTGTGCTTGCAGGGCTTTGGCGAGCTGCGCGGGCTCCAGATCCTGGGGGCTTAGCGCACCCTTTAACACCGCTTCCCGCAGTGCCTGCAAATGACCGCGAGTGTGTTGACTGAGGCGGGAGTGGCCAAACTGGCGCAGCAAAGGCTGGAACTCTGACGAGCGCAGCAGGCGGTCCAGGGAGGGGATGTGGGCGGGGGAGAGTTCGGGAGTGGGGCTCATCATTCAAAGGCAGGCAAAGTCTGTGGGCAAGGTCTCTCGGCTACGCCTTGCGTGCACGACAGCAAGGCGTAGGGGAATCTTAGCTTAAGACTGCTGCCAAAGAAGGGGATTGCCGCTGGCACGGGAATAACCTGCTTCGCCCATCAAGACATCCAGAGCCAGACTGGCCAGATCATCGGCAACCGGGTCGATGCCCAGCTGTTTTTCCTGATAGAAGATTTTGCGGTAGGTGTGGCAGTTGTCACAGGACTCGGCCTTGATTCCTTCCGGGCCATCCTCGATCGCGTGGTAAGCCACGCCTTTGGTGCTTTCGCAGTGCGAGCAGGTGACTCGCACCAGATGCCATTCCACGCTGCAGCGAGGGCAACACATATAACGGCAACCGTCTTCACGACCACCGACACGCACCACACTGGATACGGGCAGGCTGCCGCATGACGGGCACACGCCAAAGGGGCTGGTGACCGACAGTTGGCCTTCGGTCAGCGAGCAGGCCAGGTGCGTCCAGTACACCTGCAAGGCGGCCATGACAAAAGGGGCCGCGGCGCCCTCTTGTTCCGGCAGTTGTTCGGCCAGAATCGCGTCAGCCAGGTCTTCCAGCTTTTGCGGATCGGACTGGGCTGCTTTCAGCAGGCCCTGGCAGACCTCTTGCGCGGGAGCGGGCACGTCCGGGTTCTGGATCATGTGATTGAGCAGGTTGCTCAAGATGCTGAGCCACTGCGGATCGCGCTTCCAGCCCGAGGCCAACAAGGGCGGCATGCCGTGCCGTTGGGCCGTTTCCAGCACATCAGCGGGCAGCTCAGTGGGGGAAAGGGCGCTTAGTTGCGTGTGCTGGCCGTCCACCAGGTGCGCCAGCAACTGCAGATAGGCGCCGACGGGGTTGTCGGCAGCCAGTTGACGCAGACGCGCCGCCCGGTCCGCAAAAACGCTGGCTCGCACAGGCAGGCGTAGTCGGGGGATGGAGGTGTGGTCCAGACTTTCAATTTCGCCGCGCGGAAGGATGCGTTGCAAGACAGACTCCTGAAAACAAGGCTGCCATGCCCGAAATGGCGCATGGCAGCCGGGTTACTGATAAAGCAGATTACCGCTTATTTGGCGGAACGGCGTTGACCTTTTTCCATTTCCTCACGGAACCAGGCGCGGTGGTGTTTCCAGGCCCAGGCGCGGGTCACCGTGCCGCGGGTCATGGCCTTGACCGAACCCTTGACCCAGATCCCGGCGTAGATGTGCACGATAATCGCGCAAATCATCAGCAAGGCGCAGGCCGCGTGCAGCACGGAGGCCAGACGGATGGCCCAGATGGGGAAGAAGGCGGAAAAGTATTCGCGCCACATCACCACACCGGTTGCCAGCAGGCCAATCATGAAGATTACCAATGCAAAAAACAGGATTTTTTGCCCGGCGTTGTAGCGCCCAACCTCGGGGATACGCTCGTCCTTGGCGTCCAGTACGTCCTTGAAGTGACGCAGCCAGGCTGCGTCACCCTTGGAGAACATATTGTGCCGCACCATGCGGGCCGCAAACAGGAAAAAGCACACAAACATCACCACGCCAATGAATGGGTGAAGAATGCGTGTCCAGGGCCCGCCGCCTAGCAGATGGCTCAGCCAGAACATGGACGGATGAAACAGCGCCAGACCGGACAAGGCCAGCAGCACAAAGCTGATGGCAATGATCCAGTGATTGATGCGCTGACTGGTGGTGTAGCGCTGAATCAGGTCCTTGCGGTTGTGATCAGTCATGGTGGGCCTCCTGGATCTTGCGTGCTTCCTCGTCGGCGCGGCGCTCGTCTTCCTCGTCAGTCTCGTTAGGACCGGTTCGGATGTAGTGGAAGAAACCAATCAGGGCGGTCAGTGCCATGGCCGCGACCCCCAGGGGCTTGGCCACGCCCTTCCACAACGAGACCATCGGGCTGATTTGCGGATCTTTGGGCAGATCGCTGTACAGCTCGGGCTTGTCGGCGTGGTGCAGCACGTACATGACGTGGGTGCCGCCCACGCCGGCCGGATCGTACAGGCCGGCATTGTCAAAGCCACGCGATTTCAGGTCTTCGATACGCTCGGCCGCGTGCTGCTGCATGTCTTCTTTGGTTCCGAAGACAATTGCGCCAGTCGGACAGGTCTTGGCACAGGCCGGCTCCTGACCAACAGCGACACGGTCCGAACACAAGGTGCACTTGTAGGCCTTCTTGTCCTTTTCCGAAATGCGAGGCACATCGAAGGGACAGCCGGTTACGCAATAGCCGCAGCCAATGCAGTTTTCCTCGTGGAAATCGACGATGCCGTTGGTGTACTGCACGATGGCGCCCGGCGAGGGGCAGGCCTTCAGACAGCCCGGGTCCTCGCAGTGCATGCAGCCATCTTTGCGAATCAGCCATTCCAGATCGCCAGCGGGGTTCTCATACTCCGCAAAACGCATGATGGTCCAGGACTTGTCGGTAAGGTCGGCCGGGTTGTCATACACCCCGACGTTGTGGCCGATTTCGTCACGCGTATCGTTCCATTCCATGCAGGCGACCTGACAGGCCTTACAGCCAATGCACTTACTGGTGTCGATCAGCTTGGCCACCTCTCCGCCCACGGGCTCGCGTACGCTGGGCGATGGGGTGGTGGTTGCGGAGAGCCGTTTGATATCAAGTGATTGCAAGGCCATGGCTTACTCCTTAACCTTTTCAAGTTGAACCAGGAAGGCCTTGGTCTCCGGCGTTTGCGAGTTGCCATCGCCTACTGGCGGGGTCAGCGCATTGATCAGGAAACCGGGTCGGGCCAGACCCACAAAGCCCCAGTGCAGCGGGATTCCCACCTGATGGACGATCTTGCCATCCACGTTCAGGGCCTTGATGCGTTTGGTCACCACCGCCACGGCCTTGATGTAGCCACGGTTGGAGGACACCTTGACGCGGTCGCCCTGCACAATGCCCACTTCCTTGGCCAGTTCCTCGCCAATTTCCACAAACTGTTCGGGCTGCACGATGGCGTTGAGCTTGACGTGCTTGGTCCAGTAGTGGAAGTGCTCGGTCAGGCGGTAGGTGGTACCCACATAGGGGAACTTGTCTACCGTACCCATGGCGGCCAGGTCGTCCTTGAAGATACGGGCTGCCGGGTTGGTGATGGCACGAGGCTCATCAGGGCTGAGCGGGTTGTAGCTCAAAGGGCTTTCAAAGGGCTCGTAATGCTCGGGGAATGGGCCTTCCGCCATGCCTTTACGGGCAAAGAAGCGGGCTACCCCTTCGGGGTTCATGATGAACGGCCCCATGCCGTCAGCCGGGTTCTCATCGGCCTTGTAGTCAGGGATATCCGCCCCCACCCAGCGCTTGCCGTCCCAGTGAATCAGCTTGCGGCGCGGGTCAAACGGTTTGCCGTTCAGGTCACAGGAAGCCCGGTTGTAGAGCACCCGGCGGTTCGCTGGCCAAGCCCAGGCCCAGTTCAGCGTCTGGCCGATGCCGGTCGGGTCGCTATTGTCGCGGCGAGCCATCAGGTTGCCTTGCTGCGTCCAGGCGCCGGCATAGATCCAGCAACCGCTCAGCGTGCTGCCGTCGTCGCGCAGTTCGCCAAAACCATCGAGCTGCTCGCCGGCCTTGCGCGTGATCTTGGTCGGGTCCTTGGGATCGACCAGATCGACCAGGGCACGTCCGGAATACTCCTTGGCCAGTTCAGCGGCGGTCGGATCGTCCGGATTGGAGTAGGGCCAGGACAGGTTCAGGATCGGATCAGGGAAGGCGCCGCCTTCTTTCTCGTACAGCGAGCGGATACGCGTGAACAGCGTACTCATGATTTCAATATCGCTCTTGGCCTCGCCCGGTGGGTTGGCGGCCTTCCAGTGCCATTGCAGCCAACGACCCGAGTTCACCAGTGCGCCTTCTTCCTCGGCAAAACAGGTGGTGGGCAGTCGGAAGACTTCGGTCTGGATGGAGGCGGTATCGACATCATTGTGCTCGCCGTAGTTACGCCAGAACTCCGACGTTTCCGTGACCAGCGGGTCCATGATGACCATGTACTTGAGCTTGGAGAACGCACGCAGCAGCTTGGCCTTGTAGGGCGCTGCCGCCAGGGGGTTGAAGCCCTGACAGATATAGCCTGTCATCTTGCCTTCGTCCATCAGCTCGAACACCTGCAGCATGTCGTAGAGCTTGTCTAGCTTGGGCAGGTAATCGTAGGCCCAGTTGTTGTCGGCCTGGGCGGCATCACCGAACCAGGCTTTCATCAGGCTGACATGGAACTTCTTGTAGTTGCGCCAGTAGCTGAGCTGATTGGGACGTAGTGGCTGTTGGGCGCGCGCGCCAATATAGCCGTCAAAATCCTTCTCGGCCTGGTTGGGCAAGGTCAGATAGCCGGGCAGCAGGTTGGACATCAAACCCAGGTCCGTCAGGCCCTGAATGTTGGAGTGCCCGCGCAGCGCGTTCATGCCACCGCCGGCAATACCAATATTGCCCAGCAGCAACTGCACCATGGCGCCGGTACGGATGATCTGCGAACCAATACTGTGTTGCGTCCAGCCCAGTGCATACAGAATGGTGCCTGCACGACCGGGCTCTGCGGTCGAGGCCAGCATCTCACAGACTTTCAGGAATTTGTCCTTGGGCGTGCCGCAGACGCGTTCCACCATCTCGGGCGTGTAGCGCTCGTAGTGTTTGCGCAGCAACTGGTAGACCGAGCGGGGGTGCTGCAAGGTGGGGTCGGTCTTGACGTAGCCGTCCTCGCCCAGCTCGTAGTCCCAGGAGGACTTGTCGTAGCTGCGTTTCTCTTCGTTGTAGCCCGAATACAGCCCCTGCTCGAAGTCAAAGTCCTCGCGCACGATAAAGGGCATATCGGTGTAGTTGCGCACGTACTCATGCTGGATCTTGTCGTTATCCAACAGGTACTTGATGACGCCACCCAGGAAGGTGATGTCGCTACCAGTACGTATAGGCGCGTAAAAATCCGCCACGGATGCCGAACGCGTAAAGCGTGGATCCACGACGATCAGTTTTGCATTGTTGTGTGCTTTGGCCTCGGTTACCCATTTGAAACCACAGGGGTGCGCCTCGGCTGCGTTGCCGCCCATAATCAGCACAATATCCGCGTTCTTGATGTCGACCCAATGGTTCGTCATCGCTCCACGGCCAAACGTCGGGGCAAGACCTGCCACCGTCGGGCCGTGTCAGACACGTGCTTGGTTATCGAACGCCAGAACACCCATGCTGCGGATGACTTTATGGGTGACGTAACCCACTTCGTTACTGCTTGCCGAGGCAGCCAGCATGCCCGTGGTCAGCCAGCGGTTCACCACGGTGCCATCGTCGGCAGTGGTCTGGAAGTTGGCGTCGCGGTCTTCCTTCATCAGCTTGGCAATACGCGAGAAAGCGTCTTCCCAGGAGATGCGTTCCCACTTGTCCGAGCCGGGGGCACGGTATTCCGGATATTTGAGTCGGTTGGGGCTCTTGATGAAATCCACCAGGCCAGCGCCTTTGGGACAGAGTGTGCCGCGATTGACGGGGTGATCGGCATCGCCTTCGATGTGAACCACGCTGGGCTCGGCATTCATGGCGCCGTCACCGCGAGAGTACAGCAGTACCCCACAGGCAACAGAACAATAAGGACAGGTATTTCGCGTCTCTGTCATGCGGGTCAGTTTGTACTGCCTGACTTCCGCCATGGCGGGGGTGGGCGCAGCGCCCAGCAAGACCATGCTGGAGCTGGCCAGCGAGGCCCCCGTCACTTTGAAGAACTGACGCCGATTCATGTTAACCATGCGGCTCTCCAATAGGATGTGTTTTCGTGTTTGAAATCTGCAGGGGGTGGCCTTATGAGCGTTGCCCCTGTTTTATAGTTGAACAGTATAAGCGTTGAGCGTATGCCTTACTGTCCAAAGCGCGTACCAAATTGATCAAGGACAATCTTGATTCTATTGAGGTTTTCACGCCGAAGCCGCAAGTGTAGTCGGTGATGCGGGTATTCACCTACTATTTGCATGGGATTTTTTAAATTCGGCCTTGTGTTTGAAGGACTCGGTCTGAACACCGTTAGATAGTCAACGCGCACGAGGAGCAGAAGCGGGGGCTCAGTGACCTCACCGGAGCTTGCGGTCGGCAAAGCGCCGTTAAAGAACCCCTGGCCCAGCGTACAGCGCAGACGATTTGTGTTGTGTCCCGCAGGCCCGACCCCATCACCTGACAGGCGCGATGGGGCCGCTTTCTCTTACGAGGCAGGGCGTCGCGGTTTTACTCGTCTGAGTTTTCGGTTTGCAGCCTTACTACCTGTTTGGCACGGGTGTCCACATGCAGGGAGAAGATATCGGGGCGCGAGTAGTGGCCGTAGACATCAAAGTCCAGATTGGCCTGCTTGAGCAAATCCATGTCCAGTTCGGCGTACAGCTCGGTTTCTTCGTCGAATACCGGGCCGGCCAGCACTTGGCCGGTAGGGCTGACGATCATGCTGCCGCCATGCATGACGTAGCTGTCCGGTGCAAATTCGCCGGGCAGAGCAAATTCCTTCTGAAAGGCGTCGGGATAGGCGTTCAGGCGGATGGCCTGGCAGGCGGACAGCACAAACACGCGGCCTTCGACGGCAATGTGGATCATGGACGAGGCCCAGGTGGGGCGATCGTCAGCAGTAGGCGCGCAGTAGATTTCAGTACCCTGGGCGTACATGGTCTGACGCAGGGCCGGCATATAGTTTTCCCAGCAGATCACACTGCCAAGACGGCCCAGTGGCGTGTCGACTGCCCCCATGGTGGAGCCATCGCCAAACCCCCATACCAGACGTTCCTGTCCGGTAGGCATCAGCTTGCGGTGAATGCCCACCACGCCTTTGCCGGGAGCCAGCGTCAAGGCGGTGCAGTACAGGGTGCGACCCATTTTTTCGATTACGCCCATCACGGTGTAGACACCGGTCTGGGTGACCGCCTCGGCCAGGGCTTCCAGTTCAGGGCCGCCCAAGGTGACGGCACCCTCAACGTACCGTTGATACAGGGCGCGGCCTTCGGGACGACGATTGCCGATCACGCTGCCAAAGCTGATGCCTTTGGGGTAGCCCCCCAGAAAGGCCTCGGGAAAGACCGCCAGTGTGGCGCCGTTGGCCGCAACGCGCTGCAAGATAGTGGCGGCTTTGTCGACACTGCTGGCAGAGTCAAAGGGAATGGATGCCGCTTGTATAACAGCAACTTTGCTCATAACTACTCTCCTTTAGGGGTTAGCCCGCGGACAGGTCCACATGTTGAGTTTCGGGCAGGCGGGTATACAGAATCAGCAAGCTCGCCAGGGATACCGCGGCCAGATACCAGGCCGGTACGTTGGGGTTGCCGGTGTACTGGATCAGAGCCGCGGCAATGAAGGGGCCCGGTCCGGCCAACAGAGCCGATGAAACGTTGTGGCCCAAGGCGGCGCCGGTGGAGCGGATTGACGCCGGGAATACTTCCACCAGCAGCACCACGTTCATGACGGCGGAGATGGCTACCAGAAAGGCCAGAATGGTCAGGCCAAGCAGGATCAGGGCCGGTTTGCCAGTGTTCATCAAGAGGAAAATCGGGTAGGCCATGACGGTCAGGCCAGCGGCGGCAAACAAGGCCAGCTTGCGTCGTCCGTAGCGGTCCGAGAAACGGCCAACCAGCGGGTGCAGGATGCAATACACCACCAGGGACGCACTGCACAGCCACAGGGCATTTGTCTTGCTCAGCCCCAAAACGGAGACCAGGTGGTTATTGGCGTAGGTGATGAAGAAATACAGCGACACCAGGAACAGGGCCGAAAATGCGAAGGACAGGACAAAGGCATTGAACTTGTCTTTGGACGAAACCCGCTCCAGGGTGTGGTTGGCCTTCTTTTCCTGCAGCTCGTGATAGACCGGCGTGTCATTGAGCTTGCGACGGATAAAGACGGCAATGAACGTCATCACAATGGACAGCACAAAAGGTACACGCCAGCCCCAGCTGTAGACTTGCTCATCGCTCAGGTTGGCATTGATGGCGGCTGCTGTGGCGGTCCCCACCAGAAAAGCGATACCGGCGGTAAAGGTGACCACGCTGGCGGCACTGGCGCGACGATGGGCGGGGGCACTTTCCACCAGGAAAATACCGGCTGCCGACCATTCTCCGCCCACCATCATGCCTTGCAAAAAACGCAGGATGACCAGCAGGATAGGCGCTGTGATACCCAGGGTGGCGTAACCGGGCAGCAGGCCAATCAAGGTGGTAAAGACGCCCATGCCAAAGACGGTAATCATCAGCACGGTCTTGCGCCCGAAGCGGTCACCAATGGGACCCAGAATCAGTGCACCAAAGGGACGTGAGACAAAGCCCACCGCAAATACGGCCAGGGACGACAACAGGGAAACCCCGGCGGCGTCGGATGGAAAATAGATGCTGCCAATGACGGCTGCAAAGTAGCCGTAAATCGCGAAATCAAACCATTCCATAAAGTTGCCGATACCTACGGCAAGCACTTGTTTTCGGCTCAGACCCGGCTGGCCTGGGGGGGCCGGTTTGGCGTGGGAAGGGGCGGTGGTAGCAGTGCCCATAACAATCTCCTCGAGTGGGGCAGGTATGTACCTGGCCCTTATTGTGGTTGTGGCTGATTTTTAGTCTAATCAAGCCAAATAATTATTCAAACTAATTAGAAAAATGGCTTCGATTAATATCGCTAATATCAGGCGCATGGATTTGAACCTGTTGCTGGTGTTTCAGTGTTTGATGAATGAGCGCAGCGTCACCAAGGCCGCCAATGCCTTGTTTCTGACCCAGGGAGCGGTCAGCGCGTCCTTGCGCAAGTTGCGGGTGGTCTTTAATGACGAGTTGTTCACGCGGGGCTCGCATGGCATGACTCCCACGCATCGCGCCTTGGAGATTGCTCCGCAGATATCCGAAGCCCTGAAAAGCATTTCGACGCTGCTGACCTCCGATCAGGACTTCGACCCCACTCGTTCCAGTCGGGTGTTTCGCATTGCCTTATCGGATGATCTGGAGAATATGCTGGCCAAACGCATGATCCGCACGGCCAACGAGCAAGGCTGGACCATCAGTTTTTCCTTCTATCAGACCAACAGCTATTTGTGGCCGCAAAGCATGCAGGAGCACGGGGCGGATCTGGCCATCTGCTCCAGTCCCAAGTTCCTGAGCACCATGCACAAATCACAGGTCCTGTTTTCGGCTTCTTATATCTGCATTTATGATCGCCATTCGGTGCAGTTCTCCAGTCCCATCAGCAAGCAGGAGTACCTTCATGCTCATCACGGCCGGGTGTCTTTTGACGGGCTGCGTGGTTTTGTAGATGAACTGTTTGATGCCGAGCGCCTGCAGCGCAAGGTCAAGGCCTCATTTACCCACTTTTCGGGGGCGATCAATGCGATTGTCGGCAGTCCTTTGGTGTTGACCATGCCGGACTATGCCGCCCGCTCCTTCGTGGAATGCAATAGCCGTCTGGCTGTCTCGCCAGTGCCACTGCGTGTGCCCTCGTTTGTAGTGTCCATGATCTGGGATATCAACAAGGAGCACGATGAGGAAAGCCGGTGGCTGCGTCGTTTTGTGCTGGAGTTGACCGAGCCGGCGGATCATTGAAACGCGGGCCGTGCCCTTTGGCGGCTTATTATTGTTGCTGTCCTGTTTTGTTTTTTACTTTCCGCCATGCGTATTTTACTGATCGAAGACGAGCCTGATTTGGCCTTGTGGCTGACGCGCAGCTTGCAAAAGAAAGGATTTACGGTTGAATGGTCCAACGACGGAATGGTGGCCTATCACCGCTTGCGGATCGAGGAATTTGATGCCCTGGTACTGGACCTGGGGTTGCCGGGCATGGATGGTCGTGCTTTGCTGGCGCGCCTGCGCTCCGAGGACAACCGCACGCCCGTCCTGATTTTGACCGCGCGCGACTCGCTTCAGGAACGCGTGGGGGCGCTCGAGTGTGGGGCAGATGATTTTTTGCCCAAGCCTTTCCGGATTGAAGAACTGATGGCACGCGTCAATGCGCTCATACGCCGCAGCCGCGGCAAGGAAAAGCCCCGTATGGCCTGTGCGAGCCTGGCCTACGACCTGTCCACACAGCGCTTCACGCTGGATGGCGCTCTTTTGTCCGTGTCGCCGCGTGAGGCGGAGGTGTTGCGCATTCTGGTGCAGCGCAGCGGAGAGCCAGTCAATAAGCAGTTCATTTTGGACCGGCTCAACGACAAGGATGAGGATGAAATCAATATCGAGGCTATCGAAGTGTTGGTGCACCGTCTGCGCAAGAAACTGCAGGACTCGGATGTGCATATCGTGACCTTGCGCGGGGTCGGTTATTGCCTGGAGCCTGTCACGGATGAGGAGCCCTAACGTGGCTTTCTGTCGGGAGCGACCATGGCCCTGAGCAGCTTGCGTCGTACTTTGCTGTGCATGTTGATCCCCGTGGCATTGCTGACATCGGGCGTGTCCTTGTTCGTGTCCAGCATGATGCTCAAGGATCAGGTGAACGCGGCCTTTGATCGGGCTCTGGCCGGGGCGCTCAAGTCCATGGCGGCCAATGTGACCACCATCAGTGGCGGCTTGGCGATGGAGCAGTCCTACTACATGATGGAGTACATGGAGTACACCATCAGCAGCCAGGTGTATTTTCGGATCGCCACCGAAGATGGGCTGTCGGAGATTGGGTTTACGGGCATGCCGTTGCCCGCCAAGCGATTACAGAGTAATCAGCCGGTTTTTTATGATGCCCAGTATTTGGGCGAACCCTTGCGAATCGCGGCGGTCGCACTGGAGTCGGACGGGCGACTGCAGACCTATCAGCACAGTCGGGTTTTGATACAGGCCGGTGAGAATCTCAGTGAGCGCGATGCCTTCATTCGCAATGTGATTTTTCAGAATCTGATTCAGGATCTGGCCGTGTTGAGCCTGTTTATTGTGCTCATTCTGGTCGGCACCTTGCTGGCCTTGCGTCCTTTGCGCAAGCTCAGCGCCGAGGTCAGGAACCGCTCTCCCGACAATCTGGAGCCGATCAGTGACGTCAGTCTGCCGCGCGAGGTACGGCCCTTGGTGCAGACCATCAACCTGCATATGGAGCGTTATGCCCGCAAGTCGCGAGAGCAGCAGCAGTTTCTGGATGATGCCTCTCATCAGTTGAAAACGCCTTTGGCGGTCTTGTTGACCCAGGTGGATTTTGCCTTGTCGCTGGCCAAGACCGCAGAGATGAAAGAGGTGCTCGATGCCATCCAGCAGCGTTTGAACAATACGGCGCAGATGACGCATCAGATGGTGGCCTTATCACGAGTGCGGGATGCGGCGGATCAACTACGGGTTCGGGCTGCATTGGGAACCGTGGATCTGTGTCAGCAGGCGGCACAGGTGGTCGATGAGTTATGGAGTCTGGCGCGGTCGCGCCGTCAGGACCTGGGGCTGGAAGCGCCTTCCCGACCGGTGCGGGTAGCAGGCGAGGCGTGGCTGGTGCAGCAGGCCCTCAGCAATATGGTCAGCAACGCGATCAAGTATTGTCCAAAAGGTGCTCGCATCACCGTGTCGGTACAGCAAGAGGGAAACGTGTGCCGTATACAGGTCGAGGATGATGGGCCGGGCATGAGTGCCGATGATATGGCCAAGGCGGGGCATCGCTTTCGTCGTGGCGAGGCGGGCAAGGCTTTGCAAGGGTCGGGGTTGGGGCTGGCCATCGTGCAGGCGATTGCCCAGATTCACGATGCCCGGATGAGCCTTCAGCCAGGGCCGGGCCAGCGTGGTCTGATCGTGCGCCTGGAGTTCAATGCCCTGGACTCTTGAACCTCTGATTCAGGGTATACCCTTGAAAATATCGTTTTTTGGCAGAACTGAAAGGTAGGCGAAAGCTTCGCTCCGGTAAGGTCGCAACCATTACAACGACGACGATCCTCTTGGAGGCGATTCAATGACTATCCACATGAAACTACGGGTGCTGCTGGCAGGCAGCCTTTTGGGCCTGAGCAGCTTGAGCGGTGTGAGCGCCCAGCAACCACCTAAACCCGAGTGCATCGCGCCTGCTCAGCCGGGCGGCGGGTTTGATTTGACCTGTCGTGTAGCTGTGAATGGTTTTCTGGAAACCAAGCTGCTGGACAACCCCATGCGTACCGTTTACATGCCTGGTGGCGTAGGGGCGGTGGCCTATAACCACATCGTTGCGCAGCGCCCGGGTGACGGCAATGCAATCGCGGCGTTTTCGGGAGGCTCCTTGCTGAATCTGGCGCAGGGCAAATTTGGCAAGTATTCCGTAGACGATGTGCGCTGGCTGGCATCGATTGGCAGTGATTACGGGGTGGCCATTGTGCGTGACGACTCGCCCTACCAGGATCTGAAGGCGCTGATGGAGGCGTTCAAGGCCGACCCCAGCAAGATTGTGCTGGGTGCAGGTGGCTCGGTCGGTGGGCAGGACTGGATGAAAGCCGCGCTGACGGCGCGAGCAGCCAATGTGGATTTCCGCAAAATGCGCTTTGTCGCTTTTGAGGGCGGCGGTGAGGCCATGACAGCGTTGCGTGGCGGCCATATTCAGGCTTACATGGGCGATGCGGCCGAGGCTCACACCATGCTGGAGGGCGGCGCGCCCATCCGGGTCCTGGCGGTGTTCAATGACAAGCGGCTTGACGGCGCGATGGCCAGCATCCCTACCGCCAAAGAGCAGGGCTTTGATATCGAATGGCCGATTATCCGTGGCTTTTACGTCGGCCCCAAGGTTTCTGACGAGCAATATCAATGGTGGGTTCAAGCTTTTGACAAGCTCATGAAAACCCCGGAGTTTGCGCGTCTGCAGACTCAACAAGGCCTGTTTCCGTTCAATATGAGTGGCCAGGAACTGGATACCTACGTCAAGCAACAGGTGGTTCAGTACCGCGAATTGGCGGACTCGTTTGGTTTGATCAAGAAGTAAGTCTTTACGGCGCTCCCGGCCGCTGCGCGTCGGGAGCCCACTGTCTGCCCCGCCGCTTCCGGCGGGAAAATCCGGAGAATTCCATCATGACGCTAAATGATCGCGTGCTTGGCGTGGGCGCGCTGGTGTTTGCCGCCCTCATCACCGCTTTTGGCTATGACCTAGAGCCCCCCTTTTCGTACGAACCCGTTGGGCCCAAGGCCTTTCCGTTGTTGCTGGCCCTGATCATCGCCCTGTGCGGATTGCGCCTGATTCTCAAGGGCGGTGGGCAAGTTGCCGCCAATCCGCCCGGCGCGAACGGGCGCATTTTGATGATGGTGGCCTATCTGGCTGCCTATGCCTGGCTGTTTCAGTGGTTGGGCTTTATTGTCGCCACCACGATGATGGCCACCTTGGTGGGGCGTTTGTTTGGCGGCTCCTGGAAGCAGGCCCTGATCGGGGGGCTGGCGATGGGAGGGGGGCTGTTCGTCTTGTTTGACCTGGGCCTGGACGTGGTCCTGCCACATGGCATTCTGGGAGCGTGGTTATGAGCTCGATATTGGAATATTTGAGTGTCGGTTTTGGCGTCGCCTTTTCCGCGCAGAATCTGCTGGTGGCGGCGATCGGCGCCTTTATCGGTACCATTGTCGGCGTCTTGCCAGGCCTGGGGCCTATCAATGGCGTGGCCATGTTGGTGCCCATTGCTTTTGCGATGAAATTGCCGCCCGAATCGGCCCTGATTCTGCTGGCGGCCGTCTATGTGGGGGCCGAGTATGGTGGGCGGATTACCTCTATTCTGATCAACGTGCCCGGTGAGGCGGCTGCGGTCATGACCACCCTGGATGGTTATCCTTTGGCTCGCAAAGGGATGGCCAGTGTGGCCTTGTCCTTGTCGGCATTTGCCTCCTTTATTGGCTCCACAATTGCTATTTGCGGCATCGTGCTGCTGGCCCCGATGCTGGCTGGCTGGGCCGTGGCCTTTGGCCCCGCCGAGTACTTTGTGCTGATGGTGTTCGCTTTTTGCGCCCTGACCAGTCTGTTGGGTGATGAGCCGGTCAAGGGTATTCTGGCGGCCATGCTGGGGCTGTTTATCTCCACGGTGGGCGTGGATGCCAACTCAGGGGTGTATCGCTACAGTTTCGATATCCCGAATCTGGCCGATGGCATAGATTTTGTGGTTGTCGTGATCGGTTTGTTTGCGGTGGCCGAGATGCTGCAGATGCTGGAAAACCTGCTGGGTGGCGTGTCGATTGAAGTGCCTAAAAGCAAGCGCAAGCTCTTTAATCTGAAAGAGCTGGGCCTGACCTGGTGGAGCACGGTGCGCGGTGGCCTGATGGGATTTTTCATTGGCATTTTGCCCGGAGCCGGGGCAAGCGTGGCCTCTGCGGTGGCTTACGCCAATGAGAAGAAATATATCGAAGGCAGGGACCCTAACGCCATGTTTGGTCAGGGTGATATGCGAGGTCTGGCTGCGCCGGAAGCGGCCAACAACAGTGCCGCCACGGGTTCTTTTATTCCCATGCTGACTTTGGGAGTGCCCGGCTCGGGGACGACGGCGGTCATGATGGGGGCCTTGACCTTGTATAACATCACGCCCGGGCCGGTACTGTTTGAGTCGCAGCCACAGATAGTCTGGGGCCTGATCGCTTCCTTGATGGTCGCCAACGTCATGCTGTTTCTGATGAACGTGCCCATGGTTCGGGTCTTTGCGTCCATGCTGGCCATTCCACCGCGCCTGCTGGTGCCTGGCATTTTGGCCATCAGTTATATCGGCGTGTATGCCATCAATGGCACGACTTTTGATCTACTGCTGGTGGTTGGCATTGGGGTGCTGGGTTATTTCCTGCGCAAAATGAATGTGCCTATGGCGCCGATGGTGCTGGGTGTGGTCTTGGGCAATATGATGGAACAGAATTTGCGTCGGGCCTTGTCCATTACCGACGGCCAGCTTGGCATTCTGTTCGAGAGCCCGGTATCGATCGCCTTGTGGATCGCAGCACTTTTGGTTAGTGTGGGTCCGATCCTGCTGCGTCGCATCGCTGCACGCAGAGCAGGGGCATAAGAAAACACCATGAGGAAGTCCCCACCCCTGCGGTGGGGCGTTTATGAGGAGAAAGTGCCAGGCTGCGGCCTGGCCTTGTTGTTTCGGTTATGGCGATCTGGATACGAATTGTCCTGGGCTTTGGGGTGGCGTTGGTCGGTGCGATGGGGGCGACATATCTGAGCATGCCCTTGCCCTGGATGTTGGGTGCCTTGATTCTGACCGCGGCCACCAAGATGGCGGGCAGCCCGGCAGTGTGTCTGCCATTGGCGCGCAATGCCGGACAGTGGGTGATCGGGGCCTCGTTGGGCTTGTATTTCACGCCATCCATGGTGCAGCTGATTGGCAGCAATGCCCTGTTTATTGTGATGGGCATGGTATTTGCCTTGCTTTTGTGCTGCATAGGGACCTTCATGCTGACCCGTTTTGCGGGTACGGATTTGCGCACCGCCTGGTTTGCCAGCGCGGTAGGCGGAGCCAGTGAGATGACCGGGCTGGCCGAGCGTTATGGTGCACGCCCAGATCTGGTCGCTTCGGCGCATGGGTTGCGGGTGTTGATGGTGGTGCTCATCATCCCCTTTGCGTTCGAAGCCCTGGGGTTTTCGGGTGAGCAGGCCGGGGCCGTGCTGCGACCGGATTTTTTGAATCTGCCCGGACTGGCTCTGTTAGTGGTGTTAAGCAGTGCGGCAGGCTTGATCTTTCAGATCCTGCGTCTTCCCAACCCCTGGGTGCTGGGCCCCCTGCTGGTGGTGGCCGTTCTGACGTATCAGGACATTGTTCTGTCGGGCTTGCCGGTGCAGATTTCCAATCTGGGGCAACTGTGCATTGGCTGGGCCTTGGGCGATAAGTTCGGCCCCGATTTTTTCCGACGTGCTCCTCGCTACCTGGGGGTAGCGGCTGTCAGCAACCTCATTAATCTGGCGTTGGCATTCGGTTTTGCTTACGGCTTGTATCGTTTGTCTGACATTGCCTATCCCACGCTGGTGCTGGGTGTCAGCCCGGGGGGCATAGCCGAGATGGCGATTACGGCCAAAGTGCTTCAGCTGGGGGCGCCGATGGTAACGTCCTTTCAGGTGGCGCGGATGGTGTGCGTACTGGTACTGACCGGGCCTTTATATACTCGTCTTGCCCGTTGGCTCAAACAGGCCTGATAGTGGGCAAATCGACACTACTGCCAACGAGTCCATGTAAACCAATGTGCGACCCTGTGCATCTGCTCAGCAGCCCAACAGGCTGCGGCCCAGCCACTCCTGCAAGCAGCTCGCCCCCCTTTGATCCACCCAATCAGCCTTTTGGCTGGTACTTCATCCCCTCAAACAGTCAAGGAACCAGCGTCCTTAAGACGTCTGTCAAACAAAGCCCGGTGCATGACCGGGCTTTGTGCTTTGGCCTTAAGGCTGGCCGGGTGGGACGTCTCTTTAGCGGTGGGGGGTGACTTTACCGTGTTCACCCATCTCGGTTAAGCGCTCACCCATCAGGGTGGCTTTGAGCATTTTGCCAGCCTGGGCCAGCTTGCCCTCCCGCACGCTCCAGTACTCTGCGCTGTCAATGTGTACGCAGATCAGGGCAAGGTCTGGGTCGGTAATTCCTTCTTTGAACCAGGCTTCCGTCATGGTGTTCCAGAAACGTTCTTTCTGGTTCATGGAGTCAACCAGACGAGCCATACCGGACACCGATACATAGGTATCACTTTTGGGATCGGCATAGCTCACATTCACATGTGGGTTGGCCAGAAGGTTGGCCACTGGATCGCTGCTGCGCGACATGAAGAACCAGAGCTTGTCATGCTCGTAGTCTTCTTGATTCGACCCCATTTTTGCCTTTTGGGTTGTCATGGGCCAGGCGTGCAACTGGCCGTTTTCAGCATGTGTGACGAACATCGCAAAGCGAATGTCCTTGATCATCTCTTGCAGTTGTTCAAAGGAAGACTCAATCGTGGTGTTCATGGTATCTCCTTGAAAAAGTGACAGGGATGAAGGCCGTTACTTGATCACTCCGCAAGCAAAGCGTCCGGCGCCACCACCGAGGGGAGCAGGATGGTCGGAGTGGTTGTCACCGCCTTCGTGGATCATCAGCGATCGACCTTTGATCTGATCCAGAGACTTCAGGCGCGGTGCCAGAACCGGTGTGCTGGCGGTGCCGTCTGCCTGCACATACAGGGCGGGCAGGTCACCCAGGTGGCCATTGCCCCAAGGGAAACCATGCTTGCCGGTCTTGTCCGGGTCCAGATGGCCGCCAGCCGCCCCAGCAGGCGTGACTTTGCCATCTTTGTTGCTCGGAGCGCAGCTGGGGTTCTCATGCACGTGGAAACCGTGCACGCCCGGCTTAAGATTCTTTAGCTCTGGCGTAAAAACCAGCCCATGTTCGGTCTGTCGTACGCTTACCTGACCAATCTGCTCGCCAGCACCACTCTCGGTCGCCAGATTCATGGGAATGATGACATCGGCAAGTGAGGGGGCAGATAAAGCAAGGGTAGCGCTCACGGTGGCCAGAGCCATTGCGCATCGGGATTTAAGAGAAGAAAAACGCATAAGGCTGACTCCTTTGCTGGGTAAACAGGGGTTAGATCAGCCTAGCATTGCAGAGACAATTGGGCGTTAAGAGACGTTTCCTTTTGTCAACAAGATGTGAGCGCTGCCAGGACGTGGCCAGGGTAGGGGGGCGGGTAGGTCAGCCTTCTTCTTCGACCGATAGCAGTTCCTGATGGCCAAAGTACAGCGTAGAGATGATGATAGGCGAGGCGCCGTCTGCCTGGACGCTCAGATTCAGGCAATCACCGCACAGATGAAGGTCGATCAATCGGGCTGGCTTGCCATTCATCCAGATTTTTCCGCTGACATCTTGATAGCGCTGTTTGAGCTTCAGACGGTAATCGGTTCCGTCCAACCCCTCCCATTCCCATTCTCCGCTCACCTGTGCGGGCACAATCCATTTGTAGATTTTGATGCCGCCGACATGCAAGGTTTCGTCTGCTTTCCAGTCCCCCATGTCAAAAGCATGAGAGACAATGCGGGCGCCTGGGCGTAGTTCTTGCAACAGGCGCGGGCGCAGGATGGCATTGATGGTGTCCATCAGGTAAAGCGTCACGATGGTGGCCTGGCTGAAGTCAACGGTAAACAGGTCCTCTTCAATAAAATCCACCAGGTATTCCACGCCTGCATGACCGGCTTGCTCCATCGCGTCTGCAATCCGCAAAGGGTCCAGCTCCACGCCGACGCCAGAACAGTGGTATTTTTTGGCAGCGGCAATGACAATGCGCCCATCCCCGCATCCCAGGTCATACAGCAGGTCTTTGTGTCCTGCCTGGGCCAGTTGCAACATGGTGTCGATAACCCGATCGTCGCTGGGAACGAAGGGCACGTCCAAAAAGATGTCGGGCTCTACAATTGATTGGTCGTTGAGGTCTTTAATCAAGTCTTTGAACAAGAGTGATCCTTGGTGGCGGCGTGATGCAAAATTGTGTGTAAATTCGGTTATTTATAGTTTAAGCCACGGTAAATTCTGGCAAAATTCGCTTTTTTGTCGGATATGGACGATCATCGGTCTATGTCAGACTTATATGGCTCTACCTCATCTTCATCCGCTACCTTAAAAACCCGTCTCCAGCATATACGAATCTCGGCCGCAGAATCCTTGCGTATTCGTTCCTTGGCTGATCATATGCAGTATGCCGACCCGCAGGGCCATGCCCAGGCCCTGGGTATAGGGCCTGCGGTCTGGCCCTTGTTCGGCCTCGTCTGGCCTTCCAGCATCCAGTTGGCACGCAAGCTCAAGAACCGACCCATCCGGGCAGGGGAAACGATATTGGAGTTGGGCTGTGGCCTGGGCTTGACCAGCTTGCTCATGCACAAACGGGGGGCGCACATTCACGCCAGCGATTGTCACCCCATGGTGCCGCATTTTCTGAAGCTGAATCAGGCTCTTAATGGTTTGTCCGACCTGCCGTATGTCCATGCGCAGTGGGGGGAGCAAACCTGCCCTGATTTGCTGGCCTCCCTGGGCCTGACTCCCGCCAGGCAGCGTTACGACCTGATTGTGGGCAGTGATCTGCTGTATGAAGGCAATACGCCTGCTCAATTGGCCACGTTGGTCAATCAGCATGCAAAATCACAGGCTGAAGTCTGGGTGGTAGACCCGGATCGGGGGCATCGCAATAAATTTACCCAGGAAATGCAGCGCCACGGTTTTGAGCTGGTGCGGCAAGTGTGTTTGCGGGATCGGCCTATCGTGATGCCCGAGGGTAAGGAAGTATCGTATAAGGGCCGTTGTTTGCAGTATCAGCGCGGCTAAGTACGAATTGGCATCGGACGGCACAAAAATCGAGCCCGAGTCGGGCCAGCCTCAGCACGTTGCGCACGGACGTCTCTGGTTTTTTAGACGTCTTGCCGGCTGAGGGTACCAGACTGAGCCAAAGAGATGGAAATTCGTCGGCTGAGGCGATAGGAGCAGAACGGGCC
The DNA here is from genome assembly GCF_019343455.1 of Alcaligenes ammonioxydans. Lineage (NCBI taxonomy): Bacteria > Pseudomonadati > Pseudomonadota > Betaproteobacteria > Burkholderiales > Alcaligenaceae > Alcaligenes > Alcaligenes ammonioxydans. The sequence continues at coordinate 3,369,824 of NZ_CP049362.1, read as the reverse complement.
TCCTACCGTTGATCGGATATCCAGCGCAGGCAATGCAACCGTTACCCCAGCAGCAACTGTAAGAGTGGGCTGTATCGGGCCAAGAAATGAGGAGCAAGCCGCGCAGACAGGGCATTTAGCCAGGCGCAACTGGAATGGAAAAACAAAAAGCCCAGTCGTTTGACTGGGCTTTTGCTTGAATTCTTGGTGGCCTGGGGCGGAATCGAACCACCGACACAAGGATTTTCAATCCTCTGCTCTACCGACTGAGCTACCAGGCCAACGTGTACTGCTCGGTAAAAATAGAACTATACCACGTTTTTTTATTTGTGCGCATAGTACAACAAAAATTTTATGCATCTTTTGAACTTCAAATGTGCCGTACCCCTAGGGGAGGGCCCTTTTCAAGCAAAAGCAGGCTGCATAAAGGAGTGCAATTGTAATCACAAAACGGCAATTCAAGTAACATTTTTGGCAAAAATCCGGCTTGCGGCGTAAAATCACTTATCTTTCATGCGTTTTGCGTCTGCGAAACTGCTTGTCTCGGTCTTTTTCGGGGCTATAGCCTGTACTGCTCATGTCTGTAGATGTTCTAACCTTCGGTCTGAATCATGTGTCCGCGCCGGTTGCCGTGCGCGAACGCGTTGCGTTTCCGATCGATGTGTTAAAGCCTGCGCTTGATACCTTGCGTGCCACTTTTGGCACCGGGGTCCGTGAAGCAGCTATTCTGTCTACCTGTAATCGTACCGAAATTTACTGTGCGGCCGAACCCCATGTGGCCGAGCGTCTTCCTGAGTGGATGGCGGACTTCAACAGCCTGCGTTCTGCCGAACTCACCCCGCACCTGTATCGCTACAACCAGAACGAGGCTGTGCGTCATGCGTTTCGCGTAGCCAGTGGCCTGGATTCCATGGTGCTGGGCGAGCCCCAGATTCTGGGGCAGATGAAAGATGCCGTGCGGGCCGCCAACGAGGCTGGTTCGCTGGGTACCTTGCTGCATCAATTGTTCCAGCGCACCTTCTCGGTGGCTAAGGAAGTCCGTACACAAACGGCGATTGGTGCTCATTCGGTATCGATGGCTGCGGCAGCCGTGCGTTTGGCGGAGCGTGTGTTTGGCGATCTGAGCCAGGCCAAGGTGCTGTTTATTGGTGCAGGCGAAATGATCGAGCTGTGCGCCACGCACTTTGCGGCGGTGAACCCCTGTAGCATCGTGGTGGCCAACCGCACTCAGGAACGTGCGGAAAGCCTGGCTTCGCGCTTTATGGGCAACACCATGAAGCTGGCAGATGTGCCCGACCGCTTGGCCGATTTTGATGTCGTCGTATCCTGTACGGCCAGTACCTTGCCCATTTTGGGCTTGGGCATGGTGGAGCGGGCCGTGCGCTCGCGTCGTCACCGTCCGGTGGTCATGGTCGACCTGGCTGTGCCCCGCGATATTGAAACTGAAGTGGGTCGCCTGGACGACGTGTACCTGTACACCGTGGATGATCTGGGCCGCTTTGTGCAGCGGGGGGCCGATGCCCGACAGGCCGCGGTGGTTCAGGCTGAGGCGATTATCGACACCCAGGTGCAGCACTATATGCACTGGCTCAGCAATCGTGCGATTGTGCCTGCCATTTTGAATGTGCAGGAATCGGTCGAAAAAGTGCGTCAGCACGAGCTGGAGCGTGCGCGCCGCATGCTGGCCCGTGGCGACGATCCGGCTGACGTCATCGAAATGCTGGCTCATGGGCTGACGCAGAAGTATATGCATGGTCCCATGGCTGAATTGACGCGCAGCGAAGGTGCTGAGCGCGAACAACTGCTGAATCTGTTGCCTCGCCTGCTGCCATCGACAACTCGCCGGCGTTAGCGTCCAGGCTGCTTTCTGTCCACCGACTTTTCTGCGGTGCAGCCTGATTGCTTTGAACTGCGCCCAGACCTTCTGATTTTCCCTTTAGGCTATTCCCTATGAAAGACTCTATGCGCAGTCGGCTTGAGCAATTGGCTCGTCGTCTGCATGAAGTGGATGCCATGCTTGCCGAGCCTGAAATTGCCGGCAATATGGACGAATTTCGCAAACTGTCGCGTGAGCGTGCCGAGCTGGACCCGGTTGTGACGGCGTTCAAAAGCTACGAAGCGGCCGAGGGTGATTTGCAGGCAGCCCAGGACATGATGACCGACCCCGAGCTGAAAGAAATGGGCGAGGAAGAATACAAGCTGGGTAAAGAGCGCATCGCGCAACTGGAAGACGAATTGCAGATTCTGCTTTTGCCTCGTGATCCGGACGATACCCGCAACGTGTTCATTGAAATTCGTGCCGGTGCCGGTGGTGATGAAAGCGCCCTGTTTGCGGGTGATTTGTTGCGCATGTACATGCGTTACGCCGAAAACTGCGGCTGGCGCACAGAAATCATGTCCGCCAGCGACTCGGAAGTGGGTGGCTACAAAGAAGTCATCGTGCGTATTGAAGGCCAAGATGTCTATGGTCGTCTGAAGTTCGAATCTGGTGCGCACCGTGTGCAGCGCGTGCCTGAAACCGAAGCCCAGGGCCGCATTCATACCTCGACGTGTACGGTGGCCGTGCTGCCCGAAGCCGAAGGCTTGGCTGAAATCACCATCAACCCCGCGGATTTGCGCGTGGATACCTTCCGCGCCAGCGGTGCCGGTGGTCAGCACGTGAACAAGACGGACTCAGCCGTGCGTCTGACCCACTTGCCGACGGGCCTGGTGGTGGAGTGTCAGGATGACCGCTCCCAACACCGCAATCGCGAGAAAGCCTTGCAGGTGCTGGCTGCGCGTCTGAAAGACAAGCAGCAGCGCGAGCAATCCGACAAAGAAGCCGCCGAGCGTAAAAGCCTGGTCGGTACGGGTGATCGCTCCGAGCGCATCCGCACCTACAACTTCCCGCAAGGCCGCATGACCGATCACCGTATCAACCTGACCTTGTACAAGTTGGGCTACATCATGGACGGCGACCTGGATGAGCTGATCAAGGCCTTGCTATCCGAACATCAGGCTGGCCAGCTGGCTGCCCTGGCGCAGGCGTGAGCATGAGCCTGCCCGGTGAGCCGGTCATGTCGCCCTTGGTCTTGCCTGCCGATATTCCCCGTACGCTGCGTGCCTTGCAGCGGCTCAGTCCTTTGCCGCGCCTTGAGCGCGACATGTTGTGGACGCAGGTGCTGGGGGTGAGCCGCTCTTGGTTGATCGCGCATGACACGGATGAGTTGCCGCTGGAAAAAATACAGGCTTATCAGGCGCTGGAGGCTCGCCGCCTGGCGGGTGAACCCATGGCGTATATCGTCGGGGTCCGTGAGTTTATGGGGCATGAGTTTTTGGTGTCGCCGTCGGTACTGATCCCGCGCCCTGACACGGAAATACTGGTTGAACGTGCGCTTGAGCGGGTGCGTGATATTCCATCTCCTCGCATTTTGGATATGGGTTGCGGCAGTGGCGCCATTGCCGTATCGCTCGCTCTGGCCCGTCCCGATGCCCATGTGGTGGCCAGTGATATCAGCACGCTGGTGTTGGCGCAGGCGGGCTTAAATGCGCAGCGTTTGTGTGGGAAAGTCGAGTTTTGTCTGGGGAGTTGGTACGATGCCGTGACAGGCCAGGAACCTTTTGACCTGATCGTGTCCAACCCTCCATACATTGCAGTGGATGACGAACATCTGGCGCAGGGCGATGTGCGGTTCGAGCCGCGTCAGGCACTGACCGATGGCTCAGACGGCTTGACGGATTTGCGTACAATAGTTCAGGGGGCCGGGCCGTATCTACGTCCGGGTGCTAGTCTTCTCATGGAACACGGCTGGGATCAGGCCGACCATGTGCAAAATATGCTGCGGCAGGCGGGGTTCAAACAGGTCATCAGCTATGAGGATCTGGCAGGAATCCGGCGCGTCACAGGTGGACAGTGTTAATTCTTTTCTTAAGAGAACATCATGAGTGAAGTTCAAGATTTCATCCGCGAAACCGTAACGGAAAACCCTGTTGTGCTGTTTATGAAGGGCACGGCTCAAGCGCCTCAGTGCGGTTTTTCCGCCCGTACCGTGCAGATTTTGCGTGCGGTCGGCCTGAGCCAGGTGGTTGTGGTTAACGTGCTGGACGACGCCGAAGTGCGTCAGGGCATCAAGGATTTCTCCAACTGGCCCACTATCCCTCAGCTGTATATCAAGGGCGAGTTCGTTGGTGGCTCGGACATTGTTTCTGAAATGTACGAGAACGGCGAACTGGAAACCATGTTGCGTGAGGCCGGGGCTCTGGAGTGAGAGCCAAGCGACGCCTGGTCATTGGCATGACCGGGGCCACGGGGGCCGTCTATACCGTGCGCCTGCTGCAAGTGTTGCAGTCCTGTCCGGATGTGGAAACCCATTTGGTCATCTCTCCCTCTGGGGTGCTGAACATTCAATACGAGCTGGATATCGACAAAAACGAGATCCAGTCTCTGGCCGATCAGGTGCATAACTTTCGTGATGTGGGCGCAACCTTGGCCAGCGGCAGTTTTCCGACTGCAGGCATGGTGGTTGTGCCCTGTTCGATGCGGACTTTGGCAGCGGTGGCGCATGGTTTGTCCGATAACCTGATTACCCGGGCGGCCGACGTCACCTTGAAAGAGCGTCGCCGTCTGGTGATGCTGGTTCGGGAAACGCCGTTTAATCTGGCGCATCTGCGTAATATGACGGCTGTGACAGAAATGGGCGGGATCATTTTTCCGCCTATGCCTGCGTTTTATCTGCGTCCCAAAAGTATTGACGATATTGTCGATCACACGGTGATGCGGGTGCTGGAATTGTTTGATATTCAGGTACCCGGTGAGCGCTGGGATGGCACGCAAAAGCCGAACTAAAGCCAGATAGCTGGACAGTAGGTACGAAAAGCCCCGATCGAAACCACCAGGACCTGGACGTCATTCCAGATGCCGGCGATTTCGATCGGGGCTTTTTATTGTCCGTCGCTTGTGTATTTGCGGACGGCAAGCAGATCAACAAGATGGGATGTCGGCTCTGCCGGCGCCGAGGGCCGCGCTGGCCCTGGGTTTCGAGAGATAAAACGATGGTCTGCTGTGCTACTTGGGTGCGAACTTCAGCCTGATCGCCCAGAAGGCTGCCGGTTTGGGAGCGCCGACCACTCGCGTTACTGTCCGGAGCGCCTTTTGCTCATGAACACAATCTGTTGCTCACCGGATGCTGCGGGCTTGGCAGGGGTGAAGGCATCCTGACGTACGGTAGGTGCGGCGTCGTCGGCATCCTCTTCAAATCCAGCGGCCAGCAGACTCTCTGGCAGATGATCGTCAAAATAATCCTGATCAAAGCCTTTATCGCCCTCCGGGTCAGCCTGGCCAGTCACCTTCAAGTCCGCAAAGTTATGCAGCTTGGGGTCCATCAGGTGGGATGGCACTACACGGGTCAAGGCGCCAAACACGTTCCAGGATCGGTGTGGGAATTTCTTGTCCCAGTCCGCAATCATGCGGTTGATTTCCTGTCGTTTCAGGTTCTCTTGTGAGCCGCACAGATTACAGGGGATGATGGGGAACTCTTTGAGCTTGGCGTAGGCGATCAAATCCTTTTCGGGCACATAGGCCAGTGGTCGGATCACGATGTGCTCGCCGTTATCCGACATCAGCTTGGGCGGCATGCCTTTCATGCGACCGCCATAAAACAGATTCAGAAAGAAGGTGGCCAGGATGTCATCGCGGTGGTGTCCCAGGGCAATCTTGGTGGCGCCCAGCTCCTTGGCAACGCGGTACAAAATGCCGCGACGCAGGCGTGAGCACAGCGAACACATGGTTTTGCCTTCGGCAATCACGCGCGTCACTACCGAGTACGTGTCCTGGGTTTCGATGTGATAGGGCACGCCCAGTTTTTCCAGGTACTCGGGCAGGATGTGGTCAGGAAAGCCAGGCTGCTTCTGGTCCAGGTTCACGGCCACGATGTCGAACTTGATGGGCGCGCGTTTTTGCAGGGTCATCAGTACGTCCAGCAGGCCGTAGGAATCCTTGCCGCCGGACAGGCAGACCATGACCTTGTCGCCTTCTTCGATCATGTTGAAATCACCGATGGCGCGGCCCACTTCACGCATGATGCGTTTGCTCAACTTGTTGTCATTGACGCGCTGTTTGCGTTCAGCCTTGCTGGCAAACACGGGGATGTCGGTTTCGGAAGAAGGCAGGGGGCTGGTGTCTTGGGACATAAGGGAAAGCGAAAGAGAGGTCATCGTGGCCCCGGCAAGAGGCGGGGCAAGGGCAGGGGCTTAGCGGCTACGCTCGATTTCAATGCCCACGGCATCGCAGTCGGCAAAGGCCTCGGGCTTGCTGGCGCGGATTTTAACGCGTTCCACGCTTGGGAATTCATTTTGGATGCGCTCTGCCAGCCGTTCGATCAGCGTTTCCAGCAGGTTCGTGTGCTCCAGGGTGCTGACCTCGATCAGCGCCTGGCGCAACTGCCGGTAATCCAGCACCGTGCCAATATCGTGGTCCTGGACGTCTTGGGTGATGGTGGTGTCGAACTCGGCGTCAATATGCAGCGGCTGGCGGTGAACCAGCTCGTGCTCGAGCATGCCAATCGAGGCTTGCACCACCAGATTGTTGATGAAAATACGGCGTGTGGTCATGGCAAAGGCAAAGTATCAGGCCCGCCGTGAGCGGCAGGCCCAGAAAAGAGGTCAGGAGGGGCGGCTCAGGACGCACTCGTCCAAAGCAGGGCGCGCCAGTTGCAGTGTGAAGCAGTGTAGTTCATCGCGGCGGAAGGCGTGGATCTGAACGGTCTGACCGGGCTCATACGCTGCAAGCAGACGTTCCAGACTGGCAGTGTCGCTGACACGCAAGCCGTCAATGGCCACCAGAGTATCCCCCGCAGATAGTCCGGCTTGATGCGCTGCACCCTCTGTAAAGACGGTAGCGAGCTGGCATTGCCCTGCGCTTTGACGCACACGGGCGCCCAGGTTGGGCAACTTGGAAGCGGCCTGCCATTCCAGCTTCAAGCCTTGCTCGGCCAGCCATGGCTTGAGGGGCAGGTCCTCGCAGCCTTCCACGTAGCGGGCGATAAAGTCTGTGGCGTCGTAACCGGTGGCTTCCAGAATCAGGGCGGGCATGGCGTCTTCGGGGATGCCGTGTGGCTTGCCCTGGTAGAAGTCACGGCCATAACGTGCCCACATCAACAGCATGACATCGTCCAGGCTCTTGGTTTGCTGGGTATGGCTGCGAATGCGCAAATCCAGGCCCAGTGCGATCAGGGCGCCCTTGCTGTAATAGCTGACCAGCGCATTAGGGGAGTTTTCATCCTGTTTGTAATAGCGCGTCCAGGCATCAAACGAGCTTTGCGCGGCGGACTGCTTGAAGCGTCCAGGGGCGCGCACAACGGCATTGATGTTTTTGGCCAGCAGTTTCAGGTAGTCTGCCTCGCTCAACACGCCCGAGCGCAACAGCATCAGATCATCGTAGTACGAGGTGAAACCTTCAAAGACCCACAGCAGACGGGTGTGGTTCTCGCGGCTCAGGTCATAGGGCGCAAAGGCTGCAGGTTTGATGCGTTTGACATTCCAGGTATGAAAATACTCATGGCTGACCAGTCCCAGAAAAGTCTGGTAGCCGGGGCTTTTTACCGACTTGTCCTGGCCTTGGGTGGGCAGATCGCTGCGCGAGGCGACTAGAGCAGTCGAGGCGCGGTGTTCCAGGCCACCGTACCCGTCCTCGGTCACCATGGTCATGAATACATAGCGCGAGCTGCAATCCAGAAAGGGGGCGCGTCGGGTGTCTGGTTCGAAGAAGGCGATCTGTTCGGCACAGATTTTTTCGACATCACGGGCGATACGCGGCAAATCCAGATTGGGGATGCGGCCGGTAAAGACCAGTTCATGCTCTGCGCCGTGTGCAAAGAAACTGATGACCTGGGGGGTGCCCATTTCAATGGGGTGATCGATCAGCTCGTCATAATTGCTGGCACGGTACACGCCAAATCCATAGCGTTGCGCGGCTCCCGGCACGCCAATGGCTTCGGGCAGGCTGGTGTAGACCTGCCAATCTTCCATGTCCTCATTGGCTACCAGTTCCAGCAGACAAGGCTGTTCAGTCTGACCCTCAACGGCCAGCAGGGCGCTGGTGCCATTAAAGAAGGCATGGGTCTGATCAATATGCGCGCCGCGTACGGACAGGTCCCAGGCGTAGACCTGGTACTGCACACTCAAGGGGCCTTGGCAGGGTTCGCATTGCCAGCGGTGATTGTCCAGCTTGCGGATGGAAACCGGTTCGTCGCCAGAGAAGGCGGCTATGCTTTCGATCTGACGCGAGAAGTCGCGGATCAGGTAGCTGCCGGGAATCCAGGCCGGAAGGCTCAGGATCTGGCCATCTGTTTGGGGGGAAGTGATCTGTATCTGGACAGTCAGGCGGTGGCCGGCGAGATCGGTCGGCTCGGCACGGTAAAGTACGGGTGTAGGTTCCATTCCCCTATTCTATTTAATTTTTCTGGGAGTCAGCATGAACGAACCCTTAGTCAAAGCAGAGGTGCATGGTCGTGTTGCTTTATTGACATTAAATCGGCCCAAGGCTTTGAATGCGCTCAATAACGAGCTGATCGCCGAGTTGTATGCCCTGTTGAAAAAATACGATGCCGACAACGAAATCGGTTGTATCGTGCTGACCGGTAATGAAAAAGCGTTTGCGGCCGGTGCTGACATTGGCGCCATGAAAGACTGGAATTACCACGATGTCAGCTCTCAGGATTATCTGGGAGGTCATTGGGAAGAGCTGCGCCGTTTCCGCAAACCTATCATTGCGGCCGTAGCCGGTTATGCCTTGGGCGGCGGCTGCGAGCTGGCCATGTTGTGTGATTTCATTATTGCGGCCGACTCGGCCCGGTTTGGCCAGCCCGAGATCAAGCTGGGGGTCATCCCCGGCTTTGGTGGCACACAGCGTTTGCCTCGCGCCGTAGGCAAGGCCAAGGCCATGGATCTGATTCTGACCGCTCGCATGATGAATGCCGAAGAGGCCGAGCGCTCGGGTCTGGTATCTCGTGTGGTGCCGGCCGACAAATTGCTGGAAGAGGCACTGGACGCCGCAACCGTTATTGCCAGCATGTCTTTGCCTTCGGTTCTGATGGCCAAGGAATGCGTGAACCGTGCTTTCGAGTCCTCGCTGGAAGAGGGTTTGCTGTTCGAGCGTCGCAATTTCCACGGCCTGTTTGCCACTGACGATCAGAAAGAGGGCATGCGTGCGTTTGTCGAGAAGCGCAAGCCTGAGTTCAAGCACCGCTAAATTTCTCAAGAACCGGTAAAACGGAGGGACGTGTTGTAAAATTGCTGCACTGCAATGTTACAAAATAAGCGTACCCCTTGATGTCATTGAGATTGCGAATATCAGCCTTGCATTAAGTATCAAACAAGCAAGGCTGAATTTGCTTACAACAAAAAAAAGACGCTATACTTTATGGGTTTGACGACAGCGGCTTTTAAAAGGGGCCGATAATATTGCGCGGATGGATTGGCTAGAAGCCTTTGCAGTGCATCCACCCACACAACGTTATCTGATTGTTTCCTACTATGAGCGAGCCGATTGATCAGCAAACAGGCACCCCAGCCAAGGTGCACCCAGCAGGAGATATGTCGCCCATTCCTGAACCCGTTGTACTGACGCCTGAGCAACGTAGCCGTATGGCTCGCCGGGCAGGGCAAGGAATTGTGCGTACACTTGCTGCCCAGGCTTTTATGGGCCTGTTGGCTATTGTTCTGTCGGCATGGATTTCCGGCGCATCTGCAGCAGCCTCAGCACTGATTGGTGCGGCTGCTTATTTTGTGCCTAACGCATTGTTCGCATTGCGTCTTTTGCTGGGTTTGATGGGCGGCGGCAACGCCGGAGCGCTCTCCTTTTTCTGGGGAGAGGCCTTCAAGCTTGGTTTTGCGGTATTGACACTGGCAACTGCTGCCATGGCAAATACAGGCTGGCTGGTCTGGCCTGCCTTGCTGTTTGGCCTGCTGTGTGTCTTGAAGGGATATGTGCTGCTGCTGTTTTTTCGCAAGCTGCCATAAGGGATTTTTGTTTCACGGGCTTGTCCCATAACGTATACATCACAGGGTAAATACAGATGGCTGCTGCTAGTGATATTTCGCCTCAGTCAGGGTACATCCAGCATCACTTGGTTCACTTGAACAACTTGGGTGAAAAACAGGATGTTCTGGCCAACTTCGGTGTCATTAACTACGACTCCATGTTCTGGTCCCTGCTGATGGGTCTGGTTGTGGTTTTCTTTATGTGGCGTGCTGCTTCGGCCGCTACAGCTGGTGTGCCAGGCCGCTTGCAGTCTTTTGTTGAAATGCTGGTTGACTGGGTTGAAGACCAGGCCAAATCCATTGTTCCCAATGCCGAGTCCCGCAAGTTCGTCTCGCCTCTGGCGCTGACGGTATTCCTGTGGATCGTCATGATGAACGTGCTGGACTTGTTGCCCGTTGACGGTCTGGGCTGGATTTTCATTCAGACTGGTCTGGCTTCCGAGCATGGCGACCCGCTGTACTACCACCGTATTTTGCCAACCGCCGACTTGAACGTGCCTATGGGTATGTCTCTGGGCGTGCTGCTGCTGATGTTCTACTACGGCATCAAGATCAAGCACCCCGGCGGTTTTGTCAAAGAGCTGTTTACTGCACCGTTCACCGCAAGCGGCCTGATGGCTGTCGTGCTTGCACCTTTCAACTTCTTGCTGAACTGCATCGAATACGCGGCCAAGTCTGTGTCTTTGGGGATGCGGTTGTTCGGCAATATGTTTGCCGGTGAACTGGTTTTCATGTTGATCGCTCTGCTGGGTGGCGCATGGACAGGGTTTAATGGCGCCAGCCTGGGACTGGGTATCGGTCACATTCTGGCCGGTTCTGTGTGGGCAATTTTCCACATTCTGATTGTGTTGCTCCAGGCGTTCATCTTCATGATGCTCACCCTTGTCTATATCGGACAAGCACACGAAGGCCATTAATCCGATTCCGACCGGGCAATGGTGTCTGGTTGGGGGGAGCAGGCCTGGCCTGCTAACGCTTTGATTTTTTTGAATTACACCTGATTTTTAACCAAGGAGTTGTCATGACCAACGTAGCTTTCGTTGCTCTTGCTTGCGGTATCATCATCGGTCTGGGCGCTTTTGGCGCTTGCATTGGTATCGCCCTGATGGGTGGTAAATATCTGGAAGCATCGGCTCGTCAGCCTGAACTGATGAACGCTCTGCAAACCAAGATGTTCCTGTTGGCCGGTCTGATCGATGCTGCTTTCCTGATCGGTGTCGGTATCGCCATGTTGTTTGCATTCGCCAACCCATTTGTTGGGTAATAAGGCGAGTCCGTTGCCATTCCTGGCAGACGGGCAGGCAGTCGTCGTTAGCGGTGTGTTGCTCGGTTTGATCATGCACCGCTTGTCGACTTGAACATACATGTGTCAGGACGCTAGCGCCTCCTACACACGTGGTATTGAAGGGATACGACCGTGAATTTAAACGCGACTCTCTTTTTTCAGATGATCGTGTTTTTCGTTTTGGCCTGGTTTACGATGAAATTCGTATGGCCGCCACTGACGAAAGCAATCGATGATCGTCGTCAGAAAATCGCTGATGGTTTGGCTGCTGCTGACAAAGGCAAGGCCGATCTGGCACAGGCCCAAGCGCGTATCAGCCTGATGGAAGCCTCGGCCAAGTCCGACAACCATCAACGTATTGTCGACGCTGAAAAACAAGCGACTGCTCTTTTGGAGCAAGCTCGTCGTGAAGCTGAAGCCGAAAAAGCCCGCATTATTGCGCAGGCCCAGCAAGACGCTAACCAGGAAGTGCAACGCGTACGTGAAGGTCTGCGTAGCGAAGTGGCTGCCTTGGCTGTCAAGGGTGCCGAGCAAATCTTGCGACGCGAAGTTGACGCGAATGCGCACGCCCAGCTGCTCGAGCAGCTCAAGGCAGAACTTTAACATCAAGGCAGGCCATGGCTGAACTATCGACTATTGCCAGACCTTACGCCGAAGCCCTGTTCGCCGCGGTACGCGACGACAGCCAGGGCCTCGAATCGTGGTCGGCCCTGTTGTCCGAAATGGCTCAGGTGGCCGGTCTCCACGATGTGCGCGAGGCACTGAACGATCCGCGCCTGAATAACGGGCAGCGACTCGAACTCTTTACGGGCCTGGTTAAGTCACAGGTCACCGAAAAGGCTCGCAACTTTCTTCAATTGTTGGTGGATAACCAGCGCATCTTGCTGCTGCCACAGATTGCAGAACAGTTTGATCTATTGAAACACCAACTCGAAGGCACGGCGCAGGCACAAATTATCAGTGCTTTCCCGATGGCTGAGGCTCAGGTTGCTGAGCTGACCGCTGGGCTGGAGAAAAAGTTTGGCCTGAAGCTAAAACCGACTGTGACCGTCGACGCTGACCTTATCGGCGGTATTCGGGTAATTGTTGGTGACCAGGTGCTCGACACTTCCGTGCAGGCCCGGCTGGCCAGCATGCGCGATACGCTGACCGCATAGCGCGAGTCAGTAAACAGGATTTCAGGAGTCTGAACATGCAACTTAATCCGTCCGAGATCAGCGAACTGCTCAAGAGCCGCATCGAAGGCCTGGGTGCGTCGACTGACGTTCGTACACAAGGCACGGTCGTATCCGTGACCGACGGTATTACGCGCATCCACGGTTTGTCCGATGTGATGCAGGGCGAAATGCTCGAATTTCCGAACAACACGTTCGGTCTGGCCCTTAACCTCGAGCGCGACTCTGTCGGCGCCGTGATTCTGGGTGAATACACCGGTGTTTCCGAAGGCGACGCAGTTAAAACAACTGGCCGCATTCTGGAAGTACCTGTTGGCCCCGAACTGCTGGGTCGTGTGGTTGATACCCTGGGTATGCCTATCGACGGCAAGGGCCCGATCAACGCCAAGATGACTGACGTCATCGAGAAAGTGGCTCCTGGCGTTATTGCCCGTGAGTCCGTCTCCCAGCCCATGCAGACCGGCACCAAAGCCGTGGACTCCATGGTGCCAATCGGCCGTGGTCAGCGCGAACTGATCATTGGTGACCGTCAGACCGGTAAAACTGCCGTGGCTGTGGACACCATCATTGCTCAAAAGGGCAATGGCGTTAAATGTATCTACGTTGCCGTGGGCCAAAAAGCCTCCACGATCAACAACGTGGTGCGCAAGCTCGAAGAGCACGGTGCTCTGGAGTACACGATTGTTGTGGCCGCCTCGGCTTCCGAGTCCGCCGCCATGCAATACCTGGCTCCTTACTCCGGTTGCACCATGGGCGAATACTTCCGTGATCGTGGCGAAGACGCCCTGATCATTTATGACGACTTGACCAAGCAAGCTTGGGCCTACCGTCAAGTATCCCTGTTGCTGCGTCGCCCACCAGGCCGTGAAGCCTACCCTGGCGACGTGTTCTACCTGCACTCCCGTCTGCTCGAGCGTGCTGCTCGTGTGAACGCTGAGTACGTGGAAAAATTCACCAACGGTGAAGTGAAAGGCAAGACCGGTTCTCTGACCGCACTGCCCATCATTGAAACGCAAGCCGGTGACGTTTCCGCTTTCGTTCCAACCAACGTGATTTCGATTACTGACGGTCAGATCTTCCTGGAGTCCGACCTGTTCAACGCTGGTGTACGTCCCGCTATTAACGCCGGTATTTCGGTGTCCCGTGTGGGTGGCGCTGCTCAAACCAAGGTCATCAAGAAACTGTCCGGCGGTATTCGTACCGACTTGGCTCAGTACCGTGAATTGGCTGCGTTTGCTCAGTTTGCTTCCGACCTGGACGACGCAACCCGTCGCCAGCTGGAGCGTGGTAAGCGCGTGGTCGAACTGCTCAAGCAGCCCCAGTACCAGCCTCTGGCGGTGTGGGAACTGGCCGTGAGCCTGTACGCTGTGAACAACGGTTACTTCGACGATCTGGAAGTCGCTCAGGTTCTGCCTTTCGAAAAAGGCCTGAAAGATCACCTGCGCAGCAAGTTCGCTGCTCTGGTTGAGCGTATCGAAAGCAAGAAGGAACTGGTTAAAGAAGACGAGGCTGAGTTGGTTACAGCCATCCAGGACTTCAAAAAGCACGGCGCTTTCTAATCATTGTTGGCAGGCGCCGGAAACCCCGGCGTCATGATTAGCGGGAGTCGACAACCTAGTCGGGCTCCCGATAATGCCCTTACAGGAAAGTGTGATGGCCGGAATCAAGGAAATTCGTACTAAGATCAAGAGCGTGCAAAACACGTCCAAGATCACCAAAGCCATGGAGATGGTGGCGGCATCCAAGATGCGCAAGGCGCAAGAGCGGATGCGTGCTGGCCGTCCCTATGCAGATAAGGTGCGCGAGATTGCTTCGCATCTGATGCAGGCGCACCCCGACTACACTCACCCCTACATGGTTGAGCCCGCCGAAGTCAAATCGGTAGGTATCGTGGTTGTCAGCACGGACAAAGGTCTGTGTGGCGGCCTGAACACCAATATTCTGCGTCTGGTACTTGCGCGTGTTCGCGAGTTTGAAGACAAAGGTATTAAAGTTCAGACGACGGCTCTGGGTGGTAAAGCCGCGGGAACATTGGCGCGTGTGGGTGCCAATCTGGTTTCTCAGGAAGTGGGTTTGGGCGATGCGCCTAACCTGGAACGTCTGATTGGCGCTATCAAGGTGCAGATCGACGACTTCGTGGAAGGCCGCATTGATGCTGTTTATCTGGCGACCAGCCGCTTTGTCAATACGATGAAGCAGGACCCAACATTTATTCGCTTGTTGCCTCTGCCTTCCGGTCTGAAAGATCCTTTCCAGGCTGGTGATCAGGTAGTCGCTCAAGAAAGCGTCAACTCTTCCGAATACGGTTGGGATTACATCTACGAACCCGATGCCAAGTCGGTTATTGATGACTTGTTGCTGCGTTACGTAGAGGGTCTGGTGTATCAGGCCGTTGCCGAGAACATGGCCTCCGAGCAGTCTGCTCGTATGGTGGCGATGAAAGCCGCTTCGGACAACGCCAAGACCGTTATTGCCGATCTTCAGCTGGTCTATAACAAGACTCGCCAGGCAGCGATTACGAAAGAAATCTCTGAAATCGTGGGGGGTGCCGCCGCTGTGTAATCACGGCAAGGCACACCATCAAAGTTATATTGCAAGGACTCAACATGAGCAACGGTACCATCGTTCAGTGCATCGGCGCCGTGGTGGATATTCAGTTCCCCCGCGACAGCATCCCTAAAGTCTACGAAGCATTGACGCTCGTTGACGAAAGTTCGGCTTTCGCAGAAAAAGGCCTGACTTTTGAAGTACAGCAACAATTGGGTGACGGTGTAGTTCGCACCATCGCCATGGGTTCCAGCGACGGCCTGCGCCGCGGTATGGAAGTGGCCGGTTCGGGCGCTCCCATCTCCGTTCCCGTGGGTGTTGGCACCCTGGGTCGCATTATGGACGTTCTGGGTCGCCCCATTGACGAAGTCGGTCCTATCCAGTCCGACGAGCGCCGCGCCATTCACCAGCCTGCACCTACTTTCGACGAACTGTCGCCTTCCGTAGAGCTGCTGGAAACCGGTATTAAGGTGATTGACCTGGTTTGCCCGTTTGCCAAGGGTGGTAAGGTTGGTCTGTTCGGTGGTGCCGGTGTGGGCAAGACCGTGAACATGCTGGAGCTGATCAACAACATCGCCAAGGCACACAGCGGTCTGTCCGTGTTTGCCGGTGTGGGTGAGCGTACCCGTGAAGGTAACGACTTCTACCACGAAATGGCCGATGCTGGCGTTATCCAGATGGACAACCTGAGCGAGTCCAAAGTGGCCATGGTGTTCGGTCAGATGAACGAACCTCCAGGCAACCGTCTGCGTGTGGCACTGTCCGGCCTGACCATGGCCGAGAAGTTCCGTGACGAAGGCCGTGACATCCTGTTCTTTGTGGACAACATCTACCGCTACACGCTGGCCGGTACCGAAGTGTCCGCTCTGCTGGGTCGTATGCCTTCCGCAGTGGGTTACCAGCCTACGCTGGCCGAGGAAATGGGTAAGCTGCAAGAGCGCATTACCTCCACCAAGACCGGTTCGATTACGTCCATTCAGGCCGTTTACGTTCCAGCCGATGACTTGACTGACCCATCGCCTGCTACGACCTTCTTGCACTTGGACTCCACCGTTGTGTTGTCGCGTGACATTGCTGCTCTGGGTATTTACCCCGCTGTGGACCCTCTGGACTCCACCAGCCGTCAGCTTGATCCACAAATCGTGGGTGAAGAGCACTACGCAGTGGCTCGCGGTGTTCAGCAAACGCTGCAGCGCTACAAGGAACTGCGCGATATTATCGCCATTCTGGGTATGGACGAATTGTCTCCTGAAGACAAACAGGCCGTTGCCCGCGCCCGTAAGATCCAGCGCTTCCTGTCTCAGCCTTTCCACGTGGCTGAAGTGTTTACCGGTTCGCCTGGTAAGTACGTTCCACTGGCTGAAACCCTGCGTGGCTTCAAGATGATCGTCGACGGCGAGTGTGATGCTCTGCCAGAACAGGCGTTCTACATGGTCGGTTCCATCGACGAGGCTTTCGAAAAAGCCAAGACTATTCAGTAATAAGGATTGCTCATGGCTAAGCTTCATGTTGACGTGGTCAGTGCCGAAGAATCGATCTTTGCTGGTGAGGCAAAGTTCGTGGCGCTGCCCGGCGAGGCTGGAGAATTGGGTATTTTGCCCGGTCACACTCCCCTGATCTCGCGGATTCGTCCCGGCACGCTGAAGATCGTTATGGACGATGGCAGCGAAGAGCACATCTTTGTCGCTGGCGGCATACTCGAGGTTCAGCCTGGGAAAGTCACTGTATTGTCGGATACCGCGATTCGCGCACACGACTTGGATGAAGCAAAGGCGCTGGAAGCCCGCAAACATGCGGAAGAGGCCCTGCGCAACACCAAGGACAAGGCCGATATCGCTGTTGTGGAAGCCGAGCTGGCCATGCTGGCCGCTCAGGCAGCCGCAGCACGTCGTTTGCGTGACGTGCGCAAGCACTGATCCAGACATCGGCAGTGTCCGAGAAAAAGCCACCCCCAGGGGTGGCTTTTTTGCGTCTGGAGGGGGCTCAGAGGGGCAGCAGCGATCACACTGACAATGATGCTGATTGCCCCGCTGGGTGAGAAGAGATGGGGGCTTCAAATTCGAATCTGGCGTACAAGCCTAGGCTTGGTCTTGTTGTCTGCCGGGTTTGAGTTGCTCAGACAGGGTGTTTCATGCCCGGGTTAGCGGGTTTTTTGCAGAAACAAAAGGCTGTGTTCAATTCCCTTGCGCCAGTCTCTTTCTATAGTGTCCTTGCCTAGCAGGGCGTCTACACGGTCTTGCTGCAGTCCTGATTGGGCAGGTCGTCGGGCAGGTGTCGGGTAGTGGCTGGCCGGGATGGGGGTGAGTGTCGGCGCGGTGCCCAGCAAGCCCAGCTTGACCGCTTGTCCAATGATTTCCTGGGCGAAACCGTACCAGCTGATGCAGGGAAGGCCAGAGAAATGGACAATGCCTGTAAGCGGTAACGAGCCTGTGTCTGAACTTGATGCAAGCAGCCTTTCTGCCAGCTGCAAGACGATCCGCGCCAGATGGGGGGCATAGGTCGGACCGCTTGTTTGATCATCTACGAGGCTCAATTCCGAGCGTTCCTGAGCAAGCGTCAACAGACGAGTCAGAAAGTTGTTCCCAAATGGGCTGAACACCCGGCTGGTACGCAAAATGAGGGCCGAGGGCAGGGCGCGCAGAACGGCTTGTTCCCCTTCTCGTTTGCTATGTCCATAGACACTGATAGGGTTGGTCGGCGCGTCTTCCGCATATGGCTGAGCGGCCAGACCATCAAAAACATAATCGGTGGAAAGGTGCAGCATCTGAATACCGCGCTCGGCACAGACCGACGCCATCAAGCCCGGAGCGATCGCGTTGACTCGGTATGCCCGTTCGACATCGGTTTCAGCGTTGTCTACCGCGGTGTAGGCGGCAGCGTTGATCACGATATCTGCCTGGTGGCGATCCAGGGCGCGTTCAAGACAGGCGCGTTGCGTGACGTCGAGTTCCTGATGCCCCAAAGATATGAGGTGCAAGTGGGTGGCTTGCTGGGTGAGTGCTTGACCGAGTTGGCCGTGCCCACCGCTGATCAAAATCCTGGTCATGGCCGCAGAAATTGCTCCAATCCCGGGTGCATTTTGTCTTTGGCAGACAGGATGGGGTTCGGAATGGGCCAGTCGATGCCTAACCGTGGGCAGTCCCAGGCCAGCCCACCTTCATCGTCGGGTCGATAGTAGTCCGTACATTTATAGCTGACATCCGCCTCGGCACTGAGCACACAATAACCGTGCGCATAGCCAGGCGGGACCCACAGCTGTTTGTGATTGTCCTGGCTGAGTTCTACGCCAAGATGGTGTCCGAATGTGCTGGAGTGGGGGTCTATATCAACGACGACATCAAATATGGCACCGCGCGTAACGCCAATCAGCTTGCCTTGAGGCCTGGTCCTTTGAAAATGCAGTCCTCGTAGAACGCAGGCCCTGGAGCAGGACTGATTGTCCTGTACAAAGACACTGTCTATGCCGGCCAGCGTTTGATAGCGAGCCGCATTAAAGCTTTCCTTGAAATAGCCTCGTTCGTCGTGAAAGACGCGCGGCTCAATAATCAGAACGCCGGGTAAAGAGGTGGTATGAATGTGCATATCATGGGTGCAGCAAGCGGGCCAGATATTGCCCGTAGCCTGTTTTTTCCAAGGCCTGGGCCTGGGCCTGCAGAGCGGATCTGGGTAACCAGCCCTGATTGAAAGCAATTTCTTCCAGACAAGCCACTTTCAGGCCTTGACGGTGTTCAATGGTACGAATAAACGAACCCGCCTCCATCAAACTTTCGTGAGTGCCTGAGTCCAGCCACGCAAAGCCACGCCCGAGTATGGAGACATGTAGCGCATTCAAACGGAGATAGGCGTTGTTGATGTCGGTAATTTCCAGCTCGCCGCGAGCCGATGGGGTGACTTGGCGGGCTAGGTCCACGACCCGATTATCGTAAAAATACAGGCCGGTAACGGCAAGGTGAGATTTGGGCACCATCGGCTTTTCTTCAATCGACAGGGCTTTGCCTTCTGCATCTATTTCTACAACGCCAAAGCTTTCCGGATTGTTGACGGGATAGCCGAAAATGGTGGCGCCTTCAGCGCGGCTGCGGGCGGTGCGCAGCATTTGGCTAAAGCCATAGCCGTAGAAAATATTGTCGCCCAGAATCAGGCAGACGGACTCCTTGCCGATAAAGTCCGCTCCGATCAGAAAGGCCTGAGCCAGACCGTCTGGTGAGGCCTGCTCGGCGTAGGAAAGTGTTATGCCAAAGCGGGAGCCATCACCTAGCAGGCTCTGGAAATTAGGCCGATCTTCTGGGGTGCAGATAATCAGAATCTCCCGTATTTCCGCAAGCATGAGTACGGATAAGGGATAGTAGATCATCGGCTTGTCGTAGACAGGCAGTAAGTGCTTGGACACACCCATCGTAATCGGATGCAGGCGTGTACCTGAGCCCCCCGCCAAAACAATTCCTTTCACACCTGTTTTCCCAGACGGTCCAGACGGTAGGCGCCGCTTAGGATGCGTTCCCACCAGGACGTGTTTTCAAGATACCAGCGTACGGTTTTGCGCAGGCCCGTCTCTATGCTTTCTTGAGCCTGCCAACCAAGCTCCCGCCTTATTTTACTGGCATCAATGGCATAGCGCTGATCGTGACCGGGTCGATCCTCGACAAACGTAATCAGGTCTGAATAAAGGGCCAGGCCTGCCGGTTTGCGAGGGCAAAGCTCCTCAAGAATGGAGCAGATCGCCTGTACTACCTCCAGATTTCTCCGTTCCTGGTTTCCCCCGATGTTATAAGTCTGACCTATCTTTCCCCGTGTGGCCACGGCGATCAGGGCACGCACATGGTCCTCGACGTACAGCCAGTCGCGTACTTGGTCTCCTTGCCCATACACCGGTAAGGCTTGGCCTTTAAGGGCACTGAGCACCATATGGGGAATCAGTTTTTCCGGAAATTGATAGGGGCCATAGTTGTTGGAACAGTTGCTGATGACGACCGGCAGACCATAGCTGCGATGCCAGGCCCGCACCAGATGGTCGGAGCTGGCTTTGCTGGCCGAATAAGGGGAACTGGGGTTATAGGCGGTCGTCTCGGTAAAGAGTGCATCCGTTTTGCCCAGATCACCATAGACCTCGTCCGTGGAAACGTGATGAAAGCGAAAATGCGGCTTGTCTCGCGTGCTCAGTCCTTCCCAATACTGGCGACTTTGCTCAAGCAAGGTGTAGGTGCCCACGATATTGGTTTGAATGAACTGGGCAGGTCCGTCGATAGAGCGGTCAACATGTGACTCTGCAGCTAGGTGTATGATGATATCCGGCTTGAATTGCTGTAGATGCGTGGCTATCTGCGCAGCGTCGCAAATATTGGTTTGATGAAACGTGTAGTTTGGATGCCCCTGCACTTGTGCAAGTGATTCCAGATTGCCGGCATAGCTCAACACATCGAGATTCAGGATGTGGTGGTCGCTGCTTTGAAGCAAATGCCGGATAAGCGCGGAGCCAATAAAGCCGGCGCCGCCTGTCACAAGAATACGCATAGTTGGAGTGGGCGCGTGGGGGTGAGCTGGGAACTGCGCAACGGTCATGATACGGTAAACCCTCAAAGGGCGTAGGCGGCCAGGTGTTTGCCTTCACCCAGTTTGCAAGATAGCAGACATTCAAGCCTGGGGTGTCAGTCCGATTTCTTGAGTTTTCGGCCAGGGGTTGTTGTACGGGCGTATATAAATCAAGGACCGCTACGCAGTTACACGGTTAGTTGCTCTCTTTGAACGGCACGCCGGGTGTTACGGCGATTATAATTTGTTACGTCGCTTTTATTTGCTTGGCAGGACAGACCCGCCCGAAAGTGTCCTGGTCCCAGTCAGTACGAGTATCGTTTACCGTCGCTTTAGGTTTTTTTCGTCTCGTCGCATATGACTCTTCCCTCTCTTTTGACTGGTCCAGGCAACCGTTTGACATCGGGGCTTGTGTTCTTGTTCTATGCAAGCCTGTTGTCCACCAAGGATCTGTATTCGTACGCGATGGGGGCGCTGGCCCTTTTTGCACTGTGGAAAATTCCTGCGTTGCCAGCTCTTTCCCTGGAAAAACAGGAAAAGCTTATTGGGGTCTGCATGCTGCTTTTTGCGGGCATCAGTATAGGAGCGACAGTCTGGCACGGTAGCTATGCGCGCAGCTTTGAGGTCCCGGTCAAATTTGCTCTCGGCGCATTATTGATTCTATGTTTGTGTCGTTTTCCACCTAAGCCGGGGGCTTTATGGGCTGGCTTGCTCTTGGGAGCGGTCAGCGGTTTGGCTGTGGCCTATTGGAAAATGTGGCAAGTCGGTGAGTTCAAGGCCTTTGGCTTTACCGGGGCCATTCAGTTTGGAAATCTGTCGTTGACTATGGCGGTATTGCTGGGTGTGGCCTTGTGCTGGGTAATCAGTAACCCCCACCCCCATCCCCATCGCCGTCTGTGGCTGGTGCTCCTGGCCGTCGGCATGCTCTGTGGCCTGCTGGGCTCTTACTACTCGGGTACGCGTGGTGGTTGGGTAGCCATCCCTTTATTTGTTCTTCTGTTTTTGCTGGCATATTTGCGACGCAGCAATGCGATGGCCTGTGTCATTGTCCTGGCCGTGCTCGGTACGGCTGCCGGCGTCTTGGCGTATCAATCTCCCCTTGTCAAAACCCGTGTGGCACAGGTTTATACAGACTTGTCCGAATACCAGGCCAACGGCGCCAGTAGCTATAGCTCTCTGGGGGCCAGGTTTGCGATCTGGGAAGCGGCATGGGACGCGATTGACGACAGTCCCTTGCTGGGTATCGGTGAAGTTCAGTTTCGCCAGACGCTGAAAGAAAAGCGGGAAGCAGGCTTGATTGGAGCAGTACCTGCGGGCTTGGCCAATACCCATAATACTTTTCTGGAAGTCTGGATGCTGTATGGGGGGCTGGCCTTGTTGTCCCTGCTGCTGATGATGTTCAGCGCGGCATGGTATTTTCTGTCATATATCCGCCATGCGGATTCAGTATTGCGCAGTTATGCCCTGGGCGGTTTATGCTTGATAGGCGGCTATATTATTTACGGGCAAACGCAAATAATGTTGATTCGCAATAATACTTTATTGTTCTTTTTGATGTCTCTGGCGGTTCTGATGGCTTTGATGCATCAGCGTCGTCGTGCTGTACTGCTTGTTGGAAATGCTTGAACGTTTTATGGTAGGTTTTGCCTGCGGGTTGATGGTGCTGTATAAGCGGTTTTTTGCGGAAAGTGCATCCTTTTAAAACTGACAGTAATTAAGTGGTTCTATTTTTTTGCAGTTATATTTTTAAGCACAATTTAAAAAAATATTAAAAATATTTCGGTAAAGTGTAGAGTTGCCTATCGTTAGCCAGAGTCAAGACATCGGCTTTTAAATTTTTTAAGAAACACTAGGAAACATGAAGAAATTTGCTCTCATTGGTGCAAGTGGATACATCGCACCTCGTCATATGCAGGCGATCAAGGCAACCGGTAACGTGCTGGTTGCTGCTATGGATCCGAATGACTCGGTAGGCATTATCGACAGCCACTTTCCCGACGCTCATTTTTTTACAGAGTTCGAACGCTTTGATCGTCATATCGACAAGCTCAGTCGTGCTCAAACGGGCGAAGCAGTCGATTATATGTCCATCTGTTCGCCCAATTACCTGCATGACTCTCACATGAGATTTGCTCTGCGCTCCGGTGCGGATGCCATTTGTGAGAAACCTCTGGTGCTCAATTCCTGGAATATCGATGGCCTGCTGGATATTGAGCGCGATACTGGACGTAAAGTAAACACGATTTTGCAATTGCGTGTTCATCCCGCGATTATCGAACTGCGGGAAAAAGTATTAAACAACAAAAACAAAAAAGATAAATACGATGTGGATTTGACCTACATCACCTCTCGTGGCAACTGGTATCACCAGTCGTGGAAAGGCGATGTGAAAAAATCGGGCGGTATTGCCACTAATATTGGCGTGCATTTCTTTGATATGCTGCATTTTATTTTTGGCGATCTGCAACGTAATGTGGTGCATACCCGTACGGATAGCAAGGCAGCGGGTTTTCTGGAATATGAAAACGCACGGGTGCGCTGGTTCCTGTCTATTGACGTGGAAGACGTGCCTCAATCGGCCCAGGAAAAAGGCATGCGCACGTTCCGCTCGATCACGGTAGATGGCGAGGAAATCGAGTTTTCGGGTGGCTTTACCGACCTGCACACGCGCAGCTACGAAGAGATTCTGGCTGGCCGTGGCTTTGGTCTGGAAGAAAATCGCACTGCAATCTCGACTGTGCAGTTTATTCGCACCGCAGACATCATGCCTTTGCAGGGTGATTACCACCCCTTCCTGAAAAAATGAGCTATTACAAACACGAAACAGCCATTGTGGATGAAGGCGCACAGATCGGACCGGGTTCACGCGTCTGGCATTTTGTGCATGTCTGTGCAGGTGCCAGGATCGGGGCGGGGGTATCGTTAGGCCAGAATGTTTTTGTTGGCAACAAGGTGCTGATAGGGGACAACTGCAAGATTCAGAACAATGTTTCCGTCTACGACAACGTCACCTTGGAAGAAGGCGTATTCTGCGGCCCCAGCATGGTCTTTACCAACGTCTATAATCCACGCTCTCTTATTGAGCGCAAGGATCAGTATCGTGACACACTGGTGCGCACCGGGGCGACATTGGGGGCGAACTGCACGATTGTCTGTGGGGTCACCATAGGCAAGTTTGCCTTTGTGGGGGCAGGTGCAGTGATCAATAGGGATGTGCCCGATTACGCCCTGATGCTGGGTGTGCCTGCCCGTCAGAAAGGCTGGATGAGTGAATTTGGAGAGCAGCTGGATTTGCCTGTGAAGGGGACTGGACAGTGCGTCTGCCCGCATTCAGGAGCTATCTATGAGCTGCACAATGATCGTTTGATTAAACGGGAAGTCCAACAGCAATGATTGAATTTACGGATCTACATGCCCAGCAAATGCGCATCAAGTCTGAGATTGATGCAGGTATTGCGCGGGTTTTGCAGCATGGTCGCTATATTCTTGGCCCAGAGGTGGCAGAG
The DNA here is from genome assembly GCF_019343455.1 of Alcaligenes ammonioxydans. Taxonomy (NCBI): domain Bacteria; kingdom Pseudomonadati; phylum Pseudomonadota; class Betaproteobacteria; order Burkholderiales; family Alcaligenaceae; genus Alcaligenes; species Alcaligenes ammonioxydans. The sequence goes on along the minus strand of NZ_CP049362.1, from coordinate 3,345,786 downwards.
CTGGAAGAAAAGCTGGCCGATTACGTACAGGCCAAGTATTGCATCAGTTGTGCCAATGGCACGGATGCCTTGCAAATTGCGTTGATGGCTTTGGGTGTAGGGCCCGGTGACGAGGTGATCACTCCCGGCTTTACGTATGTGGCGACCGCGGAGACGGTGGCCGTGTTGGGCGCCAAGCCAGTTTATGTGGACGTGGCACCGCTGACGTACAACCTGGACCCCGCTTTGCTGGAGGCGGCGATCACGCCGCGTACGAAAGCGATTATTCCGGTGTCCATGTATGGTCAGTGCGCGGATTTTGACACTATCAATGCGATTGCCTCCAAGCACGGCCTGGCTGTCATTGAGGATGCTGCCCAGAGTTTTGGCGCAACCTACAAAGGACGCTACTCCTGTAACCTGACGACGATTGCTTGTACCAGCTTTTTCCCGAGCAAGCCCTTGGGAGGGTACGGGGACGGCGGGGCGATTTTCACCAATGATGAAGGTCTGGCAACAGTAATGCGCCAGATTGCCCGTCATGGACAGGATCGACGCTACCATCACATCCGCATCGGCATCAACAGTCGTCTTGATACGTTGCAGGCGGCGATCTTGCTGCCCAAACTGGCGATTTTGTCTGAAGAGCTGGAGATGCGTCAGCGCGTGGCCCAGCGTTATCAAACCAGCCTGCAGGCCATTGGCATCGAGAGCACGCCTTTTGTGGAGCCCCACAACCGTCACGTGTATGCCCAGTACACGATCCGGGTCAAACAGCGCGACCAGGTACAGGAAAGCTTGCTCAAAGCGGGTGTGCCCACTGCTGTGCATTACCCTATCCCCTTGAACAGACAGCCCGCCGTGCAGGATCTGGATGCGGTGCTGCCGGTGGGCGACCTGATCGCCACCGAGGTCCTGAGTCTGCCCATGGGGCCTTACCTGAAAGACGACGATATGGATCACATCGTCCAAGCGCTACAGGCATGCGTACCGCTTTAATCTCGTTTAAGGCTGCGGCTTAATTCCGCAGCCATTTTTATGCTAAATAGTTACTGGAAAACCGTACTCTCCGTCTTTACTGGATCGGCGATCGCTCAGGTAATTCCTGTGCTGGGCGCTTTGCTGATTGCTCGCCAATTCGGGCCAGGCCAGTTTGGTCTGTTCTCCGCCTGGTTGGGGATTGTCATTATTTTATCGACAGCGTTGACGGGACGCTTGGAGGTGTCGCTGGCCTTGGAGCGGGATGGGCGGTTTCGTAATGCCGCTGCGTTTGCCGTTCTGGCCACGACTCTGCTGGCAGCCATACTGGTAGTGCTTGTGTTGGGCTTGGTGCATGTGCTGACTGGCTACAACTACTTTGACAGCTTGATGCTGTTACTTGTCTTGGTGCCTTGTGCCACCCTGTTCGCATTGAATCAGGCCTGGCAATCCTGGGCAGCAGCAGAAGGGCGCTTTCGTCAATTGAACATGATGCGAGTGGCCCAGTCGATTTTTGTGGTGGTGTTGCAGATTGCCGCCGGGTTCATTTGGCCTACCGCGACGGCGCTGGCGGTGTCGTATGTGCTGGGTTTGCTGCTGGCGCAGGCCTATGGTATGTGGCTATTGCCGGTGTCGATGGCTTGGATACGGCGCTGGCGACCATTGATGCAGGCCTATGCCAGACGCCATCGGAAGTTTCTGGCATATTCCTTACCCGCCGACTTTATCAATGCCTTGGCAATCCAGTTGCCCGTCATGATTGTGGCCTATCGTTTTGGGGCAGAGAGCGCCGGTTATCTGGCGTTGGTGATCCGTGTGCTGGGGTTGCCCTTGTCGTTTCTTGGCAAGGCGGTTCTGGATGTCTTCAAACGCCAGGCATCGATGGCGTTTCGTGAGCGCGGCGAGTGCCGCCACGAGTACGTACGTACGTTTTGGGTACTGGGCGCCGGGTCCGTCATTTTTGCCATTGGCGCCTACTTCTTGTCGGAGCCCGTTTTTGCCATTGCCTTTGGTGAAGAGTGGCGCCCCGCAGGCTTGATGAGCGTATTGCTGGTCCCGATGTTTACCTTGCGTTTCATCGCCAGCCCGTTAAGTTACGTAATATATATATTTAACAAACAACAAGTCGATCTGATATGGCAGATCTGTCTGCTGGCCATGACCTACGGAGTGCTGAGTTACGTGGGTACCGAGTCTGCGGCGATCCTCATTTACTCGGTGTCCTACGCCTTGCTGTACGTGGTGTATCTGGCCATTTCGTATCGATATAGTTGTGGTGAATCGCACAAACAGCGAGCAAGTTTATGATCGGCATCCTGGACTACGGTTGTGGCAATATTAATTCGGTCATCCGAATGATTCAAAAGCTGGGAGGAGAGGCCTGCAAGGTGTCTGCCCCGCAGGAGGTCATGGCCGTTGAGCGCTTGATTATTCCGGGCGTGGGGGCCTTTGACCACGGTATGCAGCAATTGCACGATCGGGGGTTTTTGCCTGTTCTGGAGCACTATGCCCTGCAGGATAAAAAGCCCGTATTGGGCATCTGCCTGGGCATGCAGTTGATGTGTCGTGCCAGCGAAGAAGGCACCTTGCCCGGTCTTGGCTGGATTGATGCCCAGGTACGGCGCTTTCAAAGCACGCCCGAACGTCCCTTGAAGATCCCCCACATGGGATGGTCGGAAGTGGATATTGCCAAGCCCAACCCCTTGCTGCAGGAAGGCGAGCGCCGTCATCGCTTTTATTTTGTCCATGCCTACAAGGTCGAGGCCGCTTGTGCTCAGGATGTCTTGGCGACAGCCGACTATGGCGGCACGTTCGTGGCCGCCTTCCAGCGCGAGAACGTCATGGGCGTCCAGTTCCACCCCGAGAAAAGTCACCAGTTTGGATTTGGTTTGATGAAGAACTTTATGGCTGAGACCGCATGAAGCCACGTGTTATTCCTGTCCTGTCTTTGAAAAATGGGGGCCTGGTTAAAACCCGCCGCTATCAAGATCCCAAATACGTGGGCGACCCGACCAACGCAATTCGTATCTTCAACGAGAAGGAGGTCGATGAGCTGGTCGTGTTGGATATCGGCGCCTCCAGCGCAGGTACCACGCCTGATCTGGATGTGGTGCGCCTGTTTGCCGAAGAGTGCTTTATGCCCTTGACGTACGGGGGCGGTATCCAGAACATGCAGCAGGTCGAGCGGATTTTTGATCTGGGCATTGAGAAGGTCAGTTTGCAATCGGCTGTGCTGAACGATACGCGCTTGATACAGGATATTGCCCGGGTGTATGGCCAGCAAAGTGTGGTGTTGGGTGTTGATATTAAAAAAAACTGGCTCAAGCAGCCCAAGCTGTATAGTTCGCAGTCGGGTAAATTGCTGAACCGCCCTATTTACGATTATTTGGCTGAACGGGTTGATGCGGGAGTAGGGGAAGTCCTCTTGAGCGCAGTAGACCATGACGGCATGATGGACGGCTACGATCTGGATTTGATCCATTCGGTTGCCAGCCGCTTGCCGGTGCCCGTGGTGGCCCTGGGCGGAGCTCGTTCGATGGACGATTTCAACCTGGCATTGAAGGCCGGTGCTTCGGCCGTCGCGGCCGGCGCCATGTTTGTATTCAAAGGCCCACACCGTGCGGTATTGATCAATTACCCGAAACGGGCCGAGTTTGACTCTTTGGATGATATTGAATGAATCAACATTACCAGGTGTGTACGCGCTGTGTGATGGACACCAGCGCACGCGACATTGTTTTCAACAGTGATGGCGTCTGCAACTACTGCACGGACCTGGAGGCAGGCACCAAGAACACGTTGGGGCTGGCACCGGAAGAAAAAGAGCGACGCTTGCAGGCCTTGGTGGCCGAGGTCAAGGCGCAGGGCAAAGGTAAGCCTTATGACTGCATTGTCGGGGTTTCAGGCGGGGTAGACAGCTCCTGGGTGCTGGTCAAGGCCGTTGAGCTTGGATTGCGTCCTCTGGCTGTGCATATGGATAATGGCTGGAACTCCGAGCTCGCGCAGAACAATATTGAGAACCTGATCAATGGTCTGGGCGTGGATCTGTATACCCATGTGATTGACTGGCATGAGTACCGCAAGCTGATGCAGGCATTTTTTGATGCCAATGTTGTCGATATCGAGCTTTTATACGACAACGCGATGACGGCGGTGAATTACCAGCAGGCGGCTAAATATGGCCTGAAGCATTTGCTGGCCGGGACCAATGAGGCCACAGAGGGAATGCGAATTCCAAGAAGTTGGAATTGGTTTAAGTTTGATAAAGAAAATATTCTTGATATCTCAAAAAAATTTTCTGATGTAAAAATAAAAACTTTTCCTTTATTTGGGGTGCTTGATTATATTCGATTTGCTTTAGTTAAAAAAGTGCATTGGGTTTCCGTCTTGGATCTAATGGAGTTTAATAAATTTTCTGCTATGAAAAAACTCCAGGAAAAATACGGATATAAACCTTATCCATATAAACATTACGAGTCTGTGTTCACTCGGTTTTATCAAGGTTACATACTTCCAGTAAAATTTGGAATTGATAAACGTCGAGTTCATCTTAGTACTTTAATTGTTACTGGGCAAATTACTAGAGAAATTGCAATAGAAGATTTAAAAAATATACCGTACCCAAGTAGGTATGAGTTAGAAGAAGATAAAGCTTACTTTCTCAAAAAAATGGGATGGGTAGAGTCTGATTTGGATGCTTATTTAAAAGCCGGTAGAGTTGAGCATGACTATTATCGAACATCATATTATAAATGGAAGAAATTAACAGGGTTTTATCGTTCTGTTCTTAAATCAGGGAGCTCCGAATGAAATTCTCTGTTTTAATGTCTCTTTATGCTAGAGAAAAACCTATTTATTTAGATCAGGCGTTAAATAGCTTGCTAAATATGACGCTGCTTGCAGATGAGATTGTTATGGTTTTGGATGGGCCGATCACAGACGATTTGCAGACTGTTCTAGATGCCTATAGTGACCGACTGCCATTAAAAATTATTAAGCTTAAACAAAATCAAGGTTTAGGGCGTGCATTAAATGAGGGTTTGAAGAATTGCAGTTTTGAGTGGGTGGCTAGGTTTGATACTGATGATATAAATTTTCCAGATCGTTTTGAAAAGCAAATTGTTTATATTAAAAAGAACCCTAGTGTTGATATTATAGGTGGATGGGTTGTTGAGTTCGAAAATTCTATTTCTGATGCCTATGGTCTAAAGAAAGTGCCTTTAAATCATTTAGAGATAGTAAAGTTCGCAAAATACAGAAATCCTTTTAATCATATGACTGTTATGTTTAAAAAGAAAAAAGTTGAAGATTTAGGGGGGTATAGAGATGAGAGCCTGTATGAAGATTATGGTTTATGGGTTCGCCTTATTCAAGCGGGTGCGAAAACTGCAAATTTAGGGATGCCTTTGGTGTATGCCAGGGCTGGAATTGAAATGATAAAGAGGCGGGGCGGGTGGTCCTATGCAATAAATGAATATAAATTTCAGCGTGATTTTCGGATCAGTGGGTTTATAAGTTATTCACAATTTTTGTTTAATATTATGACTCGGATTCCTTTGCGGTTATTGGGAGGTGGGGTGCGGTTTTTGTTCTATAAAAATTTTTTGCGGGAAAGGAAATAGTCAATGTATAAAGAATGCCGTGTCTCAATAATTATTCCCGTAAGAAATGTAGAAAAATATATCGAGGAAGCTATAAAAAGCATTTTTTCTCAAACGTATGAAAATATTGAGATAATTGTAATTAATGATAATTCTTTAGATAATACAGAGGCTTTGCTTGCTGATTTATCTAAGCAGGATAGTCGGTTGAAGGTTTATAGCGCCTGTGGAAAAGGAAAGGTAGCAGCCTTCAATCAAGGGTGGGCGCTTTGTTCTGGGGATTATGTTTTTTTATTTGCTGGTGATGACATTTTGCCACCACAGTCTATTGAAAAACGAGTTGCACTGTTTAGTGGTAATGTGGATGTTGCGACAGGAAAAATAAAAAGCTTTAGTAACAATAAAAAGTACGACGGTATTGTTTATCCAAAAAAAGATGCTCCAAATCTTAGTGGTGGGGCTGCTGGATTCACACGTCTCTTCGCAGAAAAAATATTTCCTATTCCAGAACAACTTCCTAATGAAGATATTTGGACGTCGTTGCATATAAAATTTTTCGCTAGAGAAATAAAATGGACTCGTGAAATAATTTTGCTTTATAGAATTCATGAAAATAATTCTATGGGTTTTGGCGTTGATTTTGATAAAAAAAATGAAATTATTGGCTCAAGAAATAAAGCTTATTTATTGTTTTTGGAAAAGTATAAATTAAATCTAAGCGATAAAGATGTGCGGAGCTTAAGTGCAAGAATAAGTGCAGAAAATTTAAGAAAAAATGGCAAGTTATTGGGCTTACTGTTTTTCAAGGAATTGTCTATAAAAGATCGTTTGGCCAATATTTCATTGGCATCTAAAGCGACTTATAGGGTTCGTGTAGCTTTGGAAAAATATCTTGCGGGTAGATGATTCTTATGAATGCCAAAGAAATTTTTTATGGAAAAGTGGCATTGGTGATTTTCTTGCTTTTTGTTGGAGTTTATCCTGCCTATTCTTATTTAAAATATAATCATAATTTTCTTTCTTGGTTTCCTTTTATATCCGTGCCTTTTGTTTTATCGGCTTTTTATTTTATTTTTTTTCTTGATGTGTTAAAAAATAAAAAAAGAGGCGTTTTTTTTTGGTTGGCGCTGTTATTGTTTTTTTATGGCAGTTTTGTTGCTTTTTTTAGTTTGTCCTCTATTTATAATGTTAGTCCTGCTCTGGCGTTAAAGTCTTTAGCTTCTACAGTAATACAAATTTCCTGCTTGCTTCCGCTTTGTCTTTCTTTTGATCGTGTTCATCAGTATTTATCTCAAGATAAGCGTGGATTCATTTATATCTCTCTCTTACCTTTGATTGTCGTTGTAATAGATGGGGTTTTTCGAGGAAGAGAAGTTTATGGGACCTGGGAGCTATACCAACAAGAAGGGGCTCCGCTAGTATATCTGGCTATGTCTGATGCATTTGCGGTAATAGGTCTTCTAGTTTATATATATGCAGTCGGTTTATATAAGTATTTTTATTTAGTGGTTTCTCTTTTTGGTATTTATTATACTTATTCAAGATCAAGTTTATATTTTTTTATTATTTCTATAGTTGTTTTTGAGATTTTTGTTAAAAGAAATATTTTATTTCTTTTTTCCTCTATTCTTGGTGTCTGTTTTTTGTTTGTTATGGCGATTTTTGGTTCGTCCTCAAATAGTAGGTTTTTGGTTTTGTTGACAGACCCTTGGTCCGATCCTTCTTTTGTTGGGAGGCTTAATTATTTTAAAGAGGGAATGGAGGTAATATCTAACAATTTTATTTTTGGTAGTTATGGGTATGAGATATTGAGGGATGGGGATTCTGGTGGATATATACACAACTTGCTTTCATATTGGGCTGCATACGGAATTGCTTATTTTTTAATTTTTTTATTTATAATTGTGTTGGTTTTTATTTATATATTTTGTAATTTAAAATTTTTTCGATCTAATGTGTATTTTCATTTTCCGGTTTTGATGTTCGTTTATGCATTTTTTTCTTCTTTAATTTCAAAGGCTTATGTTTGGCCGTTTTTGTGGTTTTCTTTAATTCTTGTTTGCTCTCTTGATCTATTGAAAAAACAGGATGAGTGATTGAGCGCCTTCGTAAGATTATCGAGGAAGTGCGCTCGACTTAGTGCTTGTAGTCTTTCTTTTATTTGAGTTGATTTTCTTTGGTTTTCCTTAACGAGCGCCAAAACCGGTGAGCATGGTTTTGATGGTCAGAAAGACAATGTGCAGATCCAGATAGGTCGAGCAGTTCTTGATGTAATAGAAGTCATGCTCGATCTTGATGCGGGTGGCGTCTGCATCATCCGTATAACCTTGCCGCACTTGCGCCCAGCCCGTAATTCCTGGCTTGACCACATGGCGGTAGTTGTAAAACGGAATCTGCTCGTCGAACGCCCTGACAAAGTTGGGCTGTTCGGGGCGCGGGCCGATCAGGCTCATTTCGCCCTTGATGATATTAAGAAACTGCGGAAGCTCGTCAATACGCAGCTTGCGGATGATTTTGCCAACACGCGTGATGCGTGGGTCGTCCTCGCCCGCAAACTGCTCGGGCTGCTCGCGATCAAAGCGCATGCTGCGGAATTTATAAATGGTAAATTCCTTGTTACCCAGCCCAATGCGTTGCTGGGTATAAATAACTGGTCCAGGGCTTTCCAGTTTGATCAGCAAGGCAGTGATCAGACCAATGGGCAGCACGATCGGTAAGGACAGCAGGACGATTCCCAGGTCCATCAGCAGTTTGGTGGTCTCGTAGACTTTGGTGGGCAGCAAGGCTCCGAGGTTGTTCTCGGACATGCGGTTGATTCGCACACGCCCTGAAAGCGACTCATAAACCAGACTGGCGTCATAGACAGGAATGCGCTTGAGCGCGCATTGCGTCAGAAAACGTTCATCGTCTTTGCTCAGGTCGTTGAAGTCCGCCACCACCGCATCATATCGAACGTTCTGCAAATCCAGTGTTGTCAGCTCTCGAGCGTCAACATTGTCCAGCTCAAACAAATGATCGCTCATCCCCCCTTTGATAATCGCCAGCTTTAAGCGGCGATATTTTTGCGTGCTGAAATGCTCCAGGTAAAACCAGAGCAAGGCACAGGCACCGCTCGTGAGCAGGATAAAGCGAGACAGGTTCAGCGTTAAGAGCAGGGAGACCAGCGCAACCAGCACGTAAATGGTGATGACTTGCGGTGCAATGAACATGCTCGACTGTCCGCCCGGATAGGACGTGTTGATCTTGCGAACCACAAAGTGGCAAATGACAAAGGCGATGGAGGCCACGATCAAGGCCGTTTTCTGGCCCAGATCGGGTGTCAGCAAGCCGTTCAAGCCCCAATGCAGGGCAGTGGGCAGGGCAACGGAAACCAGCCAGCCTACAAACAGCAGGAATGGCGAAGAGAGCAGGATTTGCTCGTGTTTTTTCTGAAAGCGGCGGCTAGGTAAGGTATTCATATCCTACGGTCGTATATGGTAGTGAAAGGCTACGTGCGAGCGCGGTGGCAAACAGCAGCTTTCAATCATTTCTGATTGTGCTGACAATCAGTACAACAAACATCCCCAGGAATAGACCGAAAATAATCCCTATCAGCAAGACCAAGGGTTTGATTGGCTTGATGGGCTCATACGGTGGCTGTGCAGCCATATCGATGCGGGCTACCGAGAACTCGGGATTGCTGTTGAGGGTCTGCAGCAAGGCCTGCTGAGTCAGCAGTTTGGGCAAGCCAGCAATGTAGGCGTCCTGATCCTTGCGCTTGCTAAGCACGTCTATCTCGGCCTGTAACGATCGTGTCCCCCGCATAAAGCTGTTTTCATTGCCGGGGCTGTTGTCCAGCGTGATGACAGTTGTGCCTGGCATCGGCGCTTCCAGTTCCATGGCTTTGGCCACGGTCAAGGCGTCCTGAAGGCGCCCTATTTTCAGGTTCTGAAGGTCCTGCTCCAGCTGACGTAGCGTTGCTATCCGGTTTTCGGTGCTTTGTTTTTTTGCGCTGATCTCACTTTGCAGGTTCTTGAGCAGCTCGGCATGAGTAGCCTGTACGGCAAGTTGTGTATAGTCATTGGCCCACTGAGCCGCCAGTTTTGGATCTTTCGCTTTAATGGAAACGTTCAGGCCGCCACCCTCTGCCGTAGAGCCTGTAATACTCAAGGATTTGTCCAGACGCTTTGCAACCTGCTCGGTCTCGACTTCATCTTTGGGCGCAAAATAAGGAAGGTAGTATTGCGTCAAAAATTTATTTTTGATCGAGTCTGATTTGAGGTTGGTGTAGAAAATCCCGTAAACATGCGCGGAGTCCAGTGGACGTGGAGTGTCTTTCTCGGAAATGCCCGTGTCTATCGTATTCACGCTCTCGACGTACTCGGCCAAATCGCTTGCCTGAGGAGGCAGCACTCGCGTGGTGGCTTGGTAGGTGGGTTGTACCAACACCAAATAGCCAATGGAAAGACAGGTGCACAGCAGAGTGACTGCTAGAATTATTTTTTTTGATTTCCAAAACAGCCTAATTAGATCGCTCAGACTAATGTTTCTTGTATTGGCTTCAGGGTTCTGGCTAACAGTGTTCACGCATTCTCCGGATGATAGTCAACGTTTCGCTGAACTGAAGATCTCAACCTTCAATTCTAATCTCAATGGGTTTAAAACGTTTATTTTCGAAATTTTTTAACGAGCTTTTTTCTGAAGTAGGGGCCTTATAAAACAGTAATACCGGCTCCTTGGTCAGGCATATCAAATAAAAAACCCAATGTGTTACAAGTTGGCCGGTACAGTCAGGGCGTGTGAGGGGGACTAACCGAGTGAATGACCCAGTGTGGGAGTGCTTGAGCAATAATGGTGTCCCATCTGCGTTAGGCGGACGTTTGGCGCTAACTTATCAGAGAAACTTAGCAAGTAAAGCCGAACTGCAATGATAGTATTTGTTGCTGGTTGTAAGTGCGTGTCTGGGTGGTTTTTGTCACTATGTCTGTTGTATTGAAGTGACAGTCTGGGTGTCCGATGTGGAACCCTGTGGACAGGATGCCGAGGCTGGTTTGCGGCAGGAAGTGTCTTGGCAGACCGCTGCCTGGGTACGCACTATAACAGTGGTCTGATGGATTTTATACAGGACTGATGCGTTCTTGGTCGTAAAAATAAGATGATGAAATATAGAAGTGACATCGATGGTCTACGCGCCCTGGCTGTGCTATCAGTCCTGATTTTTCACCTGAATTCCGATTGGCTGCCCGGTGGTTTTATCGGGGTGGACGTTTTTTTTGTGATTTCAGGGTTTCTGATTAGTCACATCATAAAAAATGAAGTCATGCAGGGGCGGTTTTCTTTCTTTGATTTTTACAAAAGAAGAATTAGAAGAATACTGCCACCGCTCTATATTGTTTTGCTGTTTTCTTTATTGGCTGGATTTTTTCTTCTTCTTCCAGAAGATTTTGATCGGCTTTTTAGTTCTGTTCTTTATTCTTCTGCTTTTTTGGCGAATCAGTTTTTTTCCAAAGACGGTGGCTATTTTGATATTGCTTCCGATGAAAAGCCGTTATTGCATATTTGGTCGCTTTCCATAGAAGAGCAGTTTTATTTTATCTGGCCTCTTGTGTTCTTGCTGGCTTTCAGGTTCTTTTCCAGACGTGGCAAGGATACCCTGGATCTGTCTCTGACTGTGTTTGTGACGTGCGGGGTGGCGCTGGGGTTTGCCTATAGCCAGTATTATTTGCTGTCTACGCATGCAGGAGATTCGGTTTATTTTTTACTGCGTTTACGTTTCAGTGAGTTGTTGGTAGGCGCTTTATTTGCTTTTCTGCCGGTGTACAGCCATCGACGCGGATGTCACTTGCTTCAGCTGACTGGGATCATGCTGATAGTGGGCGGGCTGCTGATGCTGGACAAGCAGTCTGTTTTTCCTGGGCTCAATGCCCTTATTCCCTGCCTCGGGGCTGGACTCTTCATTTACGGTGGGCGCTCGGAACAGGCGACCGGCGGCTGGGTCATGTGGGTCTTTCAGAGACCCTATATGGTCGCGGTAGGTTTGATTTCCTACTCCTTGTATCTATGGCATTGGCCGATTTTGGCGTATCTGCGCTATGTTTATGGCGCTTATGTGTTGCCGCTCAGCTGGTTGCTGGTGGCAGTGCCTTGCATGTTTATTCTGGCCTATCTGTCCTACAGGCTGGTGGAGCAGCGCTGCAAACGCTGGAACGTTGGGTTCACGACGGCTTTTCTGGCTTTGTTCTTGCTCCCGGCCCTTGCTCTGGCGGGCTTGGGGCTGGGTTTGAAGGCGGTCAAGCCGTCTTTGGATCTTGATCCTGCGCTCTTGAGTTATGGCACCGATGTTTGCCATGGCACGTTTGACAAGCGCTGTTTGCGTGGCGATCCGGAGAAATCTCCGCGGATATTGGTGACAGGTGATTCTCATGCAGCGGCTTTGAATTCGTTTGTGGACGAAGTGGGACGTAAAGAGGGGTGGCAGGCGTACGTGGTAACAGGCAGCTCCTGCTCTCCGGTATTTGGTTTTAATGAGCATGTCTTGCCTGAATCCTCGCGCGAGCCCTGTAAGAATCTTAAGGAATATATAGCCACAGCCTATCGGCAGTATGAGGCCGTCATTTTCACTTCCTTCTGGTCTTATCAGTTGGGCGAAGAACCGGAGGCGGCTGACCCCGATTACCTCTCAAAGCTCGAACATACCTTACGCAGTATCGCGGCCAGCACACCGGTTTATGTATTGTCGGATGTCCCCGAGCTTGCTGTCTCTCCCATTCGCCAAGAGCTTTTTAGTCGTTTGGGCATACATATTGAACGAGCGCCAGGAAAGAAGGCGCAGGCTGCCAATGCGATCATCAAACAGATTGTGGACCGAATCCCCAATGTGTATTGGGTCGACGTCGGGGCGGTGGCGCGTCCGTTTGCCGAGCAGGGCCGGTATGCCGGACGCATGGCCTATTTCGATAACAATCATTTGAATGTCTATGGCTCCACCTCGCTGGGGCAGTTGTTTGTTCAGGAGGGGCATCACTTGCTTGCTCCCGGACGCCATTGAGTGTCGGAGGGGGAGCCTGGCAGGTATCAGAGCAGAAGGTGTAAAGAGGGTTGTTTTAATGCTTTTTGGTTATTAGCAAATAAAGATGCGTCTCCCCAACAGGTTTAAGCTTCAGTTTTAGCCTGTTCTACGAGATCCTTATGTTTTCCCGTTATGTAGCCTCTGGCCTTCTTGCTCTTTCTGTCTCTTTTGGCGCCCAGGCTGCTGAGCAAACGCTGGAGATCGGCTATCTGCCCATCATGCCTGCCGCTCAATTGTTCGTTGCCTTAGGATCTGGCGACTTACTGCCAGAAGGGCAGCCTGAGCCCAAATTGGTGCAGTTTCAAAGCGGACCCGCATTGACCCAGGCGCTGATTGCGGGACAGTTGGATGTCGCTTACGTAGGTATTGGTCCGGCTTTGGTCGCCAGAGCCAAAGAGGCCGACGTCAAGGTTCTGGCCTCGAATATCGTGGAGCAGGTCAGTGTGGTGGCGATTGGGGATTTGTCTGCTTATCTGGATGCCGACAAACCGGATTTTGCCGCCGCCGTTGCCCGGTTTACGCAGGAAAAGGGCCGTAAGCCCAAGGTTGCCAGCTACCCTAAAGGCGCTGTTCCCGAGGCGGCCTTGCAGTATTGGCTGCGCAATATGCTGAAAGTTGATCCGGATGTGGTCGAGGTCATCTACCAGGGCGAGGCTCAGATTCAGCAGGCTTTGAGCAATCATGCGGTGGACGCCGCTGCCATTTTGGAGCCTACGGTCAGTCAGATTTTGCAGCGTCAGCCTGATGCCAAAATTGTGGCGCACGGTGGTGAACTGTTCCCCAATGAGCCTGGTTCGGTGCTGCTGGTGCGCGAAGGTCTGATCGAATCCCGGCCTGAGCTGGTTCAGCATCTGGTCAATGCCCATTTGCGTGCCACAGCCATGCTGCGCGATGAGCCTGCCAAGGCCACCCCGTATGTGCAGAAGTATGTGGGCGGTGGACGTTTGCCTAAAGAGATCGTTCAAGCAGCCATCGAACGCTCGCGTGATCAGTTTCAGCCTGACCCCCGCAAGATTATTGACGGCACGGCTCAACTGCAGGATTTCCAGGTGTCCTTGGGCACCTTGGCGACCAAGCTTGACGATGTACAAAGCTTGTTCGATATCCGTTTCTACGAAAAGGCGGCTCCCTGATGAGCGTTGCAAAAGAAGCAAGTTTGCCGCCCGCTGCTGCGCCCGCTTCTGACGGCGTCTGGCTCGATGCCTTGTGGCGTCGAGGCCTGGAGCGGATGGTTTACGGTGTAGCCGGCCTTGTGCTTTTTATTGGTGTGTGGCGTCTGGCTTATGTTTATGGCTGGGCTCCTCGCGGTACGCTGCCTGATCCCTTCAGCCTGCCATCGGCCCTGTTTCAGGAAATCGAGGCTGGCCGGCTCTGGCCCGCTGCCCAGTCCAGTCTGGTGCATTATTTCTGGGGCTTGGGCATTGGCACCATCCTGGGGATTGGGTTTGGTCTGGCTGCGGCAACCATCCATCGCTTTGACTTGTTGCAGGCCTACCTGGTGCGTCTGCTGCGTCCCATCCCGCCACTGGCCTGGGTGGTGTTTGCGATTGCCTGGTTCAAGGTTAGCCATGCCGGGGCGGCTTTCGTAATCGCTATTGGCGTGTTCTGGCTGAACTACTTTGCCACGTATAGTGCTGTGCGCTCGGTAGATCCACGCTATTACGAATTGGCGGCTGCCTTCGGGCACCACTCTTATTTCTCCCGCGCCTGGACGGTAGTTTTACCTGCCATCAGCCCCGGATTGCTCAGCGGCGTGCGCGCCGGCATCGGACAGGCATGGATGACGCTGATTGCAGCCGAGCTGCTGGGTGTTCCTGGCATGGGACAGGAAATGAATGCCGCAGCCGGGGTAGGGGCTTACGATGCGGTTGTGGTCTACATGCTGATCATCTCGGTGGTTTACACCTTGTGCGACATGCTGTTTCTGACTTTTAACAAATGGGTACTTCAGTGGCAGCCTTGATTCAGTTCCAGGGATTTGGTTTTCAATACCCCGGTGCGCCGGCGCCGGTGATCCGTGATGTGAACCTGGATGTTCAGGCCGGGCATTTTGTGGCGATTGTGGGTGGCTCCGGTGTTGGCAAAAGCACCTTGTTGCGGGCTGCTGCTGGTTTGAGCCAACCCAGCTTCGGACATTTGCGCTCCAATCTGCACGATAGCCCCGGTCGGCGCGCCAATGCGTTTGTCTTTCAGGACAGCCGCCTGCTGCCCTGGCGACGCATTGCTTCAAATGTGGCGTATGGGCTGGAAGGTCTGGGGCTGTCGCGTCAGGAGCGCGAGCAGCGAGTTGAGGCGGCCTTGAATCAGGTAGGGCTGGCCCACCTGAAAGACCGTTGGCCGCATCAATTGTCGGGTGGGCAGGTGCAGCGGGTGGGTATCGCTCGTGCTCTGGCCGTACAGCCTGATTTACTGCTCATGGACGAGCCTTTTTCGGCGGTCGATGCCCTGACCCGTCAGGCTTTGCAGGATGAGCTGGTGCAGGTGTGGCAGCGTAGTTCAGCGGCCGTGTTATTTGTGACGCATGACATTGATGAAGCTGTCTTTTTGGCCGATACCATTATCGTGCTGGGAGGCAGTCCGGCAGGGGTCAGTGCTCGGATCGAGGTGGACCTGCCTCGCCCACGAGACCGCACGACGCCCCGTTTTGGCGAGTTGGTCAAACAGGTTGGGCAGGCTTTGTAGCACCGCCTGTTGTCTTGCCTTGAAAAGGCCCCGGTGTGGGGCCTTTTTTTGTCTTTCATCTGCCGTCCATGGACGATGACGTACCGGACATAAACCTCGTGTTCACGTTCATTTTGCCCGTGTGCGTTCTACACTGCTTGTTTGATGCCCACGCAGACCACAAGGAGAGATAGGATGCATCCGGTCAATACATTCAAGCAGGCTTTGCAGCAAGGCAGGCCACAGATCGGTTTGTGGCATGGCTTGGCCAGCCCGTACGTGGCGGATTTGTGTGCTGGCCTGGGGTACGACTGGATCTTGCTCGATGGCGAGCACGTTCCCAACACGGTGCAGACCTTGCTGGCGCAGTTGCAGGCGGTCGCGGCCCACCCGATCGCGCCGATTGTCCGTCCCAGCTGGAATGATCCCGTGCAGATCAAGATGCTGCTGGACATAGGGGCTCAGAACCTGCTGATTCCCATGGTGCAGGATGCCGAGCAAGCCCGGGCGGCCGTGGCGGCGGTTCGCTATCCGCCCCATGGTATCCGGGGTGTGGGTGCTGCCTTGGCTCGCGCGGCCCGCTGGGGGGCCACGTCTGATTATCTGGAGCGGGCCAATCAGGAAATGTGCGTGCTATGCCAGGTTGAAACACGGCAAGCCCTGGAAAACCTGGATGAGATTTTGGCGGTGGAAGGCGTGGACGGGGTTTTTATTGGTCCGGCTGATCTGGCCGCCAGCATGGGCTATTTGACCGAACCAGGACATCCGGCGGTTCTGGCGGCGATTGAAGAGGCAATTGTACGTATACGTCAGGCGGGAAAGGCGCCGGGTATTTTGCAGGCGGATGTTCAGGCTGCGCATCGCTACCTGTCCTTGGGAGCCCTGTTTGTCGCCGTCGGCGTGGACGCCGTGTTGCTGCGGCAAGCCGCTACGGTGTTGCTGAGTCAGTTCAAGGATGAGATTGCCGTGCCTGTTGCTCAGCCAGGGGCAGCGTACTGAGCTAAATGCCAGGGGCTTCGGACCTGCCCATGACGGGGTGGCAGTTTGACCGCCTGTCGGGCACAGATTGCTGCTGCCTCCAGAGAGCTCGTGCTCAGGTACTGCTGTCCAGCAGAAAGCTCAGCAAGGTTTCAGCGCTGGGCTGCAGATCATCGCGCCGACGTACTCCAATCAGAATTTCCCGTTGGCTCCACGTTTCGTCCAGTTCAATCATGCGTGTATTGGGGATCTGGTAAATGCTGGCGCTCTTGCGTGGCAAGATGCCAATCCCCATTCCGGCGTTGATCAATAGGCACATGGCGTCGTAGCCCGATACTTCGGTACGAATGCGCACGGAGCGGTTGGCCTCCATGGCGGTTTTGGTGATCTGGTAATGCAGCTGTGTTCCGCTTAGCAACGTGATCTGCTCATGTTCCAGAGTCTGCTCAAAACGTACTTTCTCGTGCCTGGCCAAAGGATGATGGATGGGCGCCAGTACCACCAGCTTGTCACTGCGAAACGGATAGGCCTGGATATCGGCGGCGTAAGGCAGGCGGGTAAACACTCCCAGGTCTGCTTTGCCCTCTGACAGGGCGCGAATAATGTCCAGGCTGGTTTGTTCTTCCAGTTGCAGGGCAATCGCCGGATGTTGACGCCCGAATTCGCCCAGCGGTTCAGCCAGAAATTGTGAGATGGCGGAGGTATTGGCCAGAATATGGACCAAACCTTGCAGGCCTTGTGAGAAGGCCTGCAGGCGGGTTTCGATTTCCTGCGCACTATTGAGCAGCGCCCGGGAGCGGTACAACAACTCCAGACCTGCGGCGGTTGGGCTGACCCCTTTGTTGGTGCGCAGCAGCAAGGTCGTGTTCAGAGACTGTTCCAGATCCGCGATGCGGCGGCTGACCGCGGCGGCGGCAATGTGCTCACGTTCAGCCGCCTGGCTGATCGTGCCTTCTTCCAGTATTCGGACAAATAGTTTGAGGGTCAGAAGGTCCAGTTTCATGCTGGCATCATATCGTTTTTTTCAGCATGTCTGCATAAGCTGCGGCCTTCAAGACGTTCCTTAGCGGCGGTGGTGGGCAAGCCGCGCGTTTAGGTGACCGCGTGCGCTGGAGTGTTCATCCTCATGGGGGCATCCCCCTCTGTTGAAAACTGATCAGGCATAAAAAAACCCTGCCGATGTAAGGTCGACAGGGTTGTGCGTCACCAGGCTGGCTGGATCAGGCTTGTGGCTTGACGCCTGACAGGATGTGGCCTGCGTTGGGAACGCGGGTTTCCAGACCCAGTGTCTTGAGCATCTGGTACACGGTACACACTGCGGCGGACAGAACGGGTTTGCCGATCTGGTCCTGGGCACGTTGAATGGCAGGCAGGGAAGGCATCTGCACGCAAGCGGACAGGATGACGGCGTCCACGCCGTCGTGGTTCAGACGTTTGACGTGCTCGAGCAGGTTTTCTGGATTCAGCAGACCCACTTCCAGGTTGTCCGACACTTCCAGGCTGATGGAGTCTTGAACTTCGATGCCTTCTGCTTCGATGTAGTCGGCCACGCGCTTGGTCAGCGGCTTCATGTACGGCGTGATGATGGAGACTTTCTTGTAGCCGAATTCTTTCAGGGTATCGACCAAGGCACCGGCCGAGCTCAGCACGGGAATGTCCACGCCGTTGTCTTTAACGGTGTTCTGCAGACGCTCTTGCGAGACGCGGTGGTAGCCGTCGCCTTGGGCCATGATAGCCACCAGGCAGGCGTAGGCCATCACGTTCATGCGGGCGTCGCTCAGCTCAACCGCGCAGCGGTCGCTGGCAATGTCCATGGCTTTCAGTTCTTCGGGGTTCACGTGCATCATGCGCATGCGCGACGAGTGGAACGTAAAGCGCTCTTCAGGAAACTCGGCGTAACGTGCCTGCAACATGGCAGGAATCTCGGTTTCCATCGTGGTGTTGGAGCTGGGAACGATCTGGCCGATGCGATAGGTTTTCATGGGAATCTGTCTCTGAGGGTGGTTTTTAGATTGACACCTTTATTCTAGGACCCGTTTTCTTCCTTGCAAATCAACCATCTGTCAACGTGCCATCGCCAATGGCGATGGCACGCATGCACGGGTCAGGCCTGCCCCGACTGCCAGCGCCAGGCATCATCACACATTTCCTGAATGCCTTTTTTGGCTTCCCAGCCCAAGGTTTCGCGGGCTTTTTCCGTGTCTGCCCAGCAAGCCGCGATATCTCCAGGACGACGTGGGGCCAGCGTGTAGGGAATAGGGCGCCCACAACTGCGCGCAAAGGCGGCAATCATCTCCAGAACAGAATAGCCACGCCCCGTTCCCAGGTTGACAGTCAGCAGTTCACTGTCTTTGGCTTCCAGGTACTCCAAGGCGGCGACATGGCCTTTGGCCAAGTCACAGACATGGATGTAGTCGCGCACGCCCGTGCCATCCGTCGTGTCATAGTCGTGCCCAAAAACCTGGACCTGTTCGCGTTGCCCCGTCGCAACCTGAGCGATGTAGGGCATCAGATTATTGGGAATGCCTTGAGGAGCCTCGCCGATCAGTCCCGATTCGTGGGCGCCTACCGGGTTGAAATAACGCAGCAAGCCAATACGCCAGCCCGGCTCGCTGTGGTAAAGATTGCCCATTGCCTGCTCCAGCACCAGTTTGGTGTGGCCATAGGTATTGGTGGCGGACAGCGGATGTGTCTCGGGAATGGGAAGTTGCTGGGGGTCGCCATACACGGTGGCGGAGGACGAAAACACCAGAGTTCGTACCTTGGCCTGTTGCATGGCTTGCAGCAAGCTTAGCGTGCCCGTGAGGTTGTTGTCGTAATACTTGAGGGGTTGGGCAACGGATTCGCCCACCGCTTTCAAACCGGCAAAATGGATAACGGCAGATATCGCGTTTTGCTGGAAAATAGTGTCGAGCAAGGCCCGATCCCGGATATCGCCTTCGATAAAGCCGGCCTGAGTGCCGGTGATTTTCGTGATGGCATCCAGAACACTTTTTTGGCTATTGCTCAGGTTGTCCAGAATCAGAACCTGATAACCGTGGGCAATCAGCTCGACGCAGGTATGAGAGCCGATAAAGCCGGTACCGCCAGTAACAAGAATGGTTTTGGCCATAGGTCTTTCCAGTTGAAAACAAATCGAGAACAGGGATTAGTCGATGCGCTTTAAGGCCGTTTTATAGTGGCCGCCACGCTCAGCGTAAACGCGGGCGTTCTGACGCAGCTTGGCAATGTCTTCATCGCTGAGGGTGCGCACCGCTTTGGCGGGCGAGCCAATGATCAGGCTGCGTTCAGGGAAGACTTTGCCTTCAGTGACCAGCGCGCCGGCACCCACCAGACTATCGCGACCGATGACGGCCCCGTTCAAGACCACAGCCTGAATGCCGATCAAGGCGCCTTCACCGATCGTGCAGCCGTGCAGCATGGCCTGGTGGCCGATGGTGACATGGTCGCCAATGGTCAGCGGGTAGCCCGGATCGGTGTGCAGGACGGCACCTTCTTGGACGTTGGAGCCTGCTCCTACGGTGATGGTTTCGTTATCGCCACGAATGACCGCACCTGGCCAGACACTGCTGTGCTCTTTCAGTACGACCTTGCCAATCAGTGTTGCCTCGTCGGCAACAAAGCTGCTGTCGTCAATTTGCGGGGCATGTTGATCTAATTGGTAGACGGGCATGACAGATCCTTGGAATGGTGCCCGGCTGCCCATGTCCGGTGTTGGGGCGGGGACAGTTGGGCAAGAGTACGGGACGGTTAAGGGCAGCTTGATGTATAGCGCCCGTGTCATCAGAGTGACACGGGCCTGCTTGAGCCATCGGGGCTGGTCAGCGCTTAAACCTGTTCGCCAAACAAGTCATATTCACTGGAGTCGGTAATGCGCACGCGCACCATTTGACCGGGTTCCAGGGTTTGTGCGCTGGTGATGAAAACGTTGCCGTCGATCTCGGGGGCGTCGGCGCTGGAGCGGCCTACGGCGTCGCCGTCCTCGTCGATCTCATCGATCAGTACATCCATCTCGCGGCCTACCTTGGCAGCCAGGCGAGCGGTGGAGATGGCTTGCTGATGTTCCATGAAGCGTTCCCAGCGCTCTTGTTTGACCTCGTCAGGGACGATGCCATCGAGTTTGTTGGCCGGTGCGCCTTCGACGGGCGAATACTGGAAACAGCCCACGCGATCCAGTTGCGCCTCGCTCATCCAGTCCAGCAGGTACTGGAAGTCGTCCTCTGTTTCGCCGGGGAAACCAACGATGAAGGTCGAGCGTATGGTCAGATCCGGGCAGTCCTGGCGCCACTGCTTGATACGCGAGAGGGTGCGGTCCTCAAATGCAGGGCGTTTCATCGCGCGCAGCACCGAGGGGCTGGCGTGCTGGAAAGGGATGTCCAGGTAGGGCAGCACCTTGCCTTCGGCCATCAGGGGAATGATGTTGTCTACGTGTGGATAGGGATAGACGTAGTGCAGACGCACCCAGGCGCCCAGCTCGGACAGGGCAGCGCTTAGTTCCACCATGCTGCTCTTGACCGGGCGGCCATTCCAAAAGCCGGTACGCTGGCGGATATCCACCCCGTAGGCGCTGGTATCTTGGGAGATGACCAGCAGTTCTTTGACGCCGGCTTTGACCAGACGCTCGGCCTCGCCCAGTACCTCGCCTACCGGGCGGCTGACGAGCTTGCCACGCATGGAAGGGATAATACAGAAGCTGCAACTGTGGTTGCAGCCTTCGGAAATTTTCAGATAGGCGTAATGACGTGGGGTCAGCTTGATGCCCTGCGGAGGCACCAGATCAATATAAGGATTGTGATCCAGCGAAGGCGGGGCGGCCTCACGCACGGCGCGCAATACCTGCTCATACTGCTGGGGGCCGCTGACTGATAGCACGGAGGGATGGACCTCGCGAATCAGTCCTTCGTCCACACCCATGCAGCCGGTGACGATGACGCGGCCGTTCTCCGCCAGTGCCTCGCCGATCGCTTCCAGCGATTCGGCCTTGGCGCTGTCGATAAAGCCACAGGTATTGACCACCACCACGTCAGCATTGTCGTAGCTGGGGGTGATCTGATAGCCGTCGGTGCGCAGTTGAGTAAGAATACGTTCAGAATCGACCAGGGCCTTGGGACAACCCAGGCTCACGAATCCGACTTTGGGGGCGCTCATAGAGGGTCCTTCTGGAGCTTGAGGGCTCGAAATTGGGAAATAGGCTTGATTTTACCGTCCCGTGCCCCGATGCGTGCGGATCTTGTGTGTTTGAGCCCGGTTTATGCGGTAAATAGTGCTACAGTCGCAGTCATATTTTTCTTTTCTAGCGGTTGTTCTGTGTCCGACACCCATCTTTCCCCCTCCTTGCCCCTGTCCGAAGTCATGCTGCTGAGCGCGCGCAATATTGAAGGCGTGCTGGCCGGCAAATCCCTGACTGAAAGCCTGGCCGCGACGCCCGCCGCGGCGCGTGCGGCCGTGCAGTCTGTCAGCTTTCATGTCCTGCGCCGTTTGGGCCACGCTCGTCAGATTCGTATCACGCTGGTGCCGCGCCAGCCCAGCAATAGCTGGCTGGATGCCCTGCTGATGGTGTCGCTGGCCTTGCTGGATACGGCCATGCGGGTGCAGGAGGATGCCCAGGCGTTTGAGGATCGCCCGGATGTGCCAGTGTATGCCGTCCATACCGTGGTGGATCAGGCGGTGCGAGCGGCAGACAGTCAGGCTGCGCTGCGTCTGTCCAAGGGTTTGGTCAATGGCGTGCTGCGCCGCTTCACGCGCGAGCGCAAGATGATCTTGTCTCAGGTCGAGAGCCGTCCCGAGGCACGCTGGAATCACCCCGGCTGGTGGGTCAAGGAATTGCGTCGCGCGTATCCGCGTGATTGGGAAGCCTTGCTGCAAGCGGCCAACCGCCCCGGTCCATTGACGCTGCGTGTTAATCAGCGCCGTTGTTCGGTAGAGCGTTTGCAGGCGGTGCTAACTGAAGCCGGGATTGCGTCGAGCAGTCCTGGAGTTGGCGCGGTGACTTTGGATAAGGCCATGCCGGTTCAGGCGATTCCGGGTTTTGATCTGGGCTGGTGGTCGGTGCAGGACTGGTCGGCTCAGCAAGCCGGTCTGCTTTTGCCGGTCAAGGATGGCATGCGCGTGCTGGATGCTTGCGCGGCTCCGGGTGGCAAGACCGCTCATTTGCTGGAGCAGGCGGATGTTTCCTTGTTGGCCCTGGACTCGGACGGCGAGCGTCTGGAGCGTGTGGATCACAACCTGCGTCGTCTGGGTTTGGCCAGCGACAAGGTTCAATTGAAACGGGGTGATGCGGCGCGTCCGGCCCAATGGTGGGATGGTCAGCCCTTTGATGCGATTTTGGCCGATGTACCTTGTACGGCATCGGGCATTGTGCGTCGTCACCCGGATATTCGCTGGTTGCGCCGCGAGTCGGACATTGCCGATACCGCCCGTCTGCAAAGCTCTATACTGGATGCCTTGTGGTCCACGTTGCGAGCAGGTGGACATTTGTTGTATTCGACCTGCTCGATTTTTCCGGCCGAAGGTCAGCAACAGGTCGAGGCGTTTTTGGCCCGTCATCCTGAGGCGCAGCTTTTGGACTCTCCTGGCCAGATTTTGCCCGGCGTTGCAGGACGATCTCTGGCAGATGGCGACGGTTTTTTCTATGCCTTATTTACGCGCCCGGTTTGACTTGTCACAATTAGGGCTCTGACTTTGTCCTTTTTGCGGTTAATCACGATGTGGCGCGTTTTCCTGTCTTTTCTGCTGATTTTCAACTGCGCGCTCAGCTCGGCCAATACGATTGTGCCGGTTGCCACGTCGGGAGAGCGGGTCGTCAAGGTCGAGCCCCATATTCGGGACGAAAAGCTGTATATCGACGCGGATATCGAGTTCGAACTCAGTCCGGAGTTGCGGACGGCTGCCGAGAAAGGGGTGCCGCTGTATTTCACGGTTGAAGTTGAGTTGGCTCAGCCCCGTTGGTATTGGTTTGATAAAAATGTTGTTAAAGAACAACAAACCTGGCGGGTTGTGTATAACGCGTTAACCCGACAGTGGCGTGTGGGAACCGGGGACCTGTCTTTGCCCGAATCCTCCATGAATGATGCACTGGCCATGCTGCGCCATATCCGTGGCTGGGCAGTTGCCTATGTGGCGGATCTGGACCGCGACCAGGAATACCAGGGTCGTGTGCGTCTGCGCCTGGATACCTCCTTGCTGGCTCGCCCCTTTCAAGTGGATGCCATCAATAGTTCTGCCTGGACATTGGCCACCCCATGGAAAACCTTTTCCTTTTCCGTCTCCGTCGACGAGCCCCAACCTTGATCCGCTGGATCTTGCGTACCGCTCTGTTTGGAGCGGGAGTCAGCGCGTTAGCGCTGTTTACGCTGCTGGTCTGGTCAACAGGCAACGCCTCGCGCTACGCACAGCAATATGATCTTTTGCTGGTGCTCAACGGCGTGCTGGCGGCCACCCTGATTTCCTGGGTGCTGATGCTGACGATTCGCCTGTTCAGGCAAATACGCAGGCGCCAGTTTGGGGCCCGCATGACGGCGCGCTTTGCTTTTTATTTCACACTGATCGGGATTATTCCGGGTGCGCTGATCTATCTGCTCTCGGTGCAGTTCATGTCGCGCTCGATCGAGTCCTGGTTCAACGTACGAGTGGATTCGGCCTTGGAGTCAGGGCTGAGTCTGGGGCGGGCGGCTCTGGATTCGCAGCTCAGCGAGCTGGAAGGCCGCGCCCAGGAAATGGTGGCGGCGCTGAATAAAGCCGATAGCGCCCAGTACAGCAGTCTGCTGATCTCATTGCGGGAAAACAGCGGTGTGACCGAAGCCATGGTGTTTTCTGGCAATGGCCGCTTGATTGCCTTTTCGTCCTCACGGTATGACACCTTGCTACCGGACATGCCCCCTTCCAGCGTAATGAATCAGTTGCGTATTTCGGGTCGTTACGCGGCGGCTGAAGTGGATGATGATGCCCCGGTACATGACAATGGCCTGGACGAGGGGGGTGTGCCGGCAGAGTCGACCGGCTTGCGTTTGCGGGCGGTGCTGCCGCTGGCCGATCCCAACCGTTTTACAGCAAGCCTGAGCGGTACGGCGGACTCGCGTTGGCTGCAGGTGATCCAGCCTGTGCCCGACAAGATCGCCCGTAATGCCAACCAGGTCCAGCAGGGGTTTCGGGATTATCAGGAGCTGGCTTTGTCCCGTCAGGGCTTGCGCAAGCTCTACGGCATCACCTTGACACTGGCCTTGATTCTGGCGGTGTTTACCGCTGTGGCTGCAGCCCTGGCCCTGTCTCGCCGTCTGACGCGCCCATTGCTGACGCTGGCTGCCGGGACGCAGGCGGTAGGGGTGGGGGATTACCGGGCCTTGCCTGAACCGCCCGCCAAGGACGAGGTCGGCCAGTTGACCCGCTCGTTCAATGCCATGACCCGGCAACTGGATGAGGCGCGCCGCATGGTCGAGAAAAATCGCTTGCAGCTGGAGCGCTCCAATATGTATCTGGAGTCAGTGCTCAGCAATCTGTCCAGCGGGGTGTTGGCCTTTGACGAAATGTTTCGCGTGACCATGTTCAACCAAGGGGCGCAACGAATCCTGCAAGTGGATTTGCGCTCCATAAAAGGTCGCCCGCTGGAGACCTTGGACGGAGCGCTGACGTTTGCATCCGTCATACGCGAAGCGTTTTCCACGCATCAGGCCATGGGGTCCGATCATCCTTATTGGCAGCAGCAGTTTGAGCTGGACATGAAAGAAGGCAATGAGGCGCGTGATACTATCGTCACCGTTTTGGCTCGGGGCACCTTGCTGCGGGTCGACGGCCAGCCCACGGGTTATCTGGTGGTGTTTGATGACATTACTGACGTGATTTCTGCCAGCCGTCTGGTGGCCTGGAGCGAAGTGGCCCGACGCCTGGCGCACGAGATCAAAAACCCCTTAACGCCTATTCAGCTGTCTGCCGAACGTCTGGCCATGAAGCTGGAATCGCAATTGGACGAGGTGCATGCGGCCATGCTGCTGCGCTACACCAATACCATCGTCAACCAGGTTGCCTCCCTGAAAAAGATGGTGGAGGATTTTCGTGAGTATGCCCGCAAGCCCGCCACTCAGATGCAGGCTTTGAATCTGAACGAGCTGATTACCGAAGTGCTGACTTTATATGGTTGGGACCCGGAAGAAGGCATGGTTCGGGACGACGGTTACAGTGTGGCGATTGACGTGGAACTGGACCCGGATTTGCCGATGGTCCTGGGGGACCCCACACAGTTGCGTCAGGTTATTCATAATCTGCTGGCCAATGCTCGGGAAGCCGCTGCCCAGGATCAATCACTTGACCAGGCGCATGTATTTGTTAAAACCATGATTGCAGGCGTAGAAGGTTCCGACTCGGCTACGACGGTCAGTTTTGTGGTCTCAGATAACGGGCCGGGTTTTGATCCGCAGATGCTGGTGCGTGTTTTTGAACCATACGTAACCACCAAGCCCACCGGCACGGGTCTGGGACTTGCTATAGTTAAGAAAATCATCGAGGAGCACGGCGGCAGAATCGATGTTTCCAATCGCCGTGAGGGGGGGGCTCGCATTTCCATCCTCTTTACCCGGCTTGCTGGCCAGCATATTCGTCTGGACTCTGGGCGGCGAGCAAACGATAATGCGTAAAAATCACGTAGGTGACGTTTTATGGCCAGAATTCTGGTAGTTGATGACGAAATCGGCATTCGGGAACTTTTGTCGGAAATTCTTTACGACGAAGGACATACCGTGCAATTGGCAGAGAATGCCGCCCAGGCTCGCGAGGCACGCTTGCGGGGCCGCCCCGATCTGGTCTTGCTGGATATCTGGATGCCAGACACAGACGGTGTCAGTCTGCTCAAAGAGTGGGCTTCCCAAGGCTTGCTGGATATGCCGGTGGTCATGATGAGCGGCCACGCCACGGTGGATACGGCGGTGGAAGCCACCCGTATCGGTGCAGTGGATTTCCTGGAAAAGCCAATCACCATGCAGCGTTTGCTCAAGACCGTTGCTTCCGGTCTGGAGCGTACCGTTGCGCCCAAGACATTGGCAGCGGCAGCTCGTCCGGTGGTGCAGGGTGGGGAGCGTCGTCCTGAGGCAGCGCCGATGGCGCCTGGCATGGCCCCTGCCATGACCGTACCCGAGGTCGAGCAGGATGAGTCCCAGTTGGGCAGCATTTCCCTGGATTTGCCCTTGCGTGAAGCGCGTGACGAGTTCGAGCGCATTTATTTTGAATATCATCTGCGCCGTGAAAATCACAGCATGACTCGCGTGTCCGAGCGTACCGGTCTGGAGCGAACCCACTTGTACCGCAAACTCAAACAGCTGGGTATCGACTCGTCGCGCAAGCGTAACCAGTCTTGAGACGGGCCGTGCCCCAATAGGGGTCGACAGGGTTTGAGTCTGTCCCGACGCTGCCAGGAGCAGCGGGCCGGGGGGGATGGAGGGGCGGCCTGACAGGCCGCCTTGTCGTTTAGAGCGCGGCGACCTGTGCCACAGGCAGGGACTGCAACTTGGCGACGGTATCCAGACACGTGCGGGCCGCTTCCTGGCCCTTGATCACAAAGTGACGATGGAAGTAATCGTGGTGCTCCTTGCCATCATGGAAGTGGTGCGGAGTCAGCACGACTGAAAACACAGGCACATTAGTGCTGAGCTGCACTTGCATCAAGCCCTGAATGACTGCGGTGGCCACAAAGTCGTGGCGATAGATGCCACCATCTACGACCAGGCCCGCCGCTACAATCGCCGCGTATTGTCCCGATTGGGCCAGACGCTGTGCATGTAGCGGGATTTCAAAAGCACCGCCTACTTCAAAGAAGTCGATCAGGCTGCTGTCATGGCCCAAGGAGGTGACTTCGTCGATAAAGCCCTGGCGGGCCTGATCCACAATGTCCTTGTGCCAGCAAGCTTGAATAAAAGCGATGCGAGGGGCCAGACGATTGGCTGGGGTAATGCTGTTCATGTTGGTTTCCTGTTTTATGACAACAAAAACAGGGCATGCAGGAAGCAGGACAGCTCAAGCCCCCAACAGGATGGCTCCTGTACAGGGGTGAAGATATCCCGTTCTCTCTTTATCCGGACTATACCGTCGGCCCCGGAATCACACCGGGTCTGCTGTCCCTGACACAAGGTCAGGCGCTCGCGGGCTAGGCTGTGCCATTACCGCCGGTGGGGACTTGCACCCCGCCCTGAGAACATTGTTAGCCAGCTTGGCTAACCGCAAAAGTGTACCCCTAAACCATTTTTTTGTCAGAGAGGGCCCATCTGCTTGCCCATCCTTGGAACGGGCTTGGGGGTGCCGCCTATTCCTGAGGCTTGGGACGGCGGCTGATGGTGGAGATGGGTACGCTCACCTCTCCATGAGTGCTGCGGCGACTGCGGGCACGCCAGGCATGTCCGTACGCTATTTCCAGGCTCAGGTGCAGGGTTCCGTCCATGTGGCGCTGCTTTTCCAGCGCATTGAGCAGACGCTGACGCCAGGGCAAGGTGCTCAGGCTAGCCTTGCGCTGAGGGTGCGGGTTGCCGCCCAGCAGGCGCAGATCATCCAGCAGTTTCTCGGCGCTGCGGTACGTAAGGGTGACGAGTTCCTGATCCATGACAGGATCGGCAAAGCCGCTTTCCAGCAGCAGATCACCAAAGTCGTGCATGTCCACGAATTCCAGCGTTCTGGTGCCCAGGTCTGCCTGCTCCATGGCGCTGCGCAGTTCGGCAAAAGAACCGGGCCCCAGGCAGGAGAACATCACCAGCGTTTCAGGTTTGAGCAGACGATTCCATTCGGCCAGTACCCGATGGGGCTCGGGGTGCCAGTGCAGGGCCATATTCGACCAGATCAGTTCCTGGCTTTCAGCCGGTAGGCCGGTATCGGCCATATCAGCCTGAATCCAGCTGGCAGCCGGGGTAGGCTGATTGCGCAGTTTCTGCCAAAGGCTGGGTTTGGACTGGTAACGCTCGCGAGCCACGTCCAGCAACTTCGCGCTGCGATCCAGACCGGTGTATTTCATGTCCGGATAGCGTGAGCGTAACGGTTCGAGCGCGTGGCTGGCGCCACAGCCTGCATCCAGAATATGCGTGGGCTGTAACCGTACCAAGGCCAGCCGGGACAACATCCGCTGGGCGACTTCACCGTAGAGAAACTGAGCGTGATCCAGGGGAGCGCGGCGATTGAATTGCTGCTCGACGTGGGCGGAGTTGATAGGCAAAGAAGGTAACTGGGACATAATTGCGCGGACGTTGCTGGCGTGGATCAGGAGCTTGTGCTGTGATCGGATCAGCCTGGCTCTGAAAGGTAATGATCTATTATGGCGCATCCCCAGTTCGGGCGCGAGTCGCTCCATCGTCTTGTAGGGCTTCCCCTGCCGGCCCGCCCCTGCATGTTGTGTGGCTTGCGTTCACCAAGCGGGGCGCTGTGTCCCTGGTGTCGTCATGCCCTGCTCAGGCCGGTTCATGACTTGCGATGCCCACGGTGTGCGCTGGCCTTGCCGCCCCTGGCCTTGCTGGCCTGCCCGGATTGCGGAGCGGGGCAATTTTCCTTGCAAGCCACCGTGGCCGGGTTTGACTATGAACATCCTGGCGATATGTTGATTCATGCGTTTAAAATTTCCCGTCGGCTGGAGGTGGCAGCGGTGCTGGCGGAATTGATGTTGCAGCAATGGCGCCGTTACGGGCCAGCACTGGATGATGGGTGTCGGGTCATAGCGGTTCCCTCACAACGCGACGCCTTGCGCCGTCGGGGTTTTAACCCGGCAGCCGTGCTGGCTCAGCGCGTAGCGCGTCGTTTGGGTTTAGCGGCATGTCTGCATGTCGTCGCATTGTCGCCACGTCAGGACGTGGCCCAGAAGTTTCTGGGGCGTCAGGCTCGCAGGCAAGCCATGCGGGGTGTTTTTCAGGTGCTGGAGCCGCTTGACGGGCGTGCCGTGCTGCTCATCGATGATGTGTTGACGACGGGGGCCACGCTGGATGCACTGGCGCGTGCCTGTCGTGTGGCCGGCGCCGGCCCGGTGTATGCCTTGGTCGCGGCTCGGGCGCCCTGGAAGTCAACGAGGTTCTAGTCTTTTCTGTTGCGTCGCCAGCTGGCGGCTTTTCTGTGTTTTTTTGGGTTCTTCATGTTTCATATCGTCCTGGTTTCGCCCGAGATTCCTCCCAATACGGGCAATGTCATTCGTCTGGCGGCCAATACAGGCTGTGTCCTGCATCTGGTACGGCCTTTGGGCTTTGAGCTTGAGGACAGCAAGCTGCGCCGTGCCGGCTTGGACTATCACGAATGGGCCCAGGTCAAGGTGCATGACAGCCTTGAAGAGGCGTTGCGCGCCACCGGCACCGCGGCCGATCGGGCTTTTGCTCTGACGACGCGCGGCAGCCATTTGCTGGCGGAGCAAAGCTTCAAGCCGGGTGATGTGTTTGTGTTTGGTTGTGAAACTGCAGGTTTGTCGGCCGAACAGCTTGCATTGTTTCCTCAGGAGCAGCGGATTCGTTTGCCCATGCTGGCTGGGCAGCGTAGTTTGAACCTGTCCAATGCGGTGGCGGTCTGTGTGTTTGAGGCCTGGCGGCAGGCAGGCTATGAGGGCGGGGTGTAAAGGGGGGCTGGTCTGCTTCGCCATGACATGGGGCTGGCAGTGAGGCGGCACAGTCCGTTGAGCTTGGACGGACTGTGCGTGATGGTGGTCGAATCCACAGAAAGATGGCCCTGCAACCAAGAGGTTCGCAGGGCCATTTGCAGAGGAATGAGTCGAGGCTTTTATTCCAGCGACAGATTCAGGCGTTCGATCACCTCATCCCAACGAGCTTTGTCGGCCACGATCTTGTCCGTCAGCGCTTGGGGGGTGGAGGGTTCGGACGAAAAGTAAAAGGCCTTGAGCTTGGCCTTGATATCGTCGCGTTGCAAGATGGTGGTGATTTCCTGGTTCAGACGTTTGACGACATCCTCCGAGGTGTTGTGAGGGACAAAGAAAGCATCCCAGGAGATTGCCTCGAAGTTTTCCAGACCGGCTTGTGCCATGGTGGTTAAGTCCGGCAGCAATTCGCTGGGCTGCAGGGACGTCACGGCCAATGCCTTGACTTTACCAGCCTCAACCTGCGGCATGGCAATGCCTGGAACCATGAAGGCGGCGTCAATGTCTCCGCCAATAATGGCCGTCAGAATTTGTGGAAAACCGGAGTAGGGGATTTGCTCCAGCTTGATGTCGACGGCATGCTCGAGCATGGCCATCGCCAGGTGGGCCGAGCTGCCGGGGCCGACAGAGCCGTAGTTCAATTCACCGGGGCGGGATTTGGCCAGGGCAATGAACTCCTCTACTGTATTGGCGGGTGAGTCAGCCGGTACGACCAGAACGTTGGGGCTGGTGCCAATCATGGAGACAGGCTGCAGATCGTTCAGCGGGTCGTAGCCCAGCGAGGTCTTGTAAAGGGTGGGAGCCGTCACCATGGGGCCGTTAATGGTCAGCAGCAGGGTGTAGCCGTCGGGCTTGGCATGAGCAACAAAGCGGGTGCCGATATTGCCGCCTGCACCCGGGCGATTGTCCACAATGATGGTCTGCCCCAGGGCCTGGGAAAGGGGTTCGGAAATGGCACGGGCCAGCGCGTCAGGCGAGGAGCCTGCCGGGAAGGGCACCACCATCTGAATGGGACGTTCAGGCCAGCTGGACTGGGCCTGAGCAGCCTGCGCCAGCAAACCGGTGCAGGCCAGCCCCAGCACGGAGCGGAGCAGAAGATCACGAGAACGAGCAAGCAATGACATTGTTTTGATGTTGAATAAAAAGACGGTTGACCGCCGGCCTGACAAGGAGAAGCCAGACCAGATGGCAAGCGGGGTTAATGGCCTTCCTGCTTGGCCTCGCGAGTGAGCAAGGCGTGGACGGCTTCACGCGGGGAGAGCTGTTCAAACAGAATCTGGCAGACCGCGGCGGTAATGGGGAGTTCAATGTGGTGCGCCTTGCCCATCTCCAGAACCGCGCGGGCGCAGCGTACCCCCTCGGCCGTAATGCCGGTGGCCAGGATGCTGTCCAGGCTTTCTCCGGCGCCCAGCGCCAGGCCAACTTGCCGGTTGCGGGAGAGCTCGCCGGTCGCGGTCAGGACCAGATCTCCCAGACCGGCCAGTCCGAAGAAGGTTTCTGCGTGACCGCCCAGAGCGACACCCAGACGCTGCATTTCAGCCAGGCCTCGGGTAATCAGGGCGGCACGGGCGTTGTGGCCCAGGCCCAGTGCGTCGGCAATGCCGCAGGCAATTGCCATGATGTTTTTGACAGCGCCACCGACTTCCACACCGATCATGTCGGTGCTGGTGTAGAGGCGGGCTTGCTTGCCATGCAGAGCGGCCAGGGCGATGTCCGCCATGGAGGCGGGTTGGCAGGCCAGGGTCAGGGCGACAGGCAGGCCTTTGGCCACTTCCAGCGCGAAAGAGGGACCAGACAATACGGCCCGGCCTAACCAGGGGCGCTCAGGCAGGCTTTCGCGCACAATCTGATGGGGTAGTAAACCGCTTTCCTGATGAAAGCCTTTGCAGGTCCAGACCAACAGGACAGGATGACGGCGTGTGGCGGGCAAGTGCTGCGCCAGGTCCACACAGGTCTGTGCCAGACCACGAACAGGCACACCCAGAATGATGAGGGCGGGCCCGGTATCGTCGGCCAGTGCGAAATCCATGACGTGCTTCAGATTGTCGCTGGCTTGTAGCGATTCGGGGAGCAGGACATCGGGCAGGTAGGCGGGATTGCGATGATCCTGCCCGATGGCATGAGCTGTGGATGATTTGCGCGCCCACACCATCGTGGGAGCCTGGAGGCTGGCCAGGGCGGCCAGCGCCGTGCCCCAACTGCCTGCGCCCAGGACTGCGACACGAACAGGAGTGTGCGCGTTTGACATCATCAGGCCTGCAAAGGCTGGCCGTCAGTTTGGGCTGCGCCCTGTTGCTGAGCCAGGCGCTGCTCGTACAGGGACTGGAAGTTCACTTCCGTCAGATGCAGGGCAGGCAGGGACGTACGGTTGATGGCGTCGGCCACGGCAGCGCGCAAGTATGGGTACAGCATGGTGGGGCACACAATGCCCAGCAAGGGCTCGAGCTGCTCTTCAGGAATGTTGGCAGCTTCAAAAATACCGGCCTGGGTGGCTTCCACCAAGTACATGACCTTGTCGCCAATGCGTGTGGTCACTGTGGCGGTCACGGTGCTTTCGTAAACCGTGTCAGCCAGGCGCTGGCCGCCCACATTGATGGACACTTCCACGGAAGGGGCCTCTTGCTCCAGAAAGATCTGGGGGGCATTGGGCATTTCGATGGACAGGTCTTTGATGTAGGTGCGCTGCAGGCTGAAGCTGGGTTGTTGAGCTTCTTGTTCAGCGGCTGTGTTGTTCTGGTCGGCCATGGGTGATCCTATGGGATAAAAAAATGGTTAGAAAAAAAATCAGGCAGCCAGCAAAGGCAGCAGACCACCTTCACGGTCCAAAGCGGCCAGATCATCGTAGCCACCTACATGGGTGTCGCCAATGTAGATTTGGGGAACCGTACGTCGACCGGTACGCTCCATCATCAGGGCGCGCTGTTCCGGTTCGCGATCAATCAGGATTTTATTGATTTCGGTGACGCCGCGTTGTTTGAGCAGCATTTCAGCGCGCACACAATAAGGGCACACCATTGTGGAGTACATCGTGACTTTTGCCATGAGAGCCTCGTAGAAGGAGAGCTTACGATTTTTTGACGGGCAGACTGGCCTGCATCCAGCCCTGGATACCGCCTTCCAGTGTGTAGGCCTGCTCAATGCCATGTTTGCGCAGAACCGCAACGCTGCGTTGGGCGCTACGGCCAGTTTCACACACCAGGATGACAGGTTTGTCTTTGGGCAGGCTGTTGGCCTTGGCGTCAAGGTCGGCAGCCGGGATGTTGCGCGATTGCGCAATTGCCGCGGTCTTGAACTGATCGGCGCTACGTAGATCAATCAAAATAGCGTCTTTCTGGTTTACCATCTGTACCGCTTCAGAGCTTGAAACTGCGCGCCCGGCACGGCCTTTGAAAAAGCTGGGTATTAACAGCATAATGCCGGCAAGCACCGCAATTGCTAAAATTAGAAGATTGTTCTGACTTAAGATGAAGTCCACGTTAAATCCTGTTGATTACCAAGAAAAGCAAGAAAAAAAGGTCGGATCACACGATTATAGAGTGGCGCCAATTTTTCAACCTCGAGGCTGTTTTTACCATGTATAAACTTGTATTGATGCGGCACGGCGAAAGCCAGTGGAACCTGGAGAACCGGTTTACTGGCTGGACCGATGTCGATCTTACCGAAACCGGGCGCCAACAGGCAAAGCAGGCCGGTGATCTGCTCAAAGAAAACGGCTTTGAGTTCGACCTGGCTTTTGCCTCGGTCCTCAAGCGCGCTATCCGTACCCTTTGGATCGCCCTGGATTCGATGGACGCCATGCACACTCCTATCGGTTTGAGCTGGCGTTTGAACGAACGCCATTATGGTGCTTTACAAGGCTTAAATAAAGCCGAAACCGCACAAAAGTACGGAGAGGATCAAGTTCTGATCTGGCGTCGTGCCTATGCAATCGCTCCTGATCCCGTTGCCGAGGATGATCCACGCAACCCACGCTTTGATGCTCGTTACGCCCGTGTGCCGGCCGATGAATTGCCGCGCACCGAATGTTTGCAAGACACCGTGGCCCGTGTCGTGCCGTTCTGGGACGAGTCCATTGCGCCGGCCATCCGTTCCGGACGCCGTGTTCTGGTAACCGCTCATGGCAACAGCCTGCGCGCTTTGATCAAGCATCTGGACGGCATCTCCGATGAGGATATTGTTCACCTGAACATTCCGACCGGTCAGCCACTGGTATACGAGCTGGATGAGAACCTGCGTCCTATCCGCCATTACTACCTGGGCGACCAGGAAGCGATTGCGGCCCAGATGCAAGCGGTCGCCAATCAGGGCAAGGCGCAGTAAACAATGTGGCGCTACAGCGTTTGCCTGTTGCTGGCAGCCTGGACCTTTCCGGTACTGGCTGTGGACCCGGATCTGGCCGCGCGCCAGGCCCAGGCTCAAAAGCAGCAGGCAGAGCTGCGCCAGAAAATCGAATCCTTACGCAAGAGCATTGACAGCAGTGAAAGCTCTCGTCGTGATGCGGCCAATGCCTTGCGTGAATCCGAGCAGGCGATCTCCGATATCGATCGCACGCTGGCCCAGATCGAACAGCGGCAAGAGCAGTTGCACGAGCAGCTGGGCACCCTAGGCAAGCAGATTCGCGAACAACAGGCGCTTAAAGCGCAGCGTCAGCAGGAACTGGCCGAGCAGTTGCGCGCGCAGTACGCCAATGGCGTCTCTCCCTGGGCCGCCCTCTTGTCCGGCGATGACCCCAACGCCATCAACCGCGAGTTGTATTACTTGGGCTATGTGTCGCGTCAACAGACCGAGCAGGTGCATCAGGTGCGTCGTACTGTAGAGCGACTGGATCGCCTGCAGGCTCAGCTTGCCGCGCGTGAAAAAGAACAGGAGCAACTGGCTGCTGAGGCGGCTGCCCAGAAAGTGGCCTTGCAGGAACAGAAAGAAAAGCGGGCCAAGGTGGTGGCGGACATCAGCGCGGAGCTCGAGCGCCAGCGTGGCCAGGCAGCCAATTTGCAAAGCAATGACAAGCGCCTGGGAGACTTGATCTCTGGGCTGGAAACCGAGATTGCCCGCCAGGCCGAGCTAGCCCGCCGTGCTGAAGAGCAACGTCGCCGGGAGGCCGCTCGTCGTGCCGAGGAGGCGCGCAAGGCCGAGCAGCTTCGCCAGCAGGAATTGCGTCGCAAGGCCGAGCAGGAGCAGGCCGCCCGTGAGCAGGCGCGTCTGGAACGCGAGCGGGAGCTGTTGGAGCGCGCCCGCGCTACTCAGCCACCATTGCCGCCAGCCCTGCCGCCCAGCAAACCGGCGCCAGCAGAGCCGGCACAAGCCATTCCGCGTCCGCCCTTGACCTACACGCCACCGACGACAAACGAGCGGTTGCTGTCTGATAGTCTGGAGGCCTCATCCGAGCCTAGCGAGCCGATTGGCAAGCCTGTTGCTCCCAAGGTGCGGGAGGTGCAGGTGGAGGAAGAGCCTGTGGAGCAGTCTGCCGCGCCTGCCTTGGAGCCCGAAGGTGGATTTCAGGGCTTGAAGCGGGGCTTGCCCTATCCCGTGCGGGGACAAGTGCAAGGCAAGTTCGGTGCCGAGCGGCCTGACGGCGGTATTTGGCGCGGTATTGTGTTGCGGGCGTCAGCCGGAACTACGGTCCGTGCGGTGGCCCCCGGTCGGGTGGTCTTTGCCAGTTGGATGACCGGGTTTGGTAATTTGCTGATTATTGATCATGGGCGCGACTACCTGAGCGTTTACGCTTATAACCAGAGCACGCTCAAGCAGGTCGGTGATGTCGTGGGGCGCGGAGACGCTGTTGCGCGGGTGGGGGCGACTGGCGGGCAGGTTGAGCCGGGCCTGTATTTTGAGTTGCGCCATCAGGGCAAGCCCATTAATCCGCAGGTTTGGCTGGGGCCCTGAGTTTTTTGGGCCGCCGTTTACTTTTGCTCGCATTTGTAGCGCAGGGTAGCGACTCAAGCCCAGTTCACGCTGGTCGGCGCTTTACGCTACTCTTATAATGCATGGTCGGGTCAGCTCCGGGAGGTGGCCCCGTCTTGAATCTGAAAATAATGGGAATGTGCATGAGCACTCGAAGGATTGGCAGCATTGGACTAGTGGCAGCAGGTGCTGTGGGCGGTATTTTGATCAGCCTTGGCATTACTGCGGTCGCTCAACGCGGCGAGCCATTGCCTTTGCGCGAACTGCAACAGTTCGCCAATGTGTTCGCTGCCATCAAGAACACGTACGTGGAACCTTTGACGGATCAGACCCTGGTCAATAATGCGATCAAGGGGCTGTTTACCGATCTGGACCCGCACTCGGCCTATCTGGATGCGGATGCGTTCAAGGAAATGGAAGCCATGACCCAGGGCGGGTTTGGCGGTCTGGGCATAGAAATCGGTAGCGAGGACGGGATGCCCAAAGTCATCTCGCCGATTGAAGACACACCGGCTGCCCGTGCCGG
Organism: Alcaligenes ammonioxydans; assembly: GCF_019343455.1. Taxonomy (NCBI): domain Bacteria; kingdom Pseudomonadati; phylum Pseudomonadota; class Betaproteobacteria; order Burkholderiales; family Alcaligenaceae; genus Alcaligenes; species Alcaligenes ammonioxydans. Next base: position 3,309,523 of record NZ_CP049362.1, on the reverse strand, counting down.
CATTCTGGCTGGCGACATCATCACGCACATCAATGGCAAACCGACCAAGGATTTGAGCCTGAATGATGCAGTCAAGCAAATGCGTGGCGAGCCCAATACATCGATCAAACTGACGATTCGTCGTGCTGGCCGGGACAAGCCGCTGGAATTCAATCTGGTGCGCGATGTCATCAAGGTGCGCAGCGTGCGCTCCAAGATGCTGGCTGACGACGTGGCCTACGTGCGCATTGCCCAGTTCCAGGAACGCACGGCGGCTGATCTGATCAAGCAGTTGTCCGAAGTCTACAAAGGCCCTGGCGCACCGAAAGGTTTGGTCATTGACCTGCGCAACGATCCTGGTGGCTTGCTGGAAAGCGCTATTGGCGTCTCGTCCGCCTTCCTGGATTCGGGTGACCTGGTGGTATCGACCAAAGGTCGTATCCCCTCGTCCAATCGCGAGTATTACGTCAAGTCCATGCAGTCCGTGCTGGGTGAGCTCGACACGGATGCGGACGTCCTGAAAAAGCTGGACTGGCTCAAGACCGTGCCTATCGTTGTGCTGGTGAATGTGGGCTCGGCCTCGGCCTCGGAAATTGTGGCTGGTGCTTTGCAGGATCACAAGCGGGCCACCATTATTGGTAATCGCACCTTCGGCAAGGGCTCGGTGCAAAGCGTGGTGCCGCTGTCCGAGGACTCAGGGCTGAAGCTGACCACCGCTTTGTATTACACGCCTAACGGCACGTCGATTCAGGTGACGGGCGTTCAGCCAGATGTGGTGGTGGACGATACCGCACAAGGTAATTTGTTCCGTCTGCCTCGTGAGGTGGATCTCAAACGCCATTTGCTCAACAGTAAAGTGGATGAAAGCACCGAAGAAGAACAGCCTGATCTGGGTATGAGCCCCGAATTCAAGATGTTCGAGTTTGGTGGTGACGACGATTATCAGTTGCAGCAGGCGCTGAACCATTTGGCGGGACGTCCGGTCATGAAAAATGATCCGGCCAAAGTTGCTGCCGCCAAGCAGGCTGCTGCCCAGCGCGAGAAGGACGTGGCGTCCGAATCGACTGAAAAAAAAAGTCCCCTGAATCAGCAACCCAGCGTTGAGCGGTTCCGAATCACCCCGAAAGGGCTCGAGCCGGTAACTCCGTAAACACAGGCTCTTGACGTGGAAGATCAGCAATTACTGCGCTATGCGCGGCATATTCTGCTCGACGAGTTCGGGGTGGAAGCGCAGGAGCGGGTGCTGGCCTCCCGCATCCTGGTAGTTGGAGCGGGAGGCCTGGGCTCCCCGGTGGTGGCGTATCTGGCGGCTTCGGGGGTGGGCTCCATCATTCTGGTCGACGATGATCAAGTGGAATTGAGCAATCTGCAACGCCAGATTGCTCACACCACTGATCGTCTGGGCTGGGACAAGGTCGAGTCTGCCAAGCTGCATATTGAGCAGCTCAATCCTGAAGTCAAGGTCACTCCTGTCGTTCAGCGTCTGGACGAAGCGGGCTTGATGCATTGGGTTCGGCAAGTCGATTTGGTGCTGGATTGCTGCGACAACTTTGCGACCCGCCACGCCATTAACCGCGCCTGCGTGGCCCTGCGTAAACCATTGGTGTCCGGTGCGGCGATTCGTTTTTCGGGGCAGGTCAGCACCTATGACCTGCGTCAGCCCGACGCCCCTTGCTACCACTGCCTGTTCCCCGAAGCCGATGATGTTGAGGAATTGCGCTGCGCTACCACAGGCGTTCTGTCGCCTTTGCTGGGTATGGTGGGTAGTGCGCAAGCAGTCGAGGCCTTGAAGCTGTTAGGCGGCTTCGGAGAGCCTTTGGTCGGCCGTTTGTTAAGCGTGGATGCCTTCAACATGAATTGGCATACGGTGCGTTTTCGTAAAGATCCGGCCTGCCCGGTATGCGGTGCCGAAGCGGTGGAACAGCGCCATCAGGTCTGATTTTTTTCTGACCGCAGTGTATGTCGGTGAGTCAAGAGCAGAAAAATGGCCGCTCTTGACGACACATCACTGAAAAAGGGAATTGGCTCGCTATCGTGACAGGGATGGTAAGGCCCTTAGAGGCGTGGCCAGTTCTTGACCAGTTGGGCGATGCGGTTGATGCGGTGATCGACATAAGGGCTGCGGCCATGATACATGGCGCTAAAGGGAGTGCCCGCGTTATAGATGTGGATGGTTTGCATCCCCAGCTGTCGGGCGCTTTTCAGATTGCGCAAGGTATCTTCCACCAGCACAATGTCGCGAGCCTGCGCCTTGAGCATGGCCAAGGCCTGCTTCATCAGCGCCTGCGAGGGCTTGGGGCGATAGCGACCTTGCAGTTGCATGTGCTCAATAGCCCACAGGCCATCAAAAACCGGTAGCAAATTCAGTGCCTTCAGAACACGATGTGCGTAGTCCTGGGGCGCGTTGGTCAACAACAGCTTATAGCCCGGTAGGCGGCGCAGCTGGTAGGCAAGGCCCGGCTCGGCACTGATCAGGGAAGGCACATCAAAATCGTGCGCGTGCTTGAGGAAGGCCGCCGGGTCGGCGCCGTGATGGCGATGCAGGCCAATCATGGTTGCGCCATAGCGTTGCCAGTATTCCAGACGCAGCCGGTCGGCCTCGTCCATGTCTACACCCAGGGTTTGCGCCACGCCGATACGCATTCGCCCGTCAATAGCCTGAAAAATGCCTTGAGAGGCATTGTGCAGGGTGTTATCCAGGTCAAACAGCCAGATGGTCTCATCGGGCTGGCAGGCAGACAAAGGCCGTGCCCAGGCATGGGCACGGATTGGAGCGCGCACGGATTAATGCGAGCTGATCATGGTGCCAACACCACGGTCAGTCAGGATTTCCAGCAGCAGGCAATGGGGAACACGTCCGTCGATGACATGGACGGAATTGACCCCGTTGCGGGCGGCATCCAGAGCCGAGGAAATCTTGGGCAGCATGCCACCGGAGATTGTGCCGTCGGCAAAGAGCTCGTCAATCGTTTGAGCCGACAGGCGGCGCAACAACTGGCCTTCCTTGTTCAGCACGCCGGGGGTGTTGGTCAGCATGACCAGTTTCTCCGCACTGAGCACCTCGGCCATTTTGCCGGCCACCACGTCGGCATTGATGTTGTAAGCCTGACCGTCCTCGCCGTATCCAATCGAGGAGATCACGGGGATGAACTGGTCATCTTGCAAGGCTTTGACCACCTCGGGCTGAATACTTTCGATATCGCCCACAAAACCGATATCGAGCAGTTGGCCGGGATGCTCGGCGTCAGGCAGCATTTTTTTGGTGACACGAATCATGCCACCGTCCTTACCTGTCAGACCGACGGCCTTGCCGCCGGCTTCATTGATCATCATGACGATGTCTTGCTGTACCTGACCACCCAGAACCCACTCCACCACTTCCATGGTTTCAGCGTCGGTCACGCGCATGCCCTGGATAAAAGTGCCTTCCTTACCCACGCGCTTGAGGGCGTCGTTGATCTGGGGGCCGCCACCGTGCACCACAACGGGCTTGAGGCCAACCAGCTTGAGCAAGACCACATCATGGGCAAAGCTGCGCTGCAAAGCTTCTTCGGTCATGGCATTGCCACCGTACTTGATGACAACGGTTTTGCCGTGGAAGCGACGAATATAGGGCAGGGCCTCGGACAAAACTTCTGCTTTGACGGTCGAGGAATAATTCTGCGGATCTGTGGTGCTCATTGATGCGCTCACTTGAAGAAAACCCGGGTCCACTGCTGGTACCCGGGGTTATGTGGCTGGGGCAAAAACAGGAGCTTAGCTGCTGGCCAGGGCTTTTTCGACAGTAGCAATGAACTCCTGCTTGTCGTAGTTGCCCAGGTAGCGCTTGATGATGTAACCCTGTTTGTCGAGTAAAAAGGCAGTGGGCGTCAGACGGACGTCCCCAAAGGCCTTGGCGATATCGCCCTTGTCGTCATGGACAACCGTGAACGGCAGTTGGCGGGACTGGGTGAAATTACGCACGTAATTGATGGGGTCGTGCTTCATGGCGACGGCCACGATATCAAATCCCTTGCTGGACAAGGCATTGAAGTTCTCAATGTTGTCAGGCATTTGCGCAACGCAGGTGGTGCAGTCCGTGGCCCAGAACTTCACCAGGACTACTTTGCCTTGCAGATCTTTGGTCTCAAAGTGTTTGCCATTGAGGTCGGTGAAGGCGACGTCCGGGGCGCTGGCCTTGGCGCTGCCGGACATGGTCCATACGCCCAGACCTACAGCGATGGCAACGACAAAGGCAATGATGACTACTTTTTTCATTGGACAGGCATCACTTCTACAGAAGAGGCGGGAGCAGGCTGTGCTGCCGGAGCCGCTGTGCCAGCGGGGGCAGTGCTTGGCTGATTGTTGGTGCTAAAAGGTTGTGCCAGGCTTTCGGCGCTGACGTACTCAAAGAGCTTGACCACTTTGTTCACGCCGGGCACGCTGGAGGCGGCAATCGCGGCGCGCTCGCCCTCTTCGTGAGTGACACGGCCCAGCAGGTAGACTACGCCACGCTCGGTTGTGGTGGAGATCGTGCGGCTAGGCACGTCCTTGGCGTTCAGCAAGGCGGTGCTGACCCGGGTGGTAATCCAGGAGTCGTTCGAACGCACACTCAACGGGGTGGGCTCGCCCACGCGCAATTCATTGACCACGCGAGTGACTTTGTCGACTTTGGAGACCAGACGTCCCGCCTCTTCTTTGTCAGCCTGGGTGGGCACATCCCCCGTCAGCAGGGCAAGCCCGGCGTAGGAGGTGGTGTTGATGCGACCTTCCTTGTTCTCCAGCAGGCGACGTGTTTCCGCGCCGGCTTTCATGACAATGGTTTTGTCCTCGACCTGTTCGCCTGTGGTGCGACGGTCGGTAGCTACGACAGCGGTCGTGGCGGCAGCGCCGCCGACCACCAGTAGTCCGCAGCCGGTCAGTGTGGTGCTGGCCAGCAGGGCGGCCAGAATCAAACGGTGTTTCATAGGGGATCTCCCAGCAGCAGGGCATCAATGCCATCGCACATGGCATGCAACAGAACAATGTGTACTTCCTGAATACGCATGGTTCGATCGTGCGGTACGCAAAGATGAATGTCTGTGTCCGAGAGCAGCTCGGCGATTTTTCCGCCGCCTTTGCCTGTCAGGGCAATGATGACCATATCGCGCTCGCGGGCGGCCTCGATGGCGCGGATGACATTAGGCGAGTTGCCGCTGGTGGAGATGGCCACCAGAATGTCGCCAGTCTGGCCCAAGGCACTGACCTGGCGTTCAAAAATACTGTCAAAGCCGTAATCGTTGCCCACCGCCGTCATGATCGAGGTATCGGTGTTCAACGCAATGCCGGCCAAAGGCAGGCGGTCGCGCTCAAAACGGCCCACCAGCTCTGCAATAAAGTGCTGGGCGTCGGCTGCTGATCCGCCGTTTCCGCAAGCCAGAATCTTGCCGTCGTTAGCCAGGGTGGCAAACAATAGCTCGACAGCGGCGGCCAAAGGTTCGGCCAGTTCGCGGGTGCTGGCTTTGAGGGTATCGACGGAATCGTCGAAATGCGAAGTCATTAAGGCGATAAGGTCCATAGCGCGCATTATCGCATGGAGAATTTCCCTGTGGGGCAGGCAGAACGTGTCATGTTGAAAAAAACGCCACGGTATTGAAACCAGATGCTGTATCCGGATTGAAATAGGGGCAGGTGCCCGATTTTTTCTATAGGACAGTGTCCTTGCCGAAAAATTCCCAGCTAGTCAGGCCTGGTTGGAACGGGCTCAAGTTTGTTCGAAGGCCTGCTGGACCCAGGTCAGGGTATCGCCTTCAATCGCGATCACGTCAAAACGGCAGGCTGGCAGCCGGCCATGAAAATAGCGTTGGCTCAGGATTGGCAGCCAGTGTTGGGCGGCCAGGATCAAGCGCCGTTGCTTATCCCGGTTTACACTGGCAAGCGCCCCTCCGTAGGTCTTGTGATTGCGCTGGCGCACTTCCAGAAACACAAGTTGCTCTTGATGGCACAGGACCAGGTCAATTTCCCCAAAGCGAGTACGTAATTGGCGGGCCAGAACGCGGGCTCCATGAGCGAGGACATGTTCGCAGGCGCGCTGTTCGGCCTGATCGCCGCTTGTCTGACTGGGAGAGCGCCTGGGCTCAGCCTTTCTGCTTGCTGGGCGACGCTGCGGTTTGCGTCGCAGTTGCCGATTTTGAGCCTGGCGGGCGTAGTCAAAGAGGTTCATAGGGATACACGATGATGAATAAGCAGGATCGAGCATGAGCGATACCGAAAACCGGACAGTGAACGCGGCAGTCTGGCAAAGCATGATGGACAAGGTACAGGGCCAGGTCTGGCCATCCTCTTGTCTGTATGTGGTGGCCACGCCCATTGGCAATATGGGAGACCTTAGCCTGCGCGGCTGGCAGGCGCTGGAGCTGTGTGACATTATTGCGGCCGAGGACACACGGGCAACGCGCCCTTTTTTACAGGCCTGGGGCATACAAACGCCGCTGATGGCGGCTCATCGTCACAACGAGGCGCAGGCGGCTCAGGCCATTATTCAGCGTCTGGAGCAAGGGCAGCGAGTGGCCTTGGTATCGGATGCGGGGGCACCTGCTGTCAGTGACCCGGGTGCGCGTGTGGTGCGCTCAGTGCGGCAAGCCGGGTTTCAGGTCGTGCCTTTGCCCGGAGCCTCGGCCGTTATTGCCGCCTTGATGGGTAGTGGCGCCACGAGCGACGAGAACCCTGCATTTGCGTTTGCCGGCTTTATGCCGCCCAAGACGGTGGCGCGTCGCAAGTGGCTGCAGCATTGGTCCAGCCTGGGCATGCCGGTGTTGATGTTCGAGTCGCCCCACCGCCTGCGTGCCGCCGTGCGCGATATGCAAGAAGTATGCGGCCCAATGCGGGAGCTGACTTTTGCGCGTGAACTGAGTAAACGTTTCGAGCAGATTCACACCGTGCCCCTGGGGCAGGCTCTGGCCTGGCTGGATGAAGACAGTCACCGGGAGCAAGGGGAGTTTGTGCTGATTTTGCATGAGGCCCCGCGAGAGCCTGATGAGGATGCGCCCGTTCTGGATGCAACTACGCAGCGGTGGATGAAGGCCCTGCTGGAGCAGGTTTCATTGCGGGACGCCGCCCGCATTGCCAGTCAGGCAACCGGGATTTCCCGCGATGTACTCTATGCCTGGGGCTTGGCAAACGCGCCCCAAGGCTAGTGAGCTGGAGCCGGTCGGATTGCTTCTCCCAATACCTTAGCGCACAGCGACAGAGGGGCTCAGACCGGTTTTTTGCTTGATGCGGTAGGCCGCGTTAATCGCTTCGGTGCGATTGGGGTAGGGCCCGATCTGTACGCGGTACAGATCGTTGTGGGTCTGAACCTGGGCATCGCGGTATTCCACCTGCGCTATCTGGCGATTGAGCTGTTGCGCCAGGGCGGCGGCATTCTCTCTTGCAGAGAATGCGCCGAACTGGAGGTAAACCCGGCTTTGACCCGAAGGAGCCTGCGGCTTGCTGGTGTTTGTTGTCGTCGCCTGCACAATCAACTGCTGATCGTTGGCATCGCTGCTCCAGCTGGGAGAATCATCCAGCTCTATCGTCAGCTCTTCTTGCGGCAGGGCAGACAAGGCATCGGGCGTAGGCTCCAGCGTTTCCGTGATGGTCAGGCTGGATTGGGGTTCGGCGATGGCCAGTGTGTCGAGGGGTGTTTCAGCCTCGGCCTGGGCCAGCTCAATGTCGCCCTGCTCAAAGCTGCCATTACGTATTTCTTCCTCGGTAATCGCTTCCACCAGGACAGTGCCGCTGCCGGGCGCAATCAAGTCCAGCTTGGCTGCCGCGACGTAGGATAAATCGATGATGCGTGAGCTGTGAAAGGGGCCGCGATCGTTGATGCGCACAATGACAGATTTGCCTGTCTTGGGCCGGGTCACACGCGCATAGCTCGGAATAGGCAAGGTGGGATGGGCCGCCGTCATGGCATACATATCGTAGGTTTCGCCATTAGCGGTTTTCTTGCCGTGAAACTTGCGTCCATACCAGGAAGCGGTGCCGGTCTGGGTAAAGGCTTTGTGGGAAGTATGAGGAACAAAGCTTTTGCCGAGCACGGTATAGGGACGGGTATTGCTGCGGGCGATCGGTTCTATGCGAGGGGTGGCGTTGGGAGTGGCGTGCAGATTGGCCGGTATGCGAGAGTGGGGGCCATCGTCTTTGTAATAACCTCCGCCTCGCGGCGCTGAAACGGTGGCCCCCGGTTTGGCTTTGGGTTTGGCGCGCTTGGGGCTGGATGAGCACCCGGCCAGCAAGGCCAGTATGCTCAGCACGGCGCCTAATTTGTAAAAAAGGGAATGACTCATGGGACGGGATTGATAGGCGGTTGGTTGCGATGGCGTACCAGCAAGGGCGCATAATCGGCAAAACGCAGTGCCAGTTGTTCCGCTACATAGACAGAGCGATGCTGACCGCCCGTGCAACCAATGGCTACAGTCAGATAATTGCGAGTGTCCTGCATATATAAAGGTAGCCAGCGCCGCACGAAACCCGCGATGTCATCGATCATGGTTTCCACGGAGCCGAACTGGGCCAGCCATTTGGCCACTGGCTCGTCCCGGCCTGTCATGGGACGCAGTTCGGGGTCGTAGTGCGGGTTGGGTAGACAGCGCACGTCAAATACCAGATCGGCATCGCCGGGCACGCCACGTTTGTAGGCAAAGGACTCAAAGGTCAGCACCACGCTGGCCCGATCGGCCTGCACCAGATCGCGAATCCAGGCGCGCAGCTGGCCGGGTGTCAGGTCCGTGGTGTCGATAATGTGGCCCAGTTCGCGCAAAGGAGCGGTCATTTCCCGCTCTGCTTCGATGCATTCCTGCAGCGAGGGGGAGCGGCCGTCCTGACGGAGGCGGTCTGTCAGCGGGTGACGGCGACGCGATTCCGAGTAACGCTGCATCAGAGTGTGATCGCTGGCATTGAGAAACAGTACGCGCAGGGCATAGCCTTCTTCGTTCAGCTTGCTGATGACTCCGGGCAGGATGTCCAGATCACCGGCGCCGCGCACGTCAATAGCGACGGCCAGTCGCTCCAGCCCCTGTTCAGCAGAACGCTGAACAAATTCGGCCAGAAATCGGGGAGGCAGGTTGTCTATGCAGAGATAGCCGGTATCTTCCAGCAGACGCAAGGCAACTGATTTTCCCGAACCGGATATGCCGGTAATCAATACAACTTTCAGCATTGTGGCAAAAGGCTCCGAGTCGCTGCCCGGCAGGCGGGCGGCGGTTAGGTGAAACAGGACAAAGCCCTCAGGGCACGCTGAGTGCGAATGGCCCTGGGGTGCCTAGTCTTCGCGGCTATTCATGATAGCCAGTGCCTGGCGTTCGATGAAATCGCCCATGGTGTCAATGCCGCGGAAAGCGAGGATGGTATTGCGCACCGCCGCTTCCACCAGCACCGCAAGGTTTCGGCCTGCGGCCACCTGGAGCATGACACGTTTGATGTCGACCCCCAGCACTTCCTGCGTCTGGTCCTGGGTGGGCAGACGCTCGAAACTGTCGGGGTTGGAACGGACCAGGTGCACGATTAGTTTAAGCTTCATTCTACGACGAACGGAGGTTTCGCCGAAAATGGTGCGTATGTCCAGCAGACCCAGGCCCCGTACCTCAAGCAGATTTTGCAGTAGGGGTGGGCACTGACCGTCAATCATGTTGGGGGCGGTGCGGGACAGTTCGACCGCATCGTCTGCCACCAGACCGTGACCACGCGAGATCAATTCCAGCGCCAGTTCGCTTTTTCCCAGTCCCGACTCGCCGGTAATCAGTACCCCCAAACCCAGCACATCCATAAAGACACCGTGCATGGTGGTTTTCGGGGCCAGACGTCTGCCCAGATAAATGCGCAGCAGATCAATGAGCTGGGCGGCATCAATAGGCGTGTAGAGCAGGGGTACGCCTTGTTCTTCGCAAAACTGGATCAGGTCGTCGGGAGCGACGGCGTCATTGGCGATGAACAGGGCGGGAACTCCGCCTTGCCTGAGATCATCCAGGTGATGCAGGCGACGCTTGACGTCAAAGCGACTGTAGAAAGAGAGCTCTTCGGGGCCGAAAACCTGAATGCGGCCCGGATGGATCAGGTTCAGATGGCCGACCAGATCCGCGGCAGAAGCACCAAGGTCGGGGATGGGGCGCAGGGCAGCATGTTTTCCGGCTGCCCAGCTTACCTCGAGCTTGTCGTGATTATCATTGACCAGTTCTTGAACTGTCAGCATCGGAATGTTCCGCGTTGAGATCGGGGGTCTGGGTCAGGAGCTGGTGTATTTGAACCGGGTCCGTTTCCTGTGCCAGTGCCTGACGGATATCCTGATCGGCCATCAGGCGGGCGATCTCGGCCAGCAAGTCCAGGTGGATTTGAGTGGCCGTCTCGGGAACCAGCAGAAAGAACAGCAGGCTGGCGGTACGGCCATCGCTGGGATCGAAACGCACCGGCTCGGCCAGACGCATGAAAACGGCACAAGGCTCCTTGAGGTCCTTGATCCGACCGTGCGGCACAGCAACGTCGTGACCAAGAGCGGTGGAGCCCAGGCGCTCGCGAGCGATCAGGCTATGGAAAACGGCTGTCCGGGCAATGCCGTGATGGTTCTCGAATATTAGTCCGGCTTGTTCAAAAGCGCGCTTCTTGCTGGTGACAGCAAGATCTAGAACCACGTTGGACAAAGGCAATATACGCGACAAGAGATTCATGACGGCCATTATAGGGGGGAATGTTTTTTAGCTAAACATTTTTTGGATGGCTAACAACAGGCGGACAGATACGCCCTGAAACACAAAACCCCGAACTTATGAAAAGTACGGGGTTTGTTGGCAGGGCTATGCCTGCTGTACCAGTTCGGCGTGATCAGGCAGCCGGAACTTCGAGCCGCTTGGCGGGCTCATGCGCATGGCTGTTTGCCTTTTCCTTGTATTTCAGGATCTGTCGGTCAATCTTATCGGCCAGCAGATCAATCGCGGCATACAAGTTCTCGTCTGAAGATGCGCAATGAATATCTTTGCCGGGGACACGGACGGTCACTTCGGCAGTGTGCTTCAGACGTTCAATGGAAAGCATAACCTGCGAGTCAACCACGTTGTCGAAGTGCTTTTCAATTCGACCAATTTTGCTTTTGACGTAGTCGCGAATGGCAGGAGTTATGTCAAGATTACGGCCAGTGATGTTAAGGCTCATATAGGCTCTCCGTAGTAGTCAAACAACTTGTTCTAGAGGGGGGATATCGTCGTCTTTAGCCTCCTTACTACTGATCTTGGATATCCCAGTATACCTATATGTGGGTCAGATAACATGACCTGAATCAATCTGTGATGTGCAGGAAAACCCTTGGCCCCGCCCGGTCCGGTTACCAGGCTTGAAATTGGCTTACATCCGGAAGTTCGATCCCAGATAAACCTTGCGCACAGCTTCATTGTCGATGATTTCGGACGGATGCCCGCTGGTCAGAACGGTGCCCTCACTGATGATGTAGGCCCGGTCGCAAATGCCCAGTGTCTCGCGCACGTTATGGTCGGTAATCAGCACGCCGATGTTGCGCCCCTTGAGAAATTGCACAATGCGTTGAATCTCGATCACGGCAATCGGGTCCACCCCGGCAAAGGGCTCGTCCAGCAGAATAAATCGCGGGTTGCTGGCCAGCGCACGGGCAATTTCCACGCGTCGCCGCTCGCCGCCTGACAGGGAAAGGGCGGTGTTTTGCCGGATATGCCCGATCTGCAGCTCGTTAATCAGGGTTTCCAGGCGCTCGTTGATGTCTTGCTTGCTGATGTGGCGGCCGTTCTCGTCCAGTTGCAGTTCGAGTACGGCGCGGATGTTTTCCTCTACGGTCAGACGTCGAAAGACAGACGCATCCTGCGGCAGATACGACAGGCCCAGCCGTGCGCGCTTGTGCATGGGCATGGCGGTAATGGGCGTGCCGTCAATTTCGATGCGGCCAGCATCGGCAGGCACAATGCCTACGATCATATAGAAGCTGGTGGTTTTGCCAGCTCCGTTCGGGCCGAGCAGGCCTACCACCTCACCGCTTTCCACATTCAGGGAAACGTCCTGCACAACGGTGCGTTTGCCGTAGGTTTTGCGCAGGCCTTGTGCAATCAGGCTGCCTTTGGTCGAGTGGCTGGCGCGGGTGGGGGTAGACGGGTTGTTAGGAGCAACCATGGTTCAGGGGTGTCCGGTCTATTTGCGGGAGGAAGACTTGCGTTGGCATTCGGCCAGGGCTGCATCGGCATTGGCGCGGGGGCGCGCCACAGAGCGTACGCGACCGTCTCGTGTGGCGGAGTCGGCTCCCCCGAACGCTTGGTACGTGCCGTCTTTTTGCCGGTAGATCACGCGTTGCCCCTGAATGGAGTCTTGTAGTTTGCCGCAAATATAACGATTGACCACCGCCTTGCCAATGAGCTCGACCTCTTCGGTCTTGCCGTTGTAGATGGCCCGAACGCCTTCGGCCGTGATCAGCTCAAATTTGGCCGGGTCTTCTTGTCGAATCGTGACACGGGGGCGTTCACTGACGGTGGCCGTTCCATGCTGGAAGCCTTCCGCATCCTGTTCGATTGCGAGCTGGTCGGCCATCAAGGTCATGGCGCCGCGCGTCAGGATGATGTTGCCTTTGTAAACCGTTTGCTTGGCAATATCGTCGTAGGTCAAGGTATCGGACAATACAGAGGTGTCCGGTTCGGCAGCCGCCGAGGCCGCTGCCTGGGCCAGGGCGGGGGCCGCAGGCAGCATGGCCAGAGCGCTTGTGCTCAGGCACAGGGCCAGGGCACCGCGCACGAGGCCAAAGGAGAGCATGGGCTTGTGGCCCAGGCGGGCGCTGTCAGGCGTAGTCATGGAGGGGAATCCTTAGAGCTATTGGAGGAACGCGCTTTTTGTGTTTGCTGGCCCGAGATTTTAACGTCGGATTCCGACATGACGTTCAATTGGCGAACGCGATTGTCGTAACGCATTCCGGTGCCGCGCATGGTGGACTGGCCGTTCACGACCAATGCCGGTTCGTTGGTGTACACCACGTCTTCCTCGGGCAGGATGATCAGCACTTCGCTGCGCACGTCCATTGCCTCTTCCTCGGGCGTGGCCTGTCGGTGGATATGGGCATTGCCCTTCATGGTGATGACGTCACCGCCTGCATTCATATGGGCGGTGTCCGAGGTGGCAATCGTCAGGGGCGAGTCGGGCCGGTTGCTGACGGCCCGCGGGGAGGTGATGTCGTGTGAGTCGTCATCGGGGTAGTGATAGGCAATTTCTCCGTCCAGGCGGCTGATTGCCATGCCCGTTTCATCGGAGCTGATCATGGTGAAATTGCGCGCCCAGGAGTCGGGCTCGTGGGTAACACGGCGAGGGGGATCAATCGCGACCGAGCGTTGCGTGTAATCGACCGCCCACAGCGTTGCCAGTACCAGCAAAGCCAGCAGCAACAGGGAAATGAAGGTAGGTAGACGGTCGCGCATGATTACTGAATGACTCCCGTGGTCTTCAAGGGGCCCCCGGTGATAAAAGCGGCAAGGCGTCCCTGGGAGGCCAGGATGGCATCACAGCACTCACGCACCGCGCCGTGGCCGGCAGGCTGTGTGGCCACCCAGCTGGCGATCTGGCTAATATAGAAGGGCGCTTCAGGAACGCTGGCGGAGAACCCCACGCGCTGCATGGCAGGCAAATCGATCAGATCGTCGCCCATATATCCCAGCTCGCTCAGGGACAGACCATTTTCCTGTGCCAGCTGCGTCAGCACGGCAATTTTGTCGCGTACGCCCTGGTGGACGAAGGGAATGCCCAGTTCGGCAGCACGACGTGACACGATACCGCTTTCACGCCCGGTAATCAGAGCCACGCCGATGCCACTCTCGCCGAGCATGCGCAAACCATGGCCATCGAGCGCGTGAAAGCTTTTGAATTCCTCGCCGTTCGCGCTGTACCACAGGCGTCCGTCGGTCAATACGCCATCCACGTCAAAGACCATCATGCGCAACTGGCGCAACTGGTTTCGAACGAGTTCGGGCAGCTTGGCCAGAATTTGGGCTTCAGCGGGGTGAAGCGGGGCAGTGGGCGTGTTCATCATGATCAGATTACCTTTGCAGCCAACAGGTCGTGCATGTGCAGAGCTCCCAATAGTAGCCCGTTTGCGTCCAATACCAGCATTTGGCTGATGCGCAGGGCATCCATTTGCTCGGCCGCTTCAATGGCCAACGCCTCGGCGGCAATGCTGCGCGGTTCACGCGACATGCCTTCGGACACGGGCAGGTTTCGTATGTCGCCTGCGCGCGCAATCAGGCGGCGCAGGTCCCCGTCGGTGAACAGGCCCACCGGCCGGCCCTGGGGATCGGTGACGATCGTCATGCCCATTCCCTTGCTGGACATTTCGATCAGGGCATCAGGGACCAGGGTGTCGGGGGAAACGACGGGTAACTGCTCGCCGCTGCGCATGATGTCGCGCACAAACGTCAGGAGTTGTCGGCCCAGCGCTCCACCTGGGTGGGAGCGGGCAAAATCCTCACGGCTAAAGCCTCGGGCCTCCAGACAGGCGACGGCCAGCGCATCACCCAGGACCAGGGCGGCGGTGGTGCTGGCCGTAGGGGCCAGGTTGAGGGGGCAAGCCTCATGCTCGACATGAGCATCCAGGTGCAAATCGGCGTTCTGAGCCAGTTCGGACTGGGCGTGCCCTGTGATGGCAATCAGCTTGGCACCCATCCGCCGCAGCACGGTTAGCACCGTGACCAGCTCCTGGGCCTGGCCCGAATAGGAAATGGCAATGACCACATCCTGCTTGGTAATCATGCCCAGATCGCCATGCAGGGCCTCGGCAGCGTGCATGAAAAAAGCCGGCGTGCCAGTCGACGCCAGTGTCGCGGCGATTTTGCGCGCAACGTGGCCAGACTTGCCGATGCCGGTCACCACTACCCGGCCCTGACAGTGCACGAGCAACTGGGTGGCTTGGACAAAGTTCTGGTCCAGGCGCTGACCCAGCGCCTGCAACGCCTCTACTTCAATGGCGAAGGTGCGTCGTGCCGAGGACAGAATGTGTTCGGGATCGAAATGTGCCGGTGTATTCATGGCGGAATTGTAAACGTGAAGTGTGCGCTTGGCATGCTGATTCGCAGGAGGCACATTGTACGATCAGAAGCGTTTGGACCAGTGGCGGGCGTAATAGTTTAGGGTTAAGATACGTCTTGTTTTGTAATTTCAGTAATTACTGAAAATTCAGGAAGCCATGAATCTAGGACCACAGGCAGAACGTTTTATTCTGCACTTTGGGGAAATGGGCGGGCGCTGGGGGGTCAACCGAACGGTAGGCCAGATTTATGCGCTCTTGTTCATTACACCCGAACCCCTCCACGCCGACGAGATTGCCGAAACGCTGGGCATCTCCCGTTCCAATGTCAGCATGAGCTTGCGCGAGCTGCAGTCTTGGCGTCTGGTCAATATGACGCACAAGATCGGCGAGCGACGCGAATATTTCGAATCCCCCAAGGATGTCTGGGATATTTTTCGTACCTTGGTGGAGGAAAAGCGCAAGCGCGAGATTGACCCCACATTAACCTTGTTGCGCAGTATCCTTATGGAAGCGCCCGTCAATGATGAAGAAGCATACGGGCAGCAGCGCATTAACGAAATGCTGGAGTTGATTGAGTTGGCTTGTGGGTGGTTTGACGAAGTTCATCACTTGCCGCCCGAAACCCTGCAAAATCTGATGCGCTTAGGTAGCAAAGTTCAGAAGGTGCTGGGTTTCGCCGGAAAGATTCGCAAAGCTGATCAAACTGGGGGTCGTCATGATTGATCTGGATGTCGTTACCTTGTCGCGGTTGCAATTTGCTTCCACCGCGATGTTTCACTTTTTATTTGTGCCCTTGACGCTAGGCCTGTCTTTTTTGCTGGCCATCATGGAAAGCGTGTATGTCATGACGGGCAAGGCCATCTGGCGCCGCATGACCAAGTTCTGGGGAGTGCTCTTTGGCATTAACTTTGCCTTGGGTGTGGCCACCGGGATTGTGATGGAGTTTCAGTTCGGCATGAACTGGGCTTATTACAGTCATTATGTGGGCGATATTTTTGGCGCCCCGCTTGCCATTGAAGGTTTGATGGCTTTTTTCCTGGAAGCCACTTTTGTCGGCCTGTTCTTTTTTGGTTGGGATCGTCTCTCCAAGCTGGGGCATTTGATCGTCACCTGGTTGGTCGCCATTGGCACCAACCTGTCGGCCCTATGGATTCTGGTCGCCAACGGCTGGATGCAGAATCCGGTAGGCGCCATCTTCAATCCCCATACCATGCGTATGGAAATGACCGACTTTGCCCAGGTCATTCTCAACCCTGTCGCGCAGGCCAAAGTCGTGCATACCGTCAGTGCTGGTTATGTGCTGGGGGCCATGTTCGTGATGGGCATCAGTGCCTGGTACCTGCTGCGCGGGCGTCATATCGACCTGGCCAAGCGTTCGATGACCGTAGCCGCCAGTTTTGGCTTGGCCGCTTCCTTGTCTGTCGTGGTCCTGGGTGACGAAAGCGGTTATCTGACGACCGAACATCAGCAAATGAAAATTGCAGCCATGGAATCCATGTGGGAGACCGAGGAAGCGCCTGCCAGTTTCAATCTGATTGCCTGGCCCGATCAGGAGGCCCGTGAAAACCGCTTCGCCGTGGAAATTCCCTGGGTGATGGGCCTGATCGGGACACGCTCGGTCAGTACGCCCATGCTGGGCATCAATGAGCTGGTAGAGCATGCCAAGATCCGTATTGCCAATGGCTTGCGCGCTTACGAGGCCCTTCAGCTGGTTCGCGCCGATGCCAGCAATATTGAAGCCCGCCGGGTCTTTGATAATAACTGGAAGGATCTGGGCTATGCGCTGCTGCTCAAGCGCTACACGGATGACATCACCAAGGCCGACACCGACACGATTGCTCAGGCTGCCTGGGATACGGTGCCACAGGTCGCTCCCTTGTTCTGGAGCTTCCGTGTGATGGTGGGTCTGGGGCTGTACTTCATCCTGTTCTTCATTGTGGCCTTTGTGCTGGCATCGCGTGACCGCCTGCAACGCCACCCACGCCTGCTCAAGGCGGCTGTCTGGAGTATCCCTCTGCCTTGGATTGCCATCGAGTGTGGATGGTTTGTGGCCGAGTTTGGACGACAGCCCTGGGCGATTGAAGGCGTTCTGCCTACCTACTATGCAGCTTCGGGCCTGTCCTTTGTAGACCTGATGATCAGTATGAGCATCTTCTTGCTGCTCTACTCCACCCTGGCGGTGATTGGCATCAAGGTCATGCTGCACTCAATACGCAAAGGCCCGGACGAGGGGGGCGAGACCGCTGCACCGTCCGCCTTGTCTTATGGTTCGCGCAACGCGCCGTTGCTGCGCGGTTAAGGAGGGGAAACCATTATGGATAGCCTGATTCTTCTCGATTACGACACCTTGCGCATCATCTGGTGGTTGCTGCTGGGCGTTTTGTTGGCTGCTTTCGCCATCATGGACGGGGCTGATCTGGGGGTGGCCATGGTGCTGCCGCTGGTGGCGCGCAGTGATGACGAGCGGCGTACGCTCTACAACGTGATTGGCCCGGTCTGGGAAGGTAACCAGGTCTGGCTGATTGTGGCCGGCGGGGTGGCTTTTGCCGCCTGGCCTTTGCTGTATGCGATGGCATTCTCGGGTTTTTATCTGGCCATGATGTTGCTGCTGGTGGCCCTGATAGTGCGCCCGGTTGCCATCAAGTACCGCAGCAAGCTCAGTTCTACGCGCTGGCGTCGTAACTGGGATGCGATCTGGACCGCCTCCGGTGTGGTTTGTGCCCTGGTGTTCGGAGTCGCGATTGGCAATGTCATGCTGGGTGTGCCGTTTGGCTTTGACGAAACCACGCTGCGTCCCCTGTATCAAGGTAACTTTTTTGGTCTGTTCCAGCCCTTTGCCATCCTGTGTGGATTGCTCAGCATCCTGATGCTGGCCTTTCAGGGGGCGGTCGTGGTGGCCTGGAAAGGCAGCGATCAGGTCGCTCGACGTGCTCGTGCCTGGGCCATGCCGTTGGGATTGCTGGCCATCGTGGCGTTTGCTGCCGGTGGCTGGTGGATCACTGCCATGAATGGCTACAGCATGCCTTGGCCGGAAGTGGCCCATGCCATGTCCAACCCGATTGGCAAGACAGTCGAGATGGTCGAAGGCGGATGGTTAGCCAACTACCGAACCTGGCCCGCTTTGTGGGCGGCACCGATTATCGGTTTTGCAGGCCTGTTGCTCGGGGCTTTGCTGGCGGGACGTGGTCGTGGCTTGCTGGCCCTGCTGTTCTCGTCCCTGGCACTGGCCGGCATCATTCTGACCTTTGGTTTTGCCGTGTTCCCTTTCCTGCTGCCATCGTCCTTGAATCCCGGCTCCAGTTTGACCTTGTTTGATGCCTCGGCCAGTCACCTGACCCTGTGGATCATGCTGCTGGTCACGCTGGTGTTTCTGCCCATCATCGTGCTCTATACCTCGTGGGTGTACAGCGTCATGCGTGGCAAGGTATCGGTTGCCAGCATGAAAGATTCTTCTCATTCTTACTAAGGAGGCCAATACCTATGTGGTACTTCTCTTGGGTTCTAGGTTTGGGTCTGGCCTGCGCATTCTCCATCTTGAATGCGATGTGGTTCGAGCTGCGTGAGAACACTGCGTTGCAAAATGCAGCCGCCTCCCAGGCCAATGCAGATATCGAGGCCTGATTGACCCCGCAAAGTCCAAACGCGCAGCAGTGGCTGGGGCAGTTTTCCAGCCGCGCCCGCACGGCTTTGCGGGTTTCCATGTTGGCGCCGGTGCTGGCCGGCGCCTTGCTGATCCCCCAGGCCTGGTTGCTGGCACAGATTGTGCAGGCCATTGTGGTCGACGGGCTGCCCTGGACAGAGCAGTTGTTCTCTATCCTTATGGTGGCCGCACTTTTGCTGCTGCGCGCCGCCATTGCCGCTTTGGGGGAACGCCGCGCTCAAAAAGTTTCAGAACATCTGAAACAAGATCTGCGCTCGGAGCTTTTTGCCCGACTGTTCCGCAGTACGATGCCGCGTTTGCGGGCTAGCAATAGCGGTGAACTTTCTACTAGCTTGATTACGCAAATCGAAGCACTGGATGGCTTTGTGACGCGCTACATCCCTTGCATGGCTGCGGCGGCCCTGGTGCCCTTGGCGCTGGTGCTGGCGGTCTTGCCGGTGGATGGCATTGTCTCCTTGATTCTTTTGTTGAGCACGCCTCTGATTCCTCTGTTCATGGCCTTGGTGGGCTGGGGGGCGGAAGCGGCCAGCCGTGAACAACAACAAACAACGCTGCGTCTGTCGGGGTTTTTTGCCGATCGTCTGCGTGGCATTTTTACCCTGAGTCTGATGGGCCGGGGGCAGGACGAGTTGCAGCGTGTGGAATTGGCCAGTCAGGAGTTGCGCACACGCACCATGAAAGTGCTGCGCATCGCGTTTTTATCGTCGGCTGTGCTGGAGTTTTTTGCGGCCCTGGGCGTAGCAGGTATTGCTGTCTATATTGGCCTGGGGTATCTGGGTTACTTGGGGGAATCCTTCTCGGGCATCAGCTTGCAACAAGGCTTGTTCTGTTTGCTCCTGGCACCTGAGGCGTATCAACCCCTGCGCCAGTTGGCGGCCAATTACCATGACCGCGCGGCGGCTCGTGCGGCCGCTGTGGAAATCGATCGATTATGGGCCAGCCTGGGTCAGGATCTGATCCCTCCCGCGCCTTCCAGCCTGGACGTGCAAACGGTATTTCCCAATTTACCGGTTCTTGTCCTGCGTCAGGTCCATTTGCCTCAGTTGGGTGGGTGTGGAACCTTGCTTGAGGTGCCCGGACTGCAGCTGTACATAGACCAGTCTTACGCGGTTCTGGGAGCCAGTGGTTCGGGCAAGACCAGCTTGCTGGAGAGTCTGATTGGATTGCGTCCCCTGTCTCAGGGCGAGATTTTGCTGCGCAACAGCGATACTGCCGGACGCTTGCTGACTCGTCATGACGGGGTGGTACTGATTTCACAGCAGGCTTTTTTAGCGATGGGCACGATTGCCGACGGCTTGCGTCTGGCAGCACCGCAGGCCAATGAGGAGCAACTGTGGCAAGCCCTGGAACAAGCCTGTGCAGCCGATTTCGTGCGAGCCCTGCCAGCCGGCCTGCAGACTGAGCTGGGTGAAGGGGGGTTTGGGCTATCCGGCGGTCAGATACAGCGTCTGGCCTTGGCGCGTCTGTTCTTGACGGACCCGCATGTTGTCTTGCTGGATGAGCCCAGTTCCCGCCTGGATGCAGCCACACGAGATCGCGTTATGCGCAATGTTCTGCGCTTTTGTCAGGGCCGCTGTCTGGTTGTGGCCACGCATGATCAGGAATTGGCGGCTATGTGTTCCAACCGCTTGCAGATTGCCCAAGGAGTGTTGACGGCATGAAAGCGTGGTTTCGCCTTTTAGGTGCCAGTTTGCGCGCACGCCGTGGAGCGGTTCTGTTCACGGTACTTCTGGCGATCAGTACGGTGGCAGCCGGCGTCAGCCTGCTCGGGGTCGCAGGCTGGTTCCTGAGCAGCGCCTTTCTGGCGACCTTGGGGATCGTCTTTAATCTGTTCGGCCCCTCCGCCATGATCCGTGGTTTGTCATTTTGGCGTATCGCTTCCCGTTATCTGGAGCGTGTGGTCGGCCATGCTTTGACCTTGGATTTGCAGGTTCGCATCCGGACTCTGGTTTTTGGGCGTTTGAGTCGCTTTAGTCAGTCCCGTCTGGCGCAGTTTCGTGATGGCGAGCTGGCGTCCAGTCTGACCTCGGATGTCGCCGTTCTTGATCTAGTGCTCTTGTTGATTCTGGTGCCTTTGACCACTGCCGTGTTTGCCGGACTGGTGTTCAGTGCCGTTTTGCAAACCTGGTTGTCCTGGTGGGCCTGGCTGATTCTGGCCTGCCTGCTGGTGGCAGCCTGCCTGATTCCCTACCTTTGCGCCCGGGGTGCCAGCCGTGCTGCCGAGCAGGTCCATCAGCTGGAAAATCGCCAGCGTGTTCTGGTGCATCAAGCGATACGGGCTTACGCCGACATTCAGGTGTTTGGAGCAGCTGATGTGGTTCAGCAACAAGTGGACAAGCTGGCCCAAGCGCTCAGTCAGGCCCGGTTGCGTAGCAACGGCTGGGGCATTGCCGGTCAGTTTTTCCAACAGTTTCTTATGGGCGTAGCCCTGCTGATCTGCTTGCTGGTGGGTGCGCAGCAGGTGAATGTACAAGCCATGAGCGGGCCCTTATGGGTCGGTTTGGTTCTTGCTTTGTTGGGTTTGTTCGAGATTATGGCTCCCATGATGCGAGGAGCGTCACGCTTGGGTGAAGTTCAGGCGGCCAGTACACGCTTGTTGGGAATTTTAGATGAACCGCTTGAAGCACAGCAGGAGCAAGGTCAGGCCATTGTTCTGGATGGGCCCGCTTCCTTGGACGTTTCCGATCTGAGTTTCGCTTATGGTTCGCAGCCGGTACTGGAGCACTTGTCGCTGCACGTTCCGCCCGGCGAGCATATTGCGATTTTTGGCCCTAGCGGTTCGGGCAAATCAACCTTGCTAAGCGTATTGATGCGCTTGTTGCCGGTGCCTGGTCCGCAATACCTTATTCAGGCCGAGCCGGCTCCACACTGGAGCCGTGCCAGTTGGTTTGATCATTGCGCCTTGCTGGCGCAGGACTCGCCGCTGTTTCTGGGTTCTGTACGCGATAATCTGCTGCTGGCCGATCCGGGGGCCTGCGAGCAGCGCCTGTGGCAGGTACTGCACGATGCCCAGCTGGATTCAGTCGTGCGTGACTTGCCACAAGGCTTGGACACTTGGCTGGGTGAAGGGGGGCAGCAACTGTCGTTGGGGCAGCAGCGCCGTTTATGTCTGGCCCGTGTTTTGTTGTCGCCGGCCCATATCTGGTTCCTGGATGAGCCCACGGCGAGTCTGGACGGCCCGACCAGTCAGGCCCTGATGCAAGATATCCTGACGGCCGCTCGGGGCAAAACCGTGATTATGGCGACTCACGACACGCGTTTGCTGCCGTTGGTTGATTGTGTTTATCAGTTCGAGGCAGGGCGTTTGCAGCGTGTCGCTGTCTCGCGTGCAACGACTGTAGCGTCGAACTAAAAGACCTTCTCGGTCAAGTCTGCGGGAGTTTCCACTCAATCGCGTCGTATTAGTACAACGTGCGGGCACAAGCGGGATGAGCCCTTGTTGCTGCTGCCCAATTGTGTACACTTGCAACGTATCCAAGTGCGCCCTTTGCGCCCGGATTTTTTGTTGTAGAAGCTTTGACATGCAAATAGATCCCACCCAGTACATCCGTCAAATCATTCGCAATGTGCCGGATTGGCCCAAGCCAGGGGTGACGTTCCGCGATATCACCCCGGTGTTGCAAGACCCGCGCTCTTTTCGGGTACTGATTGACCTGTTTGTCTACCGTTACATGGGACAAAAACTGGATCTGGTGGCGGGTGTGGATGCTCGCGGTTTTATCGTCGGCTCGGTGCTGGCGTATGAGCTGAATCTGGGTTTTGTACCGGTACGCAAGAAAGGCAAACTGCCTTTCAATACGGTGGCGGAAGAATATTCCCTGGAGTATGGCAATGCCAGTGTGGAGATGCACACTGACTCCGTGCGTCCTGGTCAGCGCGTACTGCTGATTGATGATTTGATTGCGACCGGCGGGACCTTGCTGGCGGCTGCACGCTTGTTGCAGCGTTTGGGGGCCAATGTGGTGGAAGCCGCGGCTATTATTGATCTGCCCGAGCTGGGCGGCTCCAAAGCGGTAACAGACTCCGGCCTGTCGGTGTATACCGTCTGCAGCTTTAAGGAATCGGATCGCTGATCCTTATAGGCCGATCGATCACCGCTTATGTGGTCCAGAAAAATCCCTGCCATGCACGCGCATCGCAGGGATTTTTGTTGGCCGCCTGTCAGGTTTGCAGCGGGTTTGGCTAAATGCCAAGCCCGCCTTGAGGGTTTCAATCAGAAGCGCAGTTTCATGAACAGTGAACCGGCATGATCCTGGTTGCGGCCAAACTGCCCCTGATAGTTCAAGCCAAAAGAGGTGTTTTTGCCGGCTTTCAGTTCGGCACCCAATTCGGCAACGGCGGCGTTCTTGGCGATGGGTGCACCGCTCACGCGAAAGTTGCTGCCGGGCAGGGCCGCAAAGGCCAGTTCACGTTCGGGGTTGGTGTCACCCAGGGCGTGACGCCAGCCCAAACCGGCGCTCAGGGCCACCGTGGTTTTGGACAGGTCCAGCTCCGTGGTGCCCCGCAGCCCCAGTGTGACCGTGCTCAGGTTCTGACGCTGGGAGTTACCTCGCAGTGCTGCCTGACCGCCTGATTCGCTAAAGGAGCCGTGACGCAGTTGGTGCCAATTGACGCTGGCATAAGGCTCCACGCTGGAGCGAGGGCTCACCGGCATGCGGTAAGCCAATTGGGCAAAGGCCTGGACGCTGTGGGCCTTGTAGTCGGCTTTCAGCGTCTCGTTCTGATGAACGAAGATCGAGCGTTCGCTGTCCAGACGGTGACGGGTGTAGGCGGCACCGGCCAGCAGGTTCAAGCTGCCTGAGCCCATTTCCCACGCCTGCGTACCGTACAGGGCGGCGCTGTAGCTGTTGCTGCGCGAGCTCTGACGGCGATCATCCAGTTTGATGCGGTTTTCCAGATAGCCCAAAGACGCACCCATGCGCCAGCCTTGTTCGCCGATGGAGGTATCGCCACCCAGGAACAGGCCGCCGACTTTGTGGCGTACATCCTGGCTGTCCTCGTTGCCGTCCAGATCGCGTTGTTGATGGATCACGTCCGCCCACAGCACGGTGTCTTGTCCTGTGGCATGACGGGCGCCCGAGGCTTGTTTGCCCAAGGTACGGGGCAATAGATCGCCATTGCTGAGCAGTGCCGAGGTGGTGCCCGCATGGATCTGGCCTTGCAGTTGTTCCATATAGCCTGCGACCTGGCTGGACTGGGCATTGAGCACCGTGTCATACAGTTCAGCCATCGCGGCTGGTGGCTGGTCCGAGCCGGTATCCAGAGCGTTGGCCACGGCTTTCTGGTTGCGGGTATGGGCAAATGCTGCAAAGGGGGTGTCATTGCGCTGGATCATCAAGGACAGGCCGGGGCCGTAGAGCAGCGTTGGCGACAGGAATGCCATGTCGTACGTAATGTGGCTGTATTTCCCGGTCACGCCCTGGGCTGCCTCCATGAAAGAATAGGCGACGTTTTGACGGAAAGGGCCGCCGGCTAGCTTCAGAGTGCCGTCGATATGGGCAGCACCGCCAACCACCAGACGATCTGTTGCGCCTGCGGTGCCGACTTCCAGTTCATGCACCGAACCGGCATGGGCGGTATAGTCGCCGCTGACGGTCAAGGTGCCTACAGAATTACCGGGGGCCAAGGTGCCGTAGTTATCGACCTGTGCGACCGTACCGGCCCCCCCAGCGTTCCCTCACGCTCAACGATCACAGCAGAAGCCAGCGTGCCATTGACGGCCAGACGACCACCGCTGACGGTGGTGTCGCCGGTATAGCTGTTATTGCCCGTCAGCTCCAAAGAGCCGGCGCCGCGCTTGTGCAAGCCGCCTGTGCCCTTGATGTCATTGGCGAAAGTCGAGTTGTAGCCCAGCGTATCGACGTCGAACAGGCGGGTAAATTGCGCGGGCCCTTGCACGGCCTTGCCTACATTCATCAGGCCCCAGCCGTACGTGCTGGGGTCGCCCATATCGGTGGCGGTAGTCAGCAGGGTTTGCTGCAGATGATAAGCGGTGAAATAGGGGAAGGCCTCCTTGACTAATGCTGCTGCTCCGGCCACATGTGGTGATGCCATGGAGGTGCCGCTTTTATAGGTATAGCCGCCGTCCGAGTTGACGGCGTTGATGCCAGGATCCCACTGCCCCCCTGGCGCGGTCAAACACCACTCGGCGGCAACCCCACATTTATTGGCGTAGACGGCCAATGAACCGTCCTCCCCTACTGCCGTCACGGCCAGCCAGTTGTCTTTCAGCTCGGGGAACCAATAGGGAGAACCGGCCAGAAAATCGGGGTGGTCTTGAGATTCATTGCCGGTAGCAAACACCATCAGGGAGCCGGCCTGCGCACTGTTCTTGAAGGACTCAATGATCAGAGGGTGGGCCTCTAGGGCACTTTGCGCTGAGCCATAGTCCACAATATGGCAGGGCGGGTTATAGGACCTTGAGCAGTCATTGAGCCCTAGACTGCTATTGATAATGGGTAGCTTGAATTGGGCGAGATAGTTCCAGCCATTAGAGAGCATTCGATCTTGAAAGGCCCTTATATCGTCTGGAGTCGGTGCAGTGCCGTCATTGTCATCATCATCATCATCATCATCATCATCGTCAGCAACCATGCCGTAAGCAGCGACAAAAAGCTGGCTATTGAAAGCGACCCCGTGCATGCCTGCTCCATCACGTCTCGCACCCATGATTCCGGCAACATGGCTCCCGTGCCCGGCAGGAGGCTGAGTATCGACTCCTTGGCCATTGGCGTAGAGGCTGTTGCTGGTAAAGTCAAAGCCTCCTGCAATAGCGCCGGCAAACTCCGGGTGATCTGCCTGAATGCCCGAGTCCAGATAACCGATCGTGACGCCCTGGCCCGTAAAGCCGAGCGAATAGGCTTTGGCGGCATTGATCATGTCCAGGCCGGGTTGACGCTTATATTCTTTGGTGCGCCATTGCTCCAGCGAGCTCTCAGAATCGGCGTGGACGATACCAGGTAAAGTCAGGCTTAACAAAGCCAACTGCACCAGCATAGAGGTGTTGCGTTTCTTGTTCGACATGTCTTATCTACTTGGATTTGCTAAGGAGGGTGGCCACTCGTTGTGAAAACCTGCCGTGGAGGTCCTCAAGGCATCTTTCATTTAACGGCATAGCCGTTTAATCCGGCTGTTAGGGACTGCAGTATTGTCGAGATCGTGTTCTTGTGGGGACCCATGCCATGCATGCGTATCGCAGGGATTTTTGTTGGTCGCCTGTAAGCTCGCAGCGGGTTTGGCTAAATGCCAAGCCCGCCTTGAGGGTTTCAATCAGAAGCGCAGTTTCATGAACAGTGAACCGGCATGATCCTGGTTGCGGCCAAACTGCCCCTGATAGTTCAAGCCAAAAGAGGTGTTTTTGCCGGCTTTCAGTTCGGCACCCAATTCGGCAACGGCGGCGTTCTTGGCGATGGGTGCACCGCTTACGCGAAAGTTGCTGCCGGGCAGGGCCGCAAAGGCCAGTTCACGTTCAGGGGTGGTATCACCCAGGGCGTGACGCCAGCCCAAACCGGCGCTCAGGGCCACCGTGGTTTTGGACAGGTCCAGCTCCGTGGTGCCTCGCAGCCCCAGCGTGACCGTACTCAGGTTCTGACGCTGGGAGTTACCTCGCAGTGCTGCCTGACCGCCTGATTCGCTAAAGGAGCCGTGACGCAGTTGGTGCCAATTGACGCTGGCATAAGGCTCCACGCTGGAGCGAGGGCTCACCGGCATGCGGTAAGCCAATTGGGCAAAGGCCTGGACGCTGTGGGCCTTGTAGTCGGCTTTCAGCGTCTCGTTCTGATGAACGAAGATCGAGCGTTCGCTGTCCAGACGGTGACGGGTGTAGGCGGCACCGGCCAGCAGGTTCAAGCTGCCTGAGCCCATTTCCCACGCCTGCGTACCGTACAGGGCGGCGCTGTAGCTGTTGCTGCGCGAGCTCTGACGGCGATCATCCAGTTTGATGCGGTTTTCCAGATAGCCCAAAGACGCACCCATGCGCCAGCCTTGTTCGCCGATGGAGGTATCGCCACCCAGGAACAGGCCGCCGACTTTGTGGCGTACATCCTGGCTGTCCTCGTTGCCGTCCAGATCGCGTTGTTGATGGATCACGTCCGCCCACAGCACGGTGTCTTGTCCTGTGGCATGACGGGCGCCCGAGGCTTGTTTGCCCAAGGTACGGGGCAATAGATCGCCATTGCTGAGCAGTGCCGAGGTGGTGCCCGCATGGATCTGGCCTTGCAGTTGTTCCATATAGCCTGCGACCTGGCTGGACTGGGCATTGAGCACCGTGTCATACAGTTCAGCCATCGCGGCTGGTGGCTGGTCCGAGCCGGTATCCAGAGCGTTGGCCACGGCTTTCTGGTTGCGGGTATGGGCAAATGCTGCAAAGGGGGTGTCATTGCGCTGGATCATCAAGGACAGGCCGGGGCCGTAGAGCAGCGTTGGCGACAGGAATGCCATGTCGTACGTAATGTGGCTGTATTTCCCGGTCACGCCCTGGGCTGCCTCCATGAAAGAATAGGCGACGTTTTGACGGAAAGGGCCGCCGGCTAGCTTCAGAGTGCCGTCGATATGGGCAGCACCGCCAACCACCAGACGATCTGTTGCGCCTGCGGTGCCGACTTCCAGTTCATGCACCGAACCGGCATGGGCGGTATAGTCGCCGCTGACGGTCAAGGTGCCTACAGAATTACCGGGGGCCAAGGTGCCGTAGTTATCGACCTGTGCGACCGTACCGGCCCCCCCCAGCGTTCCCTCACGCTCAACGATCACAGCAGAAGCCAGCGTGCCATTGACGGCCAGACGACCACCGCTGACGGTGGTGTCGCCGGTATAGCTGTTATTG
The DNA here is from genome assembly GCF_019343455.1 of Alcaligenes ammonioxydans. Classification (NCBI taxonomy): domain Bacteria; kingdom Pseudomonadati; phylum Pseudomonadota; class Betaproteobacteria; order Burkholderiales; family Alcaligenaceae; genus Alcaligenes; species Alcaligenes ammonioxydans. Next base: position 3,282,049 of record NZ_CP049362.1, on the reverse strand, counting down.
CCCGTCAGCTCCAAAGAGCCGGCGCCGCGCTTGTGCAAGCCGCCTGTGCCCTTGATGTCATTGGCGAAAGTCGAGTTGTAGCCCAGCGTATCGACGTCGAACAGGCGGGTAAATTGCGCGGGCCCTTGCACGGCCTTGCCTACATTCATCAGGCCCCAGCCGTACGTGCTGGGGTCGCCCATATCGGTGGCGGTAGTCAGCAGGGTTTGCTGCAAATGATAAGCGGTGAAATAGGGGAAGGCCTCCTTGACCAAAGCCGCTCCACCCGCGACATGCGGGGCGGCCATGGAGGTGCCGCTAAAAGCGATATAGCCACCCGAGGAATTGACCGAATTGATGCCGGGCTTATCGTCACCCCCCGGGGCGGCCAGACACCACTCGGCAGCAACTCCGCATTTATTGGCGTAGGAAGCCAGGGAGCCATCCTCAGCCAGGGCCGTTACAGCCAGCCAGTTGTCTTTCAGCTCGGGGAACCAATAGGGGGAGCCAGCCAGCAGGTCAGGGTGGTCCTGAGATTCGTTACCGGTAGCAAATACCATGAGAGAGCCTGCTGCTACGCTGTTGTGAAATGCGTTGATCGCCAGCGGCTGCCAATCCAGTACACCTTCGGGGGAGCCATAATCCACGACATTGCAGGGGGGTGGGGAACTGACATCATTGCAGCCATTGACTCCCAAGCTGCTGTTGATGATAGGCAGCTTGAACTGTGCCAAATAGTTCCAGCCTTGCGAGGCGACGCGATCAAAGGCGGCGGCCGCTTCACGCGGGTCGGGTTCATATGGATCATTGCCAAGCATGTCGTCGTCCTCATCCGTGCCGTCGTAAGCGACGGCAAAAAGCTGACTGTTGAACGCGACACCATGCATGCCAACGCCGTCACGACGTGCGCCGATAATGCCTGCAACGTGGCTGCCGTGACCTGACGGTGGGTCGGAGTCTATGCCTTGGTCGTTGGCGTAGGCGGTATTCGTGTTGAAGTCAAAGCCGCCTGCAATGGCCCCTGCAAACTCAGGGTGCTTGGCCTCAATGCCAGAGTCCAGATAGCCGACTGTGACGCCTTTGCCGGTAAAACCCAGTGAGTAGGCTTTGGCGGCATTGACCATATCTAGACCAGGCTGGCGCTTATATTCTTTGCTGCGCCATTGTTCCAGTGTGCTGTCAGGCTCAGCATACGCAATGCCGGGCAAAGCCAGGGTCAGCATCGCCATCTGCACCAGAACATAGGTGCTGCGTGTCTTGTTCGACATCTCTTTCTCTCCAGGGGGTCTTAGACGGGGCGGCAAGTCGTCGTGCATCGGTACCGATCGGTTTCCTGCAGTACATTTAACGTCATGGCCGTTGAATCTTATAGCGACTGAATTTACGTTTTGTCATGCCTAGCGTTTGAGAGCGACAAAAACGTGACAACTTTTTCTTTTGGGCAGACGGGTGCGCAGGGGCTTTCCGTAGGAGGAGAGGCGTTTAATCGAGAGACTACTCAACTGCCGGGAGAAACAGCGGCTCCGGATTTTATTGCGGTAGCGGCAGCAAAGTGACAACAAATCGGCCTTTTACCCGAAACCCACTAGACTGAATTTGCGGTGGAAAACCGCAGTAAGCGGTCAAGGCGCAGGCAATGGAGTAGAGCGGTAGTGCGTATTGATTCAAGGAGGCGTCAGTCCTGACCTGTTGATGATTCTGCCAACAGGGCACGTACCGGTTCAGGCTTCAACGTACGTGCGGCAGCAAAGCCTGCAATATGGCGCACGCGTACCAGATCCAAAGCAAAGAAGTGAAAGTCCGTGAAATGACAGAGAAACTCCATATCGGGGAAGCGTCTTATATAGGCTTTCCGGGCCTGATCAAAATCGGCCTGACCTCGTTCGAGCTGGCGGGCCAGCACCTGAAAGGTGACGCGTGGCAGGTCATGGACGGCATCCTGTCCATGTTCGCTTTGGCTGACCATCAGACTGGCGTCGGGACGTTGCATGAGATAACGGGTGTGGGCCGCCATTTCACTGATGTGAATGATGATGTTGGCTTGCTCGGGGCAGATCGCAAAGGGAACGCGGGAAATCACCGGCAAACCCTGGTTGCTGAGCGTGCCCAGCGAAGCAGTCCGTTCGCTGCGCAGTAGGCGTTGGAGGCTGAGCAACAATGGATCATCCATAGACATAAAAACACCTATTCTGAAAAAGCTTCCATACAGCGTCTTGTGCGGGAGGTGCTGCGAAGGGGATATTAGCTTGAGTGGCCCGACAGAAAAGCCTCCTCATGGCACCGTTGTCGCGTTATCCGTTGCCGGGCACCTTTATCTTGCTAATGGCTCAGCGATCAAGAAAGCCCCATGCTGCTTCTTCGTGTAGCTGCCCACCGAGGAACGCTTTTACCTGGGGGGCTGCCCAGTGCTAAACAATACCGATATGGCATTTACAAAACAGGCCGACATAAAGCCGGCCTGTTTGCGGAATGTGAGGCGCGAGGCTTACACCAGCACGCGCTCGATACCACCGTCGTTGGCACGGCGGACGTAGTCCGCCATCCAGTTCTCACCCAGCATGTGCTTGGCCATTTCCACCACGATGTAATCCGCATCCATCTTGGTTTCGTCCTCGTAACGGGACAAGCCTTGCAGACAGGAAGGACAGGAAGTCAGCACTTTGACTTCGCCCTGGAAACCATCGGCGCGAACAGCATCCTGGTTCTTCTGCAGCTCTTCGTGTTTGCGGAAACGGATCTGCGTGGAGATGTCTGGGCGTGACACCGCCAGCGTGCCGGACTCGCCACAGCAGCGGTCTGCCTTGATGGTGCTATCGCCCACCAGGGATTTGACCGTTTTCATGGGGTCCTGCAGCTTCATGGGACTGTGACAAGGGTCATGGTACATATAGCGTACGCCTTGCACATCTTCCAGTTTCAGTCCTTTTTCCAGCAGAAACTCGTGAATATCGATCAGACGGCAACCGGGGAAAATCTTGTCGAACTCGTAGCCTGCCAACTGGTCGTAACAGGTCCCACAGCTCACCACCACGGTTTTGATGTCCAGGTAGTTCAGGGTGGTGGCCATGCGATGGAACAACACACGGTTGTCGGTGATCATCTTCTCGGCTTTGTCGCTTTGGCCGCTGCCACGCTGCGGGTAGCCACAGCACAGATAGCCTGGAGGCAGCACAGTCTGCACGCCAACATGCCAGAGCATGGCCTGGGTTGCCAGACCGACTTGCGAGAACAAGCGCTCCGAACCACAGCCTGGGAAATAGAACACGGCTTCCGAATCTACCGAGGTGGCTTCGGGATTGCGAATGATAGGGATATAGTCCGAGTTCTCGATGTCCAGCAGTTTACGGGCAGTCTGTTTGGGCAGGCCACCGGGCATCTTGCGGTTGACAAAGTGAATGATCTGCTCGCGAATCGGTGCCTTGCCAATCGTGGCAGGCGGCGCACTGACCTGTTTGCGTGCCGGCGCCGCCAGCAGATTGTGAGCAGCACGCTGCGCCTTGTAGCCCACCTCGATCATGGCGGTACGCGTCGCTTTGATGACGCGCGGATCTTTGGCGTTCAGAAAGAACATGGCCGCGGCCGAGCCCGGATTAAAAGACTTCTTGCCCATGCGGTTCAGCAAGGAACGCATTTCCATGGACACATCGCCAAAGTCGATATCGACCGGACAGGGGTTGTAGCACTTGTGGCACAAGGTGCAGTGGTCGCCCACGTCTTCAAACTCTTCCCAGTGCTTCAGGCTGATCCCGCGGCGTGTCTGCTCTTCGTACAGGAAGGCTTCGATCAACAAAGAGGTGGCCAGAATCTTGTTGCGGGGCGAGTACAGCAGGTTGGCGCGTGGCACATGGGTGGCACAGACCGGTTTGCACTTGCCGCAACGCAAGCAATCCTTGATGGCGTGGGAGATGGAGCCGATTTCGCTGCGCTGCATGATCAGCGATTCGTGGCCCAGCAGGTTGAAGCTGGGGGTCCAGGCGCGGCTCAAATCCGCACCGGGCATCAGCTTGCCGGCGTTGAAGTGGTTGTTCGGGTCCACTTCGCGCTTGTAGTTCTGGAAAGGTTCCAGCTCTTCTTGAGTCAGGAACTCGTACTTGGTCAGGCCAATACCGTGCTCACCGGAAATCACGCCGTCCAGACCGCGTGCAATTTGCATGATGCGGGCGACGGTGACATTGGCTTGCTGCAGCATGCCGTAGTCATCTGAGTTCACGGGGATGTTGGTGTGTACGTTTCCGTCGCCAGCGTGCATGTGCAGGGCGACAAATACACGGCTTTTGAGCACGCGGTCGTGAATGGCCTGCAGTTCGGCCAGCACCGCAGCACAGTCGGCGCCTGGGAAAATGTGTTCCAGATTCTCGCGAATCTCGCTCTTCCAGGATGTGCGGATGGTGTGGTCTTGTAATAGCTGGAAGATCGAGGTGTCCGGGTCGGCCTGCAAACGGGCGTCGATGGCGGCGCTGTCCAGCGGCACGCCAATCTCGGCCAGCTCGGCCCGCGCGTCTTTCAGGGGCTTGTCCAGGTTGTCCTGCAACCACTGCCAGCGCTGGCGCACGCTGCGTACCACCTGAAGGGCGTCGTGACGACGCTCGTTCAGAATTTCTTCGCGGGTGTGCTCGGCATCGTTGTGGTCCTCGATCTTGCCAACGGGCAGATCGCCTTGCAGGAAATCTTCCAGCTCACGGGTAAGACGCAGCTTGTTGTCCGTGGACAGCTCGATATTGATGCGTTCAATTTCTTCGGTGTACTCGCCCATGCGGCGTAGGGGGATCACCACGTCTTCGTTGATTTTGAAGGCGTTGGTGTGGCGGGCAATGGCAGCAGTACGGGCACGGTCGGCCCAGAACTTCTTGCGTGCTTCGGCACTGACCGCCACAAAACCCTCACCGGAGCGGCCATTGGCCAGACGCACGACTTCCGAGGCGGCCGTTGCCACAGCATCGGGGTCATCGCCCACGATGTCGCCAATCAGAACCATCTTGGGCAGGCCATCGCGCTTGCTCTTGGTGGCATAGCCCACAGCGCGCAGATAGCGTTCGTCCAAGTGCTCCAGACCGGCCAGAATGGCGCCGATACGCTTGCCTTCGCCATTCAGGTAGTCAATGACTTCCACAATGGAGGGCACGGCCTGTTTGGCCTGGCCGAAAAACTCCATACAGACGGTGCGAGTATGCGCCGGCATGCGGTGCAATACCCAGCGCGCCTGTGTGATCAGGCCATCACAGCCTTCTTTCTGGATACCTGGCAAACCGGCCAGGAATTTGTCGGTTACGTCCTTGCCCAGGCCTTCCTTGCGGAAACGGCGGCCTTCAATGTGCAAGGTTTCGCTGCGCAGCAGTTGGGCGCCGGGGGCGTAACGGCCATCAAACCATTTGACTTCAAAGTGGGCCATTTCCACGTCGTGGATCTTGCCCATATTGTGCTCAAGACGGGTCACTTCCAGCCAGTTGCCCTGGGCATCGACCATGCGCCACCAGGCCAGGTTGTCCAGCGCGGTGCCCCACAGTACGGCTTTTTTACCACCCGCGTTCATGGCGATATTGCCGCCGACACAGGAGGCATCGGCAGAGGTGGGATCGACCGCGAAGACGGTACCTGCGGCTTCGGCCGCATCGGCGACACGGCGGGTAACCACGCCGGCGCCGGTCAGAATCGTGGTGACCGGTTCGGACATGCCAGGCAGCGTGATTTGTTCAGGCTTGCCAATGGTGTCCAGCTTTTCGGTGTTGATCACAACCGAGCGCCAGCTCAGTGGAATGGCGCCACCGGTATACCCGGTACCACCTCCGCGCGGGATGATGGTCAGCTTCAGTTCAATACAGGCGCGAACCAGGGCGGCCATTTCGTTTTCGTGATCGGGCGTGAGCACGACAAACGGGTACTCCACACGCCAGTCGGTCGCGTCAGTGACGTGCGAGACACGCGACAGGCCATCAAACTTGATGTTGTCCTTGGCGGTCAGACGCGAGAGTGAACGCACGATCTTCTGGCGCAGTTCGCGGGTATCGGTAAATTCCTGCTCGAACGCAGCGACGGCACCCCGGGCGGCGTGCAACAGGCGCAAAACCTTTGCATCGCGATCGGGCACGGCACTGTCACGACGCTGATCGATCTCGTTCAGACGATGATTCAGGGCTTCGATCAGTTGATGCTGGCGCTTGGGATTGTCCAGCAGATCGTCCTGCAAATAGGGGTTGCGCTTGACGACCCAGATATCACCCAGGACTTCAAACAGCATGCGGGCGGAGCGGCCGGTGCGGCGTTCGGAGCGAAGCTCGGACAGCTTTTCCCAGGCTTCCTCACCCAGCAGTCGCAGGACAATTTCCCGGTCTGAGTACGAGGTGTAGTTGTAGGGGATTTCACGCAGGCGCGGCGTGTCGTTGTTGCGTGCCTGGGCAGCCAGGTGCTTGCTTGCAATGGGGGCGTTCATGGCGATAATTGGCAAGGCCCGTCAAAGGGCGGCTCAACGAGGAGCAGATAGGCAAAAGACAAGTGTATACGAATCGTCGCCGGGCTGCCCCCTTACTACCGGCGGGAAACAGGGTTAATGAGAGGTTTGCGGCGAGTTTGCAGCAATTTACCAACCCAGCTTGGGGAAAATCCACAGCAAACCGGCAGTCATGGTGATATAGCGCCCCAGTTTGCCCACCGCCATGTAAAACACGCTGGGCCAAAAAGGCAGACGCAGCCAGCCGGCTACCGCGCACAAGGGATCGCCCACGACGGGTAGCCAGGACAACAGCAGGGCGGGCGGGCCCATGCGGATCAGCCAGCGCTGCCCCAGCTCATGCCAGCGGCCAGCGGCCTTGTTTCTGGGCTTGGTCTCGTCCTCATCCGTGCTTTGGGGATGTTTCTCGCGCCAGGCCTCATAGGCTTTTTCGGCCGCCAGGCCCGTGGCATAGCTGATGGCGCCACCCGCCGTATTGCCGACTGTTGCCACCAGCACCGCGGGCCAGAACATATCGGGAGCCAGATTGATATACGCGAAGACAGCCGGTTCGGAACCCAGGGGAAGCAGGGTCGCCGAGACCAGACTGACGATGAAAATGGCACTGAGGCCCACTTCCGGTAAAGACAAGGTGTTCAAGAGCCAAGCAATGAGATCAGAAGTCCAGGCTTGCATAAGTAAAGTGGGTGGGTAAGAGAGGAAATAATGGACGCCAGTGAGGGCTTGCGCCTATGGTATTCTGTTTTTCTTTCCCGGTGAGCGGTCTCAGGCAGGGGCCTGCGGCTGGCCTTGGTGGCAAAACCGGTTGTTAAGTAAAGCTGAGTCATGTCGAACGATTACCTAAAGCGCATTCTGACCTCGAAAGTGTACGATGTAGCCATCGAAACACCACTTGAACCCGCTCCTCAGGTATCGGCACGAATTAGTAACACGGTGCTGCTCAAGCGCGAAGACTATCAGCCTGTTTTTAGCTTCAAGCTGCGCGGTGCCTATAACAAGATGGCCAATTTGTCGGCCGCAGAATTGAAGCGGGGCGTATTGGCCGCGTCGGCAGGCAACCATGCCCAAGGGGTGGCCATGGCAGCGCGCAAGCTCGGCTGCCGTGCCGTCATCGTGATGCCCACCACCACCCCGCAAGTAAAGATTGATGGCGTGCGCAACCTGGGTGGAGAAGTGGTGCTGGAGGGCGAGAGCTATTCCGACTCCTATCAGCATGCTCTGGAGCTGCAAAAAAGCGAAGGTTTGACCTTTGTACACCCGTTCGACGATCCCGATGTGATCGCCGGGCAGGGCACGGTGGCCATGGAAATACTGCAGCAGCATTCAGGCCCGATTGAGGCGGTGTTTGTGGCGATTGGCGGGGGTGGGCTGGCGGCTGGTGTTGCTACCTACATCAAGGCCTTGCGCCCTGAAATCAAGGTCATTGGCGTTCAGACCGAAGATTCTTGTGCCATGGTGCGCAGCATCAAGGCGGGTCGCCGCGTGAACCTGACCGATGTGGGCCTGTTTTCGGATGGTACTGCGGTCAAACAGGTCGGTTCGGAAACGTTCCGTCTGGTGCGTCAGTACGTGGATGATTTTGTCGTCGTGGATACGGACGCGATTTGTGCGGCGATCAAAGATGTATTTCAGGACTCCCGCAGTGTGCTTGAGCCTGCCGGTGCCCTGGCCTTGGCCGGTGCCAAGCGTTACGCAGCCCAGCACAAGCTTAAAAACAAGACCCTGATTGCGGTGACCTCGGGCGCGAACATGAACTTTGACCGCATGCGCATGGTTGCCGACCGCGCCGACGTAGGTCAGGCTCGTGAAGCACTGTTTGCCTTGACGATTCCCGAGGCCAAAGGCAGCTTTCGCCGCCTGTGCGACGCCTTGGGGACCCGTTCGGTCACTGAGTTCAACTACCGCATGTCCGATCCTGAAAAGGCACACGTTTTTGTGGGGATGTCGATTTCTTCGGAAGCAGAAATCGAGAAGCTGGAAGAGCGATTTGTAAAAAAAGGCTTTGGTACCTTGAACCTGACCGGTAACGAACTGGCTAAAACCCATCTGCGACATATGGTGGGTGGTGTATCCAGTCAGGCGACCGACGAGGTCTTGTTGCGTTTCGAGTTTCCGGAGCGCCCCGGCGCGTTGCGTAAATTTCTCTCCAGCATGAATCAGGACTGGAATATCAGTCTGTTTCATTACCGTAACCAGGGTGACGATTACGGTCGTATTTTGATCGGTATCCAGGTTCCTGCTTCGGACAAGAAAGAGTTCAAGGCCTTTTTGGGCAATCTTGGCTACCCGTATTGGGATGAGACCGGCAACCCCGCTTACAAGTTGTTCCTGTAACACGGGCGAGGACTTGAAGGTCTTAGGGCTTGCGGTCAGCAGCATCCGCATAAAAACACCTCACTTTATCAAGTGAGGTGTTTTTTTGTGCTTGAGTTCGATAGCGGCAGGCCGAGCCGCGATCCAGCAAGGCGCCTTATGTTGTTGCCCGAGGGCTCATCAGCAAAGAATGGCTCAGGTTGCCGGATAGTCTTGCGTCCCGAGGGCAGAACGAAGGAGAGCAAGCCGCGACAGAGGCTTTGTTGTTGGCCTCTTGTGAAACTAGGCCAGACAGCGTTTCAGGGCCTGCCGCAACGACTCCAGACTTTCATTGAGGCGCGTGAAGGCCTGCTCCTGACGAGCCGCCAGTGCCTGCGCCTGCTCCACGGTCACCACTTCGAAACCCAGGCTCTGACCGGGTACGCGTTGGGCGATCTGGGCCAGGTCTACGCTGGCGACTTGAGCGATGCGGGCATAGCCGCCTGTAGTTTGCCGGTCGGCCATCAGCACAATGGGCTGTCCATCGTTAGGCACTTGAATGGTGCCAAAACACGTGGGGGCGGACAGCAGTTCTTCAGATGACGTACGGCGTAAGGGCTGACCTTCCAGACGGTAGCCCATGCGTTCTGATGCGGGGCTGATGCGATAGTGCTGGCTTTGAAACAAGACCAGCGACTCGTCGGTAAACAGATCCGCTTGATCCAGAATGACGCGCAGGCGCTCCCGTGGGCTCAGGGCCAGGGCGGCGGGCAGGTAGATGCGCAATTCATCCAGCTCGGCCTGAAGACGACTGAGCACCGTTTCGTCCTTGGGGAGTGGCCGGGCCAGCGCAATCTGGTCGCCTTTTTTCAAAGCGCGGCCTTCAAATCCACCCAGGCCTACACGCATATGGGTGCTTTGGCTGCCCAGTATGGGTTCGACCTGAAATCCGCCATGCACCGCCAGGTACGCACGCGCACCGTGGCCGGGTTTAGCGGCTTGCAGGCTTAGCGTTTGTCCGGCGCGCGCCAGCGTCGGGCGTAGCGCAGCGACGGGCTGGCCATCCAGGGTGGCATCCAGGTCTGCGCCCGTCAGGACAAACAAGGCGGGTTCATCAAAGCGCAGGCTGGGGCCTTGTACCGTCATTTCCAGACTGGCCAGATCCTGTTCGGGGGTATTGCCTGCCAGCAAATGGGCCAGGCGGTGAGCACGCTCGTCCATCGCGCCGCTGGGCGATACGCCCAGATGCTGGTGTCCATACCGGCCTCGGTCCTGCAGGCTGCTTAGCATGCCCGGCTTGAGGATATGTACCGTCATGCGGGAGTCCAAAGATCAAATTGTTCGTGAGGCAATGGCACAAAGCGCACCTGGTCGCCGGGGGCAAGCAAGGCCGCGGGAGAGCGCCGGGCATCGAACAAGCTGACCGGCGAGCGGCCGATCAAATGCCAGCCTCCGGGAGACTCGTTGGGGTAAATAATGGTCTGCCGGTTGGCAATTGCCACCGAGCCCTTGGGCAGCACGGTGCGCGGCGTAGCACGGCGCGGTACATTCAGCGGTTCAGGCAAGATGCCCATATAGGGAGCCCCCGGTGCGAAGCCCACCATAAATACCAGTTGGGGCTGACTGCCGTGCAGCTCAATGAGGTGTTCCTGGCTCAGCCCCAACTGCTCGGCAAGGATTGGCAGGTCTGGGCCGAAGGGGCCGCCGTAGCAAACAGGAATATCCACCAATGCGCCGGGGGCGACCTGATCGCTCACGGCATCCAGGTCGACCAGTGCGTGATGGACATAGTCGCGCAAACGGGCGAGCTGGTCCGTGCTGCCATCGGGATAGAAGTGGATGGCCACCGCCGTAAAGCTGGGGACCAGATCACGGACGCAGGCCGGTGCCTGCTCACGCAGCAGACGCGCAGCCCGGGTACAGCGCAGGCCCGTGTCCAACGATAGCTCGCCGCTGAACTGCACGCGCAGACAGCGGTCGCCCTGTTCGCTAAGTTGCCAGGAGGTATGCATCTTTATTTGGCGAAAAGCGAATCCAGATTGTTGAAGGCTTTGAACTCAAGGGCATTGCCCGATGGGTCCATGAAGAACATGGTGGCCTGTTCACCGGGTTCACCTTTAAAGCGGATATACGGTTCGATGACAAACTGGGTGCCGGCGGCGACCAGTTTGTCTGCCAGGGCCTGCCAGGTGGCCATGTCCAGGACGACGCCAAAGTGTCGAACGGGCACATTATGAGCGTCCACCGCGCTGGTGGCGTTGCTGCCACATTCCGACGGGGCCAGGTGTGCCACGATCTGGTGGCCGTAGAAATTGAAGTCGATCCACTGGTCAGAGGACCGGCCTTCGGGACAGCCCAGGGTCTGTCCGTAGAACTGGCGTGCAACGGCCAGGTCATGGACCGGAAAAGCCAGGTGGAAAGGGCGCAGCTCGTTGGTATGGGACATGCTTGGCTCCTGTGCGGCATAAGGCCGGCAACGTGGTCTTCAGAGCCATTTATTGTAGGGCCAATATGGCCCCGTATGTTCTAGCTGTCCTGGAGTCGGACCCGGCTCTTGGGGAAACGCAACATAAACACGCTGCCTACGCCCAGACGGCTTTGAATCTGCAGATCGGCATTATGTCGCACGATAATGTGTTTGGTGATCGCCAGGCCCAGCCCGGTGCCGCCTGTGGAACGGGAGCGGCCCTTGTCCACACGGTAGAAACGTTCAGTCAGGCGGGGAATATCCTGGGCGGCGATGCCGATACCGGTATCCTGAACGCTGTAGCAGGCTTCCCCATTGTCATTCAAATACCAGCGTACGGTGATGGTGCCATCCTTGGGGGTATAGCGCACCGCGTTGGTAATCAAATTGGAGACGGCCGAGCTCAGCTCGGTTTCCATGCCCTGAATGGCAATGCGGGGATCTATGTCCGTGACAAAGCTGTGCTGCCCGCCCGAAATGGCCTCGCCCTGTTTCAAGGCGCTTTCAATCAACTGGCTGACCTGTACGACGTCACCTTCGACGGTGGGGGAAGATTCCAGGGTGGACAAGGTCAGCAGGTCGGACACAATCGACTGCATGTGGCGCGTTTGCTCCAGCATCATTTGCTCGTAGCGCTGACGCTGTTCCAAAGGCAGGCTGTCGGCCGGCATATCCTGCAGCGTTTCCAGAAAACCCAGCAATACCGTCAGGGGGGTGCGCAGCTCATGGGACACATTGGCCACAAAGTCTTTGCGGGTCGTCTCAAGCATTTCAACCTGGGTGACATCGCGAGTCACAATCAGGAACTGGCCCAAACCGTAAGGCGTCAATTGCAATAGCAAAGAGCGCTCCCGCCCATCTTTGTTCAGATGCAGCATCAGGGGGCCATCCCACTGGGGTTGGCGGGCGTAGCGGGAAAACTCGGGCTCGCGCAGGATGTTGAAGATGCTGTGGTGACGGTCTGTGGCCAGATTCAGGCCGATGTGCTCACAGGCGGTTTGGTTGCACCATTGCAGTTCCATATCCCCGTTCAGGGTAATGGCGCCGTCGGGCAGCGCCTCGGCTGCCATCATGATGCCGTCTACGTAACGATTCAGGTCCTGAATTTCCTGGCGGTCGCGGCGCAACTGGCGGTAAATGGGGGCCAGAATGGCATCCCACGGGCCGACTGCGGGAGGGGGCGGGTCGTTCAGGTTGCGAGTCCAGCGTTCAACGCGGGATAACTGCAAGGTGCTGATGACCAGCAGTAGGAGCAGTCCTCCACAAAACAGGGCAAGACCGATCAATGGACCGAGCCACCAGGCGATCAGGCTGCCCAACAGGGCCCAGATAACAATAGACGTAAATATGCTGAACATGGGATCAGGCGGTCGGCGCCTTTTCCAGTGGGGAAAGGGCAAAACGATAGCCTGAGCCACGGATCGTTTCAATATGTTTGTCGTGTCCGCTCGGTTCGAGCGCCTTGCGCAGGCGGCGGATATGCACGTCTACCGTGCGTTCCTCAACAAACACATGGTCGCCCCACACCTGATCCAGCAACTGGGAGCGGGTGAAAACGCGCTCGGTGTGCGTCATGAAAAAGTGCAGCAGGCGAAACTCAGTCGGTCCGATGGTCAGGGCCATGCCTTGGCTGGACAGGCGGTGTGTGCTGGGGTCCAACTGCAGGTTGCCAATGGAGATCACATCGTCGGTCAACTGAGGCGCGCGGCGGCGCAACACGGCCTTGATGCGGGCAATCAGCTCTTTGGGCGAGAAGGGCTTGGTGATGTAATCGTCTGCACCGGCCTCCAGGCCGTCCACCTTGTCCTGCTCCGAGCCTTTGGCGGTCAGCATGATGACGGGAATGTGTCGCGTGCGTTCGTCCGAACGCAATTTGCGGGCCAGATTGATGCCCGAAGAGCCGGGCAACATCCAGTCCACCAGGATCAAGTCTGGCAGCTCGGCACGGATGAGGATCTGGGCTTGCTCAGCATCAAAGGCGCGCAGCACTTTATGGCCGGCAAAAGACAGGTTGACAGAGATCAGCTCCTGGATCGCAGGCTCATCTTCCACGACTAATATGCTTGTACTCATTGTTAGCTTCAGACTGGTCCGATAAAAAATAAAAGAGGGGTCAGGTCGGCGGCCTGTCTGTATCGGGCTTGAGCACGGGAACCTGCCGCAGGGCTCAGGCCGCTCAAGGGCAATACGGGAGGCACTTCAATTCCTGACTGCACGTAATACGGCCATCATATGGCGTTAATGTTTCAGGTTTGTGAATGTGCGCGAAAGGGTGGCTGTCAGCGGGCGGGATTTTCGTTTCTGTACCGGGAAATCTGCGTTACGATTATGCCATTATGGAAAAACAGCGTCCTTCTCACCCCTCCGCCCAGAATGCCGATACGCACTTCGGCTTTCAAACCGTGGCCGAAAGCGAAAAAGCGGGCAAAGTCGCCCAGGTTTTTCATTCGGTGGCTAACAACTACGACATTATGAACGATCTGATGTCGGGCGGCCTGCACCGTATCTGGAAAGCCTTCACCATTGGACGCGCAGCCGTTCGACCGGGAATGAAGGTGCTGGATATTGCGGCGGGAACAGGGGATCTGACCAAGACCTTTGCGCGTCAGGCCGGTGCCGATGGCGAGGTCTGGCACACGGATATCAACAGTTCCATGCTGCGCGTGGGGCGTGATCGTTTGCAGGACAAGGGCATCATTACCCCGGTTGCGGTTTGCGATGCTGAACATCTGCCTTTTCCCGACGGCTATTTTGACCGCGTCTCGGTAGCCTTCGGTTTGCGCAATATGACCCACAAAGACCGTGCGCTGGCCGAAATGAAACGCGTGCTGCGTCCGGGCGGCAAGTTGCTGGTGCTGGAGTTTTCCCGCGTGGCCAAGCCTTTGCAGGCTCCTTATGACTGGTACTCGTTTAACGTGCTGCCCCGTATCGGCAAGCTGGTGGCCAAGGATGAGGAAAGCTATCGCTATCTGGCCGAATCCATTCGCATGCATCCTGACCAGGAAACGCTGGCGGACATGATGCGGGACGTGGGGCTGGAGCGCGTGCAGTATTTCAATCTGACAGCCGGTGTGGCTGCGTTGCATGAAGGCATTCGTCTGGACTGATCCGCTGCGAATTCTGTCTTTCTATCACGGCACCCTTGGGTGCCGTTTGTTTTTTGTCTGTCACACAGGGTAAAAAAAACATGGTGCAGGTGTACGTGTCATGTTAATGTTCAGCTTATCGTAAGTTTTCTTGAATAACCGACTGGGATGGTATGGCCGGGGGCTCAACCCCCTGTGTGTCAAGCGCTTGTCCTGGTCAGGAGTTTGTGACTATGTCTGGACGGCTTTCTCGTTACTTCATGGCCGCTGTGCTGGCTTTTAGCACCGGCGCTTTGCTGACCGTTTCCTACGATGCGGAAGCACGTCGTATGGGTGGTGGCTCCAGTTTTGGCCGCCAGTCTTCCAATATCACCAGTAATCGCTCGGCTGCGACGCCGCCAGCCGCGGCCAATAACACGACTCGCTCGGCGGCTCCTGCTGCTGGCGCTGCTGCTGCCGGTACGGCCGCTGCGGGTACGGCTGCCAAGTCGGGTATGTCCCGCTTCCTGGGCCCGATCGCCGGCATTGCCGCCGGCCTGGGTATTGCCGCCTTGCTCTCCAGCATGGGCTTGGGTGGTGCGTTCCTGGAAATGATGTCCAGCCTCTTGCTGATTGGCCTGGTTATTTTCGCTGTGCTGTTTATCGTGCGCCGTTTGCGTGGTTCGGCGGCTCGTCCTGCCATGCAGCAAGCCGGTGGTCAGTCCATGATGCGTAATGCCGAGCCTGCTCGCAGCCCCTGGCAACAGCCCCAGGCTGCGCCGGCACCGGCTCCTGCCGCTGCCCCTGCTGTACAGCCGGCCGCTGCTGCCGCTATGCCCGCACCTCCGGTCGATGAGAGCTGGTTTATCCCTGGTGACTTTGATACGCCGACGTTCCTGGCCAATGCCAAGACCCAGTTTGTGGAAATCCAGAAGCTGTGGGACAAGGGCGATGTCGAACAGCTGCGTACATTCTTGACCGATGATCTGCTCAAGGAAGCTGCCCCTCAGATCGCCCAGCGTCAGGGTGAGAACGTGACTGAGGTGGTCCTGCTCAATGCGGAGCTGCTGGGCATTGAAAAAGTGGCCGATGGTCACCTGGCCAGTGTTCGTTACTCCGGCATGTTGCGTGAAGAGGCGGGTGCCGAGGCCTTCCGCTTCGAGGAAGTCTGGAATCTGTTTAAAGCTGACGGCGCCGGCTGGCTGCTGGCAGGCATTCAGCAGATCCCGGTTGACCCCAACGCTTGATCTTTATCGAAACAAACAGCCGCCTTCTTGTTCAGGCGGCTGTTCTGTTATGAGCGCTCTCGTTTCTCTGTGATCCCATCTGCCCGTGTTCCTTTAGTCTCGTGCATCCGGCCGTGTGTCTGTCGGGTTAAACTGGCTGTTTTAATTGGACTGGTTTACTCGCCCCGGCAGTAGACTTGCATGGACATGCTTGGTATCCCTTCATTCCTAGAACCTAGCGCCGTGGGCGTGCGTTTGCTCAATGCCTTGCTTGATCGCGAGGACTGGGCGCGCGATCGTTTGCAGGCGCATGCAGGTAAAACCGTCTCGCTGATTGTGGGCCGTTTACAACTGGTCTACACCATCACTTCCCAGGGCAAGCTGGAGCAGGGCCACCCCGCTGTGGTTCCTGATGTGACCTTGACCCTGCCTCAGGACAAGCTGCCGGAGCTGCCACAAATTTTGCAGGATGGCGATTTCAGCCGGGTGGCGCAACTGATGCATGTGCAAGGTGAGGCCGGTCTGGCTAATCTGGTATCTGATCTGGCGGCCAATCTGCGCTGGGATGCGGAACATGATCTGGCCAAGATAGTGGGCGATGTCATGGCGGTGCGTCTGTTCAGTGGCGCGCGACGGGCTGTTTCCGGGCTGCGGGATTTGGGGCAGCGTCTGGCCGGCAATGCCACCGAGTACCTGACCGAGGAAAGTGCCTTGCTGGTCACCCGTCCCGAACTGGATCGGATGCGCGGGCAGGCGTCCAGTTTGGTCCAGCGTCTGAACGAGCTGGACCAGCGCTTGAGTCGTCTTGATGCACGTCGGCGGGAGTCCTGAATATGTTCTCCTTGTGCCGTCTGCTGAGCATCCTGCTGGTTGTATTCCGTTTTCGTCTGGACGAGCTGGTGCTCTCCAGTATCCGCCATCCCTGGGCGTCCCGCCTGTTGCGCGTTGTGCGTCTGGGCCGCAAGCCCAAGCTGCCGCGCGGTGTGCGTTTGCGCCTGGCTTTGGAAAGTCTGGGCCCCATCTTTGTGAAGTTCGGTCAGGTGCTCTCTACGCGCCGGGATCTGATTCCGATGGATATCGCCGAACAGTTGGCCATGCTTCAGGATCGTGTGCCGCCTTTTCCTTCCGACGTGGCGGAGGCGACGATTCAGAAAGCGTTGGGTGCCTCGCCTTACGATCTGTTCCAGGAGTTTGATCGCACGCCCGTCGCCTCGGCCTCGATCGCCCAGGTTCACTTTGCCACCCTTCACAATGGCCGCGAGGTCGCTGTGAAGGTGCTGCGTCCGGGCATGCGTGAGGTCATTCACAAAGATCTGCGCCTGATGCGGGTTCTGGCCGCGTTCATGGAACGTCTGGGACCGGATGCCCGTCGTCTGAAGCCGCGTGAGGTGGTCGCCGAGTTCGACAAGTATCTGAACGACGAGCTGGACCTGATTCGTGAAGCCTCCAATTGCAGTCAGCTGCGCCGCAATTTCACCAAGGATGTCGAGCGCACCCAGTTGCTGATCGTGCCTGAAGTGCATTGGGATTACTGCGCATCCACCGTGTTCACCATGGATCGCATGAAGGGTATCCCCGTCAATCAGATTGATCGTTTGCGTGCGGCCAACGTGGACTTGAAAGATCTGGCCCGCAAAGGGGTGGAGATTTTTTTCACCCAGGTGTTTACCGACGGCTTTTTCCATGCTGACATGCACCCTGGCAATATTTATGTGTCGGATGCCCCTGAGACGCTGGGCCGTTACATTGCCCTGGATTTTGGCATCGTGGGCTCCTTGTCCGAGTTCGACAAAAACTACCTGGCACAGAATTTTCTGGCTTTTTTCCGGCGCGACTACCGCCGGGTAGCCCAACTGCATATTGAGTCTGGTTGGGTGCCGCCAGAAACCCGCGAGGAAGAGCTGGAAGGCTCGGTACGCGCGGTGTGTGAACCGTATTTTGATCGGCCTTTGTCCGAGATCTCGCTGGGGCAAGTGCTCTTGCGTCTATTTCAGACCTCGCGCCGGTTTAATGTGGAGATTCAGCCGCAGCTGGTGCTGCTGCAGAAAACTCTCCTGAATGTGGAGGGGATGGGGCGGGACCTGGATCCGGAACTGGATCTGTGGGATACCGCCAAACCTTATCTGGAAAAGTGGATGTACCAGCGTATTGGACCATCGGGCTTTTACTCGCGTTTGAAACAGGAAGCCGGGCAGTGGGCCCAGATCATGCCGCAGCTTCCGCGTCTGGTTTATTCCAGCCTGAATAGACCAGAGACAGGGCAGGCGTTGAACCAGGAACTTAAGCTGCTGCGTCAGTCGCAGCAGCAGACCAACCGATTGTTGACCGCCTTATGTGCTGTATTGGCGGTGGCGGTCGGGGTGGCCATCTGGGCTTTGGTGGGGCGTTAAGTGTGACGACCCCGCAGCGTGTCAGTTTTTTTGTGGCTGACATATTTCTGATAACTGCAGGTTCTACGATAGACGCAGGTCCGCCAGCGTATTGCTAAGCTGGCGCTTTCCGGCGCCTTCCGGACGGTAAATGGCCGCCCTCAAGGAACCGCTTGATTCTTTTTAGGAATCGTTATGCTTTACCATGACTTATTTAAATCCATGGAAGCGGTGCGCTGGAATTTTGCGCATGACATACCATGGGATGATTTTGACGGCAGCAAGCTGAGCGACGAGCAGGCTTACACCATCAAAATGAACGCCATTACCGAGTGGGCTGCCTTGCCGGCAACCGAGATGTTCCTGCGTGACAATAAAGATGACAGCGATTTTTGCGCCTTTATGTCCGTATGGTTCTTCGAGGAGCAAAAACACTCACTGGTTCTGATCGAATACCTGCGCCGTTTCCGCCCCGAGCTGATGCCTACCGAAGAAGAGTTGCATAAAGTGCGCTTTGATTTTGATCCGGCTCCCGCCATGGAAACCCTGATGCTGCACTTTTGCGGCGAGGTTCGCCTGAACCACTGGTACCGTCGTGCCGCAGACTGGCACACCGAACCTGTCATCAAGGCCATTTACAAGATCGTGGCCCAGGATGAGGCCCGTCATGCCGGTGCGTACCTGCGCTATATGAAGCGTGCCCTGGTACACAAGGGCCAGGAATTCGGTCTGCAAGCCCGACTGGCCTTCTCCAAGATTGGAGTGCTGATGGCGTCGGCGCATCGCACGGCCCAGGCATTGCATCCCACCAACTTGCACGTCAACAAGGCCATGTTCCCGGAAGATACCGTGCAGTCCAAGCTGCCTTCACCCGGCTGGCTGGAAAACTGGCTGGATACGCAGATTCGTTTTGACAAGGAGTGGGAGCATAAAGTCAGCTCGCGTATCCTGCACAATATGTCGCTTTTGATGGGCAGCTCGTTTGAAACCGTTCAGGAATTGAACCGTTACCGTAAGGAACTGGCTCGTCAGGTTGGATCGGACTCGTCCCTGGTGCAGGCTTGATATGAGTGCGCGTTTCGAGGCCAAGGTGCTGGAACTGCAGGCGTTGCGTGAGGCTGTGGAGCAGGGTCGCCTGGCACGTCCGCTGGTCTTTACCAATGGTGTGTTTGATATCTTGCATCGCGGGCATGTCAGCTACCTGGATGAGGCCGCGCAGCTGGGTGCATCACTGATCGTAGGGGTGAATACCGATGCGTCGGTACGCCGTTTGAACAAAGGCCCGGAGCGCCCCATCAATTCCGAACAGGATCGCGCCGCCTTGTTGGCTGCCTTGGCTTGCGTGGATGCCGTGGTCCTGTTCGATGAGGACACCCCGGAAGCCTTGATTGCCGCCCTGCGCCCAGACTTGATCGTCAAGGGCGGTGACTATGATATGGAAGCCTTGCCCGAAACGGCACTGGTGCGTAGCTGGGGAGGCGATGCCGTCGCCATTCCCTTTGAGTTTCAGCGTTCCACGACAGCACTGGTCAAGAAGCTGCGCGACTGAAAGCGAAATACAAATGGATGTGTTTAATCCCGGCTTGGTCTGGGATTTTTTTTGCTTGCAAGCAGGGAGCTCGAGGGTCTGCTGATGCCCAGGATGGTTTAGTGTTTGATAGATGCCGGAGTATTGGGCCCAAGCCAGACAGGACTGCTCCTGCGTTTATCAGTGGCTGAGCAAGATGTGATGCGGCCCTCGTGCTTGATCTGGTGGGCTGGGCGTATGTGTCTCGGAGGCAGATATTGAGCGTATGTATGAGTTCTCGAGTCTGGCTGGAGAGGTCTTGCTTCTAGGGCCAGATTGCGGTGCCTGGTTCGTGTCTCTTGCCAGCGCAGGCTTCAGGATGCCGGTTCAAGCAGATCGTTGACAGCACGCAGGTCGTTTTCGTTCAAGGTGCCACTGGCGGCTTTCAGACGCAGACTGTTCATCAGGACCTCGTAGCGGGCTTGTGCCAGACTGCGTCGGGCTTCATAAAGCTGCTGCTGAGCATTGAGTACGTCGATATTGACGCGCACACCGACCTCGTATGCCAGCTTGTTGGCCTCCAGTGCATCTTGGCTGGATTGGGTGGCCGTTTCCAGTGCTTTTACCCGCACCAGACCAGTGGTGACACCCGAGAAGTACTGGCGTGTCTGCTGAAGAGACTGCTGAATGGCGAATTGGTAGTCGTAGCGGGCCTGCTGCAGCCGCGAGCTTTGCTCACGAACTTGAGAGCGGGTCTCACCCCCCCGGAAAATGGGAATGCTCAGTTCCAGACCCAGCGCGCTGTTTAAGGAGCGGGGGCCACCGCCGGTTTGGCCGAACAGGGTTTGGTCACTGCCACTACCTGTCTGGGCTTTCAGTGCCAGGGTAGGCTCATGCAGTGCCTGGATGCTTTTCAATTGCTCTTCAGCTGCTCGCGCCTTGATCTCCGCCAAGGCAACGCTCAGGCCAGATTGACGGGACTGATCGAGCCAGTCCTGAAGATTTGCGGGCTGGGGAGCAGGCAAGACCAGGGGGTCACGCAGGCGAGCCAGTGTTTCAGCGCGTTCCAGCGTCAGTGCTGCCAGTTTGTCTCGCGCTACCTGCAAGGCATTTTCCGCCTGAATGACGTTGGCACGGGTCAGGTCCAGCCGTGATTTGGCTTCGTAGGCGTCGGTAATGGTGGTGCCGCCCAGCTCAAAGTTCTGCTCGGCCGCGCGTAACTGCTCCTCAATAGCAGCCTGCTGGGCGGTCAGGGTAGAGAGCGTGTCTTGCGCGGCCAGCACATCAAAATAATGCTGGCTGACGCGCAACATCAAGTCCTGCCGCTCCAGGCTAAGCTGAATATCGGCTCCTTGCGCCAGTAACTGAGCACGTTCGTAGCGTGCCCAGGCATTGCGGTTGTAGATGGGCTGGCTCAGCGTCAGCGTCCAGGCGGCCCGATTGCTGGCTTGTTGATTGGATAGCTGGCCGGTCTGACGGCGCTCCTGGAGCTCGGCCGTACCAATCGTACTGATGTGTGGCAATAATTGCGCCCGGCTTTGCGGAACGAGTTCCTGATCCGCCTGACGGAGCGCTTGGGCGGCGCCAAATTGGGGTTCACGAGCCAAGGCCTGATTCCAGGCCTGCAACAGATCCTGCGCCTGGGCGGTGCTGCTCAAGGCAAGCAGCGAGCACAGCGCCAGTCGCACGGAAATCATGCACCGCATGCGTGCTTAAAAGCGAAACTGCGAAACCGCGGTGCCGCGTAACGGTTTGATCCAGGTATCAAACAAGGGCGTCGTCTCAAAGCTGGCTGCGCTGGTGCGAGTGATGCGCACTGCCGTCATGACCGGATTCTGACCGACTACCACTACCAGGCGCCCGCCGATACAGAGTTGATATTTCAGGGCGTCAGGAATGACAGGGACTGAGCCAGTGACCAGAATGGCGTCGTATTCGGTCGTACCCCAGCCAGCATGGGCGTCGCCCACTTCCACCTTGACGTTGCGTACATTGTTACGCTGCAGGTTCTCCTGAGCGAACGCGGCCAGCTTGCTGTCGATCTCGATAGAGGTCACTTGCTGCGACAGGTGGGCGAGCAACGCCGCCTGGTAGCCCGAGCCAGTACCGATTTCCAGTACGCCGTCGCTGGGCTGCAAGAGCAGTTCCTGCGTCAGGCGGGCTTCCACTTTGGGCGAGAGCATGGTCTCGTGCGTGTCCACGGCATTGATGATCAGTGGCAGCTCGGTGTCCGAAAAAGCCGACGAGCGCAAAGACGGGGGCACAAAGCGTTCACGCTGGACCGCGACCAACGCTTGCAGCACGTTTTCGTCGGATACGTTCCAGGGACGGATTTGCTGCTCCACCATGTAGTAACGGGCACGTTCGAGTTCAGACAGCGCAATATGGTTCATAGCTTCCAGAAAACTAAAGGCTTGGCAAAGAGCCGATTATAAGCCAGCGCATGGATAAAGATGCGCGCTTGGGCTTAGCAGGACGGCACCATCGCATGCAGCAAAGTGCTGGCGTTACTGACGGCAATGGGCAAAAAGGTATCAAAATCCATGTGTGCTTCGTTGTTGGCATTGTCCGAAATACTGCGTATGCAGACAAAAGGCACGGTATTCAGATAGCACACCTGGGCAATGGCGCCACTTTCCATTTCACAGGCGATAGCGTCAAAGGTGGTGCTCAACCACTGTATTTTATCGTTACATGCAATAAATTGGTCGCCGGTAACAATTCGGCCAGTATGAACCCGATGCCCTTCGATTTGCTGGGCTGCGGTTTGGGCTATCGCCAGCAGGGCCGGGTCCGCGGGAAAATCAAAGGTATCCAGGCGAAAGACCTGTCCGGGCGCCAGCCCCAGGGCTTTGAGCTCCACATCGTGCTGGACCAGGGTATCGGCAATCACAATATCGCCAGGCCGGATGTTGGGTTCAACGGCGCCGGCGATTCCGATATTGATGATGCTGCCTACGGAAAACTCCGAGATCAGCATCTGGGTGCATGCCGCGGCATTGACTTTGCCCACGCCGCAGACCACGGCGACGACGGGCTTGCCCAGATAGCTGCCGCGATGAAAGCTCATGCCAGCGCGCTGGATGGTCTGTGGCGCTTGCAGGCGCTCCAGCACAATCTCCAGCTCCTCGCGCATGGCGACAATAATTCCAAGTGTAGACATAAGACAGGGGCCATCAAGCGGCCCGATCAAACGGCACGTATCAGGACGATGGCCACAGTTTATGGAAATGGTGTACCGGGCCGTGGCCGCTGCCCACCGTCAGCTCACCCGAACGGGCGATGGCTTCGTACAGGTACTTTTTGGCCGCCAGAGCGGCATCAGGCACACGGTCGTATTGGGGCAGCAGGGCTGCCAGCGCTGCCGACAGGGTGCAACCGGTGCCGTGGGTATTGGCAGTATCAATACGCCGGGCCGGCATTTCTATCATTTTGTCGCCATCATGCAGCAAATCGATGCATTCTGAGCCGGGCAGATGGCCGCCTTTCAGGAAAACCCAGCGTTCATCGCTGTGGTTCATCAGACGGCGCAGACGCTCGGCTGCCTGGCGCATTTCCTTGACGGTCTCTACCGGCCGGGCGTTCAGCAATACACCGGCCTCGGGCAGGTTGGGCGTGATCATGGTGCACTGGGGTACCAATTGTTCACGCAAGGCATGCACGGCGGATTTTTCCAGCAGATGATCGCCACTCTTGGCGATCATGACCGGGTCCAGGACCAGATGCTTGGGTTTGAATTGAGCCATGCATTCGGCCACCACCGTGGTGACGGCCTCCTGGCCCAACATGCCGATCTTGACGCCATCAATGCGTACGTCGGCAAACAGAGTGGTGATCTGCTGGCGTACAAATTCGGCGGGAACCGGACTGATGCCGCTTACCCCTTGGGTGTTTTGTGCCGTCAACGCGGCAATGACAGCGGTGGCATAAGCGCCCAGGGCGCTCATGGCTTTCACGTCAGCCAGAATACCGGCGCCGCCGGAGGGGTCAACTCCGGCAATGGTCAGCGTATTGGGAATCATGTCTCGTTCAGGTACGGGAGTGAATCAGCCCTTCGGTTGGGGAGCTGGGGTCGGCATCGTAGTATTTGCGCGGCACGCGGCCCGCCAGATAAGCCTGGCGACCGGCTTGTACCGCCAGGTTCATGGCGCTGGCCATCAGGACAGGCTGCCGGGCGCCAGCGATAGCGGTATTCATCAAGACGCCATCACAGCCCAGTTCCATGGCAATGGCGGCGTCCGAAGCGGTGCCCACGCCAGCATCCACCAATACCGGCACCTTGCTTTGATCGATGATCAGGCGCAGGTTCCAGGGGTTAATAATGCCCATCCCCGAACCAATCAGGGAGGCCAGAGGCATGATGGCGACACAGCCGATGTCTTCCAGCATCCGTGCCTGGATAGGATCGTCGGCACAGTACACCATGACGTCAAAGCCTTCATCCACCAAGGTTTTGGCGGCTTTCAGGGTTTCAGGCATATTGGGAAACAGATTGCCGGAGTCGCCCAGCACTTCCAGCTTGACCAGCTTGTGGCCGTCCAGCAGTTCACGCGCCAGGCGCAGGGTGCGCACGGCATCCTCGGCCGTGTAGCAGCCGGCGGTGTTGGGCAGCAGCGTGTATTTGGAAGGCGGCAGGTAATCGAGCAAGTTTGGCTCGTTGGCATTCTGGCCGATATTGGTGCGGCGAATAGCCACAGTCACAATCTCAGCGCCGCTCGCTTCAATCGCCTGACGCGTCTCATCAAAATCTTTGTATTTACCGGTGCCTACCAATAACCGGGATTGGTAGTGGGTTCCGGCCAGGATAAAAGGATCGTTGTTCACTGTTTGGGTCATGGTGGTGCTTTGTTGCGCATCCGTGCCTGTGGACGGATCAAGAATTGGTTTTTTGCTGGGCAAACATTGCAAGAATAATCCATTTGGGCGGGGCCCGCAGGAAAACCCTTAGGCGGCCTTGCCGGTGCGGGGCAGGGAGGCGGCTCGGGCCAAAGCATGACCCGATGTGCTGGCCACATTGGGCTGTCGACCGGGCAACGCTATACCTTGGCATAGTCGCCTTATGTTCAAGTCTATGCAGACAGGCCTAATGCCCACTGGCTCTGTCAGGGCCGCGATGCGAAAATCCTGTTGCTCCTGATGCACGGGCCTGCCAAGCAGGGTGGGTCTGCCCACACCGGTCGGTTCCAGCGCCGGGTCAGAGTCTGCGGGGGATGGAGTTGGTGGGCGTTTTCCCGTTTGTAGCCGTCCTAAGGCGCAATCAAGGGATCGGACAGAGGGTCGGGCTGGGCACGTCTGAGATGATAAATAGCGGTTTTTGTTTTTTACGATGACAAGAAAGCAGCTCGTGTCCAAGCCGGGCTGGATGGCTGTCCTTGTATCACGAGCGAGAGGTGCGCATGAACCCGACCGAGTCTTTTTACCCTGACCCCAGTCTGTTTGCAGAACCGGCTTCAAGACACCTGAGGCACCGTGGCCAGGGTCATGGGGTCTGCCACGCCCGGCCTTTGCGTTTGCGCAGTACTTATTGGGTGGTGTGCGTGGCCTTGGGCGGGCTTGGTGGCGTGTTGGTGCCGGGTCACAGTGATGCCGAAACCTCCGCGCAGCTCTATGGCACTGTGGATGCCGGTTTGGGCTGGACGCATGTGAGCGGTCAAGGCTCGCAACGAGGCGTTCTCAGTGGCGGACAGGCAGACTCCTTGTGGGGGATTCGGGGCCAGGACTCTCTGGGGGAGGGGGGGCGTGCCACCTTCAATCTTGAAAGTGGCATTGATCTGGCCACAGGACGGGGCGACGAGTCGGCGCGGCTATTCAACTACCAGGCCTGGCTGGGGCTGGGGAGCGATCAGTGGGGTGAACTGCGGTTTGGACGTCAGCACACCGTCGGTCAGGAGTTTGTCTCTGCTATTGAAGTGGGCTCCTGGAAAGACTTCGGGATGGGGGCGTTGATGCGTGCCTCGGACATTTATCAGGTCTCTCAGCAGCTCAGCTGGCGTAGCCCACAGTGGGCGGGCCTGCAGCTCGGACTGAGCTACAGCGGCGATGTTGGCGAGCAGAGCTTGTCTGGTTTGGCTGATGCGCGCACAAAGCTATACAGCCTGGCGCTGCGTTATGAGCAGGGCCCTTGGTTACTGGCAGCCAGTCATGAGAGTTTGAGCCGGATCGAATCCAATCGGCCCACCGCCTTGCAGTTGGGGGCCAGCTATGACTTCGGATTTGCTCGTGTGGCGGCAGGCTGGAGTCGTCAGAGCAACGGTTTTGTGGGCTTGAATGGCGATGAAGGCCCGACGTATTGGCAGCAGAGGGGGCTGGGTGGCCTGGGGCCGACGGAGTTTGTTCAGGGCGGCCGCCTGGATACCTGGTACGTGGGCTCGGCCATTCCGCTTGGCAAGGGCGAGGTTCAGTGGCAGTGGTCATTGGGGCGCCCGAACTGGAGGTGGGAAGCGACCGGGGAACAGGCTGGCCGCCTCCAGGTGATGTCTGTCGCTTATGTGCATCCTTTGTCGCCGCGCACCAGCCTTTATGTCTTTGCGGCCAAAGGGCGGCGCTATGACATGGAGACAGCCGTCCATGTCAGTGAACCGCGTACCAGCCGTGTCGCTCTGGGTGTGACCCATCAATTTTAAGCCACGCCAGTTTGTCGGTCGCCCAGCTGGAATGGGCAGTTTGGCCGCGGCACGACACTGGCCAGCCTTTGCAGGCGAACGGCAAAAGGAGGTATCCCTAAGTATAAAAGGGATGTCCAAAGGGTGAGGCCACGTAGGCCAATGCCTTGCAGACAAGCCCTGGGGCACGATGCGAAAATAGTGCCGGTTCGGAAAACCTTCGGATCTTCTTGTTTAACCACTCAGGTTTACAACGCAATGGACCCTGATCCCTCTTCATGGCTTTGTCCCTGTTCCAGGGCGGCCTTCTTAATGACCAATCAAACGGACGCCGGACCACGAAGCGGGCTTCTCTAAGAAGATGAGCACTCTTTCTGGACCCCGGGTCTGAAGGAGAATGCTATGTTCCGTCTCACGCTGTTTCGCTCTGCTCCCTGCAACCTGGCTTTGCAAGAAGCGCTGCGTCAGGCTGCCACCCGCCAGCGTCAGGATTATTTGCTGGAGCTGCTGCAAACACACGGCGCCCGCGAATACGCTTATGCGCTCAATGATCTGTCCGGGCGCGCCATTGAAAACGCTCTGGCGACGTTGCCTACTGTGGAGCGCAGTCAAGTGCTCAAGCATCTGTCTCGGCGTGCTCAAACCCGTCTGGATGATGTGGAGGGCTTGCGTCGTCAACCTACCCATGCGGTATTGACCCTGCCGTCCTTTGTGATGTGAGAGTGCAGCAAGCCTACGCTGAGTGTGGCTGGTTCTGAGGATGGTCCACCAGCCCGCGCTTCGCTTTACCTCGTTTGCGGACCCACGGGGACGGTTAATGTGCCGTCCCCGTTGATTGGACGTCCTGTCTGGCGCTGTACGCTTTTTTGTCTTTATTCCCCTCTACAAGCCAATTACAGCAAGGAAGAGATGTGCGAGACCGGCGTATGGGTGCCTTACTTGGGGGCTGTTTATGACCTTAATGACAACTTCTCGGTCTACGCCAGCTACACCACGATTTTCCAGCCTCAAGACCTGCAAGACGAGAGCGGTCGTGTCCTGGACCCCTTGCGCGGGGATAACTCTGAGGTTGGGCTCAAAGGCGAATTCATGGAAGGTCGACTGACGTCCAGCCTGGCTTATTTTCAGCTGCGGCAGGACAACTTCGGTAAAGAAACGAGAGGACGTACGCCCTCGGGCGGCATCGCGTATGGAGCGGTGCCTGGCGTGCGCACCCATGGGGTAGAGTTCGAGCTGGCGGGTCAACTGACGTCGCAACGGCAGATGCATGCGGGTTACGCTTACAAGCTCTCGCGCCAGGACGGCGATAACGTGTCCATCTTGTCACCCGAGCATCAGTTCAAGCGCTACACCACCTATGATTTCGAGGGCGGCTGGAAGGGACTGACCTTGGGCGGTGGCGCACGTTGGCAAAGCAAAACGTGGGGGGAGGTCAGCCGGCCCGGTTACGCCGGTCAGGTACAGCACCTACACCTGGGGTGAGCCGCGCAATATGATGCTGGCAGTGAAGTATCAGTTTTAAGCGGCAGAAGAAAAACCGTTCAAAAAGCCTGGGCCCGATAGCGGTCCAGTTGTTCGCACAACTGGCGAGTGGCCTCTATCAGCCTTGGGCCGGGACGGTACAGGGCGTCCGGGTTCAGGTTCAGTAACGCGTGGGGACTGAGCCCCAGATGCTTTTCCCAGAACAGATGGCGCGCGCGCAGCTGGGCGGGGTCACGGTAAGCCAGGATGACCACTTGCGGACGCTTGTGCAGAACGTCTTCCAGACTGATAGCGGGTGCGACGGCGGCGTGGCGGGCGTAGATGTTCTGCGCTTTGCAAGTGCTGAGCACATCCTGGATCAAGGGGTCGCGGGCCAAGGTGTACAAGGGTTCGGAGCCTATTTCCAGAAATACGCTGACGGTGTGGCCCAGACGGCTATTCTGGCGCAGGGCTGCGATTTGCTGGTCCAGCAAAGCGGCGGCAGGCACAGCGGCCTCGGCGGTGTCCAGACGGTCGCCAGCCAGACGGATGAAGGCGGGAATATCGTCCAGTGTCTTGGGGGCGGCAAAGATCAGGCGGATCGAGGCTTGTTGCAATTGTCCTTGCAATTCAGGTCCGATCTGGTTGGGCTGCCAGGCCCAGACCTGGTCGGGTTTAAGCGCCAGCAGTCGTTCGGGGTTGACCCGCAAGGCGTCCCCAATGCTGGGCAGATCCTTGGCAGCAGGCGGGTAGTCGCTGGAACTGTCGACGGCGATCAGGCTGTCTTGTGCTCCAGCCGCAAACAGGATCTCAGTGATGTGAGGGGCCAGACTAATTGCGCGTG
This sequence comes from Alcaligenes ammonioxydans, assembly GCF_019343455.1. Taxonomy (NCBI): domain Bacteria; kingdom Pseudomonadati; phylum Pseudomonadota; class Betaproteobacteria; order Burkholderiales; family Alcaligenaceae; genus Alcaligenes; species Alcaligenes ammonioxydans. The sequence continues at coordinate 3,253,792 of NZ_CP049362.1, read as the reverse complement.
CGCGGGCTGTAGCGACGGTTGGTGAGGATTGGGTTTCCTGATCGGTCGTGGCGTTTTGTGTTTCTGTATCTTCTTGCTTGTTCTGTATTTCTGGCGTGCTGTGTTCCGTGCTGGTCTGTATCTCGGGCTGTACTTGAGTCTGCACCTGTGCTGGGGCCGGGACGGGCAATGCCAAAGGCAGCACGAACAGGCAACGCAAGCTCCACCGCCGCAGTCCGCTCCAGACAGAGCGCTTGGCGGGCTGTAGACGACAAGTCGCAGGCAAAGAGGGCATCATGCAGCCTCCGTAAATGGCACGGCCCCTGAACGGGGCCGCGCCAGAATTGACCAAGGCCAAGTGAACAGCTTACATACGCCAGGCAAAGTTCAGGAACACGCTGGAGCCAGCGTTGTTGTAACCGCGAGCCAGGGTGTAGTCCTTGTCGAACACGTTGTTCCAGCGCAGCTGGGCTTCCAGGCTGGAGGTCAGCGGGTAGCTGGCGGTCAGGTTAAGCAGACCATAGCTGCCCAGACGTTGTTCGTTTTTCGCATCGTCATAACGGTGGGAAGCGAACAGGTATTCAGCGCCGGTTTTCAGATCCCCGAACGTGTGTTCCACGGCCACTTTGTAGTTTTGCTTGGCACGGCGGATCAGTTGCTTGTCCGTATTTCTATCCTTGGGGTCGGCAAAGTCGGCGCTGGCACTCAAGGTGGTGTCGCCCAGTTGCTTTACGGCTGTCAAGGTCAGGCCCGTGATCCGTGCTTTTTCCGTATTGCTGGTTGTGCATTCGAAATTGGCATCACACACATAGGGGTTGATCATGTCGCGGATGCGGTTCTGGTAGACCACCATCCCCAGTTGGGTCGTGTCGTCGGTATAGCGGATATGGCCTTCCACATTGCGTGATTTCTCCGGTTTCAGGTCCGGATTGCCCTGAAAGCCCCAATTGTAGGGCGAGTACAAGTCCGCGAACGTAGGTGCACGAAAGCCCGTGTTGGCGGCGACACCTACTGTCCAGTTGCTGGTGATGTCTAGGTCATAGCCCAGGCCGCCCGTCACCTTGTTGCCATAGCCACTGATATTGTCATTACGCACGCTGGCTTGCAGGTGGTGTTGATTAATATCGCCACGGTAAATCAGGGCAAAGGCATTGGTGTTGCGCTTGTCGTCCTTGTGCACGGTGCTGTGGCTCATCCGTTCTTCCAGACGTTCGGCCAGCAGGGAGACGGTTTGACCCTGGGCGACAGTCAGGTCGTTTTGCCAACTGTATTGGCGCTGCAAGGTGGCGTATCGAGCGGCAAAAGCCCGGTTCTCTACGGTTTCTTTGCTCAATGAGGCGTTCAGGCGGCTGGTCCACTTTTCGGACAACTGGTTGGTGCTGGTCAAACCATAGGCTTGCTGGCGGGTCTGTGTGCTGGGGGTACGGCGCTCGAACAGACCGTTGTCGAACTGACCATCCATGTAGCTGTTGATAGCGGTCAGCCCCAAATGCTGGCCTTTTGACCATTCATATCCCAACGAGCCGTTCAGCCCGTGCTGGGTGTAGCCGTTTTTGTCGGGGTTGTAACTAAAGGACAGGGGATTGGTGGCATTGAAGCCATCGCTGCTACCGTAGCTGGAGGCCAGGCTGTAATCCCAGCCTTGGGCCGCACCAGAAAAACCGGCGCTGGCCTTGAAGGTATCTTGCGAGCCCAGGCCCATATTTCCCCAGGCGCTCAAGGCACGTTCACTGCCGCCTTTTTTGGTGATGATGTTCACCACCCCTCCGATGGCATCCGAGCCATACAGGCTGCTGCCGGCGCCACGCACAATTTCAATGTGCTCGATCAGGGCTGGATCAATTGCCTGCCAGTTCACCGAACCACTGGCAGAGCTGTTGATGCGCATGCCGTCGATCATCACGCGGGTATGTTGCGGGTTGGTGCCGCGCAGGTAGACGCCGGTTGTGGTTTGTGGGCCACCGCTGCTGTAGATTTCTACTCCGGGCTGACGCTGCAAAATATCGGCGACGCTGCTCTGGCCTGCTTTTTGCAAGGTTTCCTGATCAATGACAGTGACGTCACCCACCACGTTTTTCAGTGGCTGTGCCAGGCGGCTTGGCGTAACCACAATGTGATCCAGCTTGGTGACAGAAGTGGTTTGGGCCGTGGCGATCAAGGGCAGGGCGCCCGCCAGGGCGACCATCAAGGGTCTGATGGACAGTAGAGTCATGGAGATTCCTGTGAGATGTGCGTCCCCGCACATCGATAAGCGAAGCCGTCCACGGGAGGACGGCCGTAAAGTCAGGGTCAGAAGCAGGCTGGTGTCGGGCTTTGCGCGTAGCAGGTACCGTTGCGGGGGCAGCACGTTTGGCAGTTTCAGTATGAACCGCTCACGTTTCCCATTTGACTTTCCCAGGCCCAGCGGAGTGTGGGCCGGAAAGCACCTCTTTCCGAGCCGAAAATGTTACATGCCGTGGGGGCAAAGGTTAAGTGTTTAGGTCGGATTTCCCGTACAAAGCGCTACAATTGTGGCGCCAATCCACCATTCTTGTGCTTCTTGCTGCCAGAGGCTGTCAACATCCCGTTTCGTGTTACGGAGTTTTTAGTGTCCTATCCCGCTTTGCCTTACCCGATCTCTGCCTACACCCGTGGTGCGGAGTTTGCCCGACGTCTGGGGCAGCAAATCCTGATTCTGGACGGTGCAATGGGCACCATGATTCAGCGGTACAAATTGGGCGAGGCCGATTTCCGTGGCGAACGCTTTGCGGATCACCACAAGGATGTGAAGGGCAATAACGAATTGCTGTCGCTGGTGCGTCCCGACATTATTCGCGAGATTCACGACCAGTACCTGGCGGCCGGGGCCGATGTCATCAGCACCAACACCTTTGGTGCGACGGATATAGCCCAGGGTGATTACGATTTGCAGGGCATCAGCTATGACCTGAACCTGGCGTCGGCGCAACTGGCCTGTCAGGCGCGTGATGCCTTCAGCACGCCCGAGTGGCCGCGTTTTGTGGCTGGTGCGCTGGGCCCACAACCTAAAACGGCTTCCATCTCTCCCGATGTGAATGACCCCGCCGCCCGCAACGTCACCTTTGAGCAACTGAGGGTGGCCTACACCGAGCAGGTGCGTGCCTTGCTCGATGGCGGCGTGGATATCCTGCTGATCGAAACCGTTTTTGACACGCTCAATGCCAAAGCGGCTGTCTTTGCCCTGGAAACGGTCTTTGACGAACGTGGTGAGCGCGTTCCTGTCATGGTGTCGGGCACGGTCACGGACGCTTCGGGCCGCATTCTGTCCGGCCAGACGGTGGAAGCCTTCTGGAACTCCATGCGTCATGCCCGTCCGATTACGATTGGCCTGAACTGTGCGCTGGGTGCCGCCTTGATGCGCCCCTATGTGGCCGAGCTGTCCAAGATTTGCGATACCTACGTTTGTGTCTACCCGAACGCCGGCTTGCCCAACCCCATGGCCGAAACCGGCTTTGATGAAACCCCCGCCGATACCTCCAGCCTGCTGCAGGAATTTACGCAAGCGGGTCTGGTCAATATGGTGGGTGGGTGCTGTGGCACGACGCCCGAGCACATTGCCGCCATTGCCGAGCTGTGCCGTAAGCTGCCTCCACGAGTTGTTCCTGAGGTGCCCGTTAAAACCCGCCTGTCGGGTCTGGAGCCTTTGAACATTGATGAAGACACCCTGTTTGTGAACGTGGGTGAACGTACCAACGTCACGGGCAGCAAGGCTTTCTTGCGCCTGATTCAGCAGGAAAACTACGAAGAAGCCTTGTCGGTGGCGCGGCAGCAGGTGGAAAACGGTGCGCAGATTATCGATATCAATATGGATGAGGGCATGCTGGACTCAGCAGCCTGCATGCATCGCTTCCTGAACATGATCGCCTCCGAGCCGGACATTGCGCGCGTGCCCATCATGATCGACAGCTCCAAATGGGACGTCATTGAAACTGGTTTGCGCTGCGTGCAAGGCAAGGCCATCGTGAACTCGATCTCCATGAAAGAGGGCGTTGAGCCTTTCCTGGAGCACGCTCGTTTGTGCCGCAAGTATGGCGCCGCCATTGTGGTGATGGCCTTTGACGAGCAGGGTCAGGCCGATAGTTACGAGCGTCGGGTAGAGATTTGCGAACGTGCTTACCGTTTGCTGGTGGATGAGGTGGGCTTTCCGCCTGAGGACATCATCTTCGACCCCAACGTGTTTGCCGTGGCAACCGGCATGGATGAGCACGCCAACTATGGGCTGGACTTTATTCGGGGTGTAGGCTGGATTCACAAAAATCTGCCGCACGCCCGCTTGTCCGGCGGTATTTCCAACGTCAGCTTCTCCTTCCGTGGCAACGAAGCCATGCGCGAGGCCATCCACACCGTTTTCCTGTACTACGCCATTCAGGAAGGCCTGACCATGGGGATTGTGAATGCGGGCCAACTGGGTGTGTATGCCGATATCGAACCGCATCTGCGCGATCTGATTGAAGACGTGATTCTGAACCGGGCCGAACCTAAGGGCAAAACCGATCCGGCTGATGAGCGCACCCCCACCGAGCGTCTGGTGGAAATGGCCGAGAGCGTCAAAGGCTCGGGCGCCAAAAAAGAGGAAGATCTGAGCTGGCGTGAAACCACGGTCGAGCAGCGCTTGATCCACTCGCTGGTGCATGGCATTACCACCTTCATCGTGGAAGACACGGAAGAGGTGCGTCAGAAGATCGCTGCTCAGGGCGGTCGTCCCATCAGCGTCATTGAAGGGCCGTTGATGGACGGCATGAACGTGGTCGGTGACCTGTTTGGTCAAGGCAAGATGTTCCTGCCGCAGGTGGTGAAGTCTGCGCGTGTGATGAAGCAGGCCGTCGCCCACTTGGTCCCTTTCATTGAGGAAGAAAAGCGCCAGATTGAAGCGGCAGGTGGGGATGTGCGCTCCAAGGGCCGCATGGTGATTGCCACGGTGAAAGGCGACGTACACGACATTGGCAAGAACATTGTGTCCGTCGTGATGCAGTGCAATAACTTCGAAGTGGTCAATATGGGGGTGATGGTGCCTTGCGCCGAGATTCTCGCCAAGGCCAAAGAAGTGGAAGCCGATATCGTGGGGCTGTCCGGCCTGATCACCCCCAGTCTGGAAGAAATGGCCTATGTTGCGTCCGAGATGCAGCGTGACCCTTACTTCCGTGAACGCAATATCCCTCTGATGATTGGTGGCGCGACCACCAGCCGGGTCCACACGGCGGTGAAGATTGCGCCGCATTACGACGGCCCGGTCATCTATACACCGGACGCCAGCCGCTGCGTCGGTGTGGCCACGCAGCTTGTCTCGGATAATGTGGAAGAGTTTCTGGCCGAAGTGCGCGAGGAATACGAACAAGTGCGCCAGCGCCATGCCAATCGTAAAGCCACCCCTTTGATTTCGCTGGAAAAAGCGCGCCAGGACAAGCCTGCGATTGACTGGACAACCTATGTCCCGCCACGCCCCAAGTTCATTGGACGCCGCACCTTCAAGAATTATGATCTGGCCGATATTGCCCAGTTCATCGACTGGACGCCGTTCTTCCAGACCTGGAGCTTGTTTGGCAAGTACCCGGCCATTCTGGAGGACAAGGTGGTGGGCGAGCAGGCCAAGACCTTGTTTGCCGAAGGACAGGCCATGTTGAAAAAGATCATTGAGGGCCGTTGGCTGACCGCCAATGGCGTCATTGCCTTTTACCCCGCCAATACGGTCAATGGTGAGGACATCGAGGTCTATTCGGACGAATCGCGCAGCGAAGTCCTGTTTACCTGGCGTAATCTGCGCCAGCAAGGTGTCAAGCGTGAAGGCGTAGATAGCAAGTGTCTGGCCGACTACATTGCTCCCAAAGAAAGCGGCGTGGCCGATTACATCGGCATGTTTGCAGTCACCGGCGGGATTGGCGTGGACAAGCTGTCCGAGCGTTTCCAGGCCGCAGGGGACGATTACTCAGATCTGATGATCAAAGCACTGGGGGACCGTTTTGCAGAAGGCTTTGCAGAATGTCTGCACGCTCGTGTCCGCACGGATTTGTGGGGGTATGTGACGGACGAACGTCTGTCCAACGAAGAACTGATCGACGAGAAATACCAGGGTATTCGTCCCGCACCGGGTTACCCGGCGTGTCCGGAGCACGTGGTTAAACACGACATGTTCCGTGTTCTGCAGTGCGAAGACATCGAGATGTTCATCACCGACAGTTACGCCATGATTCCGGCTTCCAGTGTGTCGGGCTTTTACTTCAGCCACCCGCAGTCCAAGTATTTTAACGTGGGCAATATTGGTGAGGATCAGTTGCAGGACTACATCAAGCGCAGTGGCCGTACGGAAGAAGATGTGCGCCGCACCTTGTCGGGCGTGCTGGGCTGATATGGGAACGACGGGGCCTGGTACGGGAGGCGCCGAGAGCACCTCCCAAACCCGACGTCAGGCTTTGGGGCGGTTTTTGCGTCATGCGCGAGAACGTATCCGGCCGCTCGACGTCGGTCTGGCCCCGGGAGTGCGTCGTCGTACTCCTGGTTTGCGCCGCGAAGAGGTGGCCCAGCTGTGCGATATCAGCACCACCTGGTACACCTGGATCGAGCAGGGCCGCGATGTGACCGTGTCCCCGACTGTCTGTGCCCGGCTGGCCACCGTGTTGAAGTTGGCCAGAGCGGAACGTCATTACCTGTTTGAGCTGGCCGATTGCGCCGATCCTGAGCATTGGCAAGGTGATATTCAGCCTTTGCCGCAGGGCTTGAGCGCCTGTGTCGACAGTATCTCCGCGCCTGCTTATATTCTGGACCGCAGCTGGAATGTTCTCGCGCGTAACGAGGCCTTGCTGGACTTGTTTGATGGCTGGCCCGATCGCAGCGAGCAGCCCAATCTGCTGCGTTACATCTTTCTGGACCCGGCCGCACGCGATTTGGTGGTGGACTGGGAGCAGCGTGCCAGCCGTGTCGTGGCCGAGTTTCGCGCCGATGTCGGCGCACATGCGGATGAGGCCGATATACAGGCGCTTATTCAGGAACTGGGGCAGCAAAGCCAGGTATTCGCGTTCTGGTGGGGACGCCAGACCGTGGTGGAGCGGGAGGGGGGATTGCGGGATTTCCGCCATCCCAAAAAAGGTGTCAAGCGTTTTCAGCAGTTTACGTTCCGGCTGGCTATCCGGCCGGACTGCAAGTTGGTGATGCTGCTCACTGATCAGGCTTCGCGGGCAGCGGAGCCGGACTAAGGCAGACACAGCAGATCGGTGCGCCAGGAGACGTTGGGCAAGACTTGCCAAAGCAGGCGGCATACCTTCGGACTGAGCCCTATGCTTTCGTTTTTCTGGTCGTGCGTGGCGCCTGTTGCAACGAATCGCCATCAGTGGGGGATAGTCGGGCAAAAGACAGGCTGGATAAGGCGGTAATCGCACCCAGAATCAGGAAAGCCCAAATCGTATCCTGCGTCTGCACACTGCTGGCACCACGCAGGGCCATGCTGATGTTCAAGGTGACGGCCGCGCAAGCCACGCCCAGACTGATGGCCAACTGCTGCGCCATGGCTGCAAAGCTGCTGGCCTGACTCATGGCCTCGGATTCCAGGTCGGCGTAGGTCAGGGTGTTGACTGCGGTGAACTGCAGGGAGCGGAAGAAACCACCTGCCGTCAGCACGGCAATCATCAGCCACATTGGGGTCGTGGCCTGGAACAGGGCGCACAAGGCGATGAACAGGCCGGTCAGCCAGGCATTGATGATCAGTACATTGCGAAAGCCAAAGCGCCGGATGATGGGTGGGGCCACCAGCTTCATGCCCAGTGCACCAATCGCACCGGTAAAGGTGATCAGACCTGCTGCCAGCGCGCTCATGCCAAAGTTGGTTTGCAACATGATTGCCAGTAGAAAGGGGGAAGCTCCGAGCGAGAAGCGGCACAGGTTGCCGCCCAGTACCGATATGGCAAAGGTTTTGGTGCGCAGCAAGGACAGGTCAATGATGGGATAGGCTACCTGGCGGGCGTGCCAGACATACCACAGGCCGGCGATCAGTCCGGCCAGGGTCAGCCAGCCCAGGGTGGACCAGTTCAGGGTGCCGTGGCCGACGTTCTCAAAGCTGGTTACCAGGGTGGCCAGGCAGATGGCGCTCAAGATAAAGCCCAGCCAGTCCAGGGGAGGCCGGTCGGTGGGATAGTCCTCGCGGATATAGCGTAGTACCAGGGCAATACCCAAGGCTCCGACGGGGATGTTGATCAGGAAAATCCAGTGCCAGCTGGCATACGTGACTAAAAAACCACCCACGGGCGGGCCGATGATAGGGCCGAGCAAGGCGGGTAAAGTCAGCACGGCCATGGCGCTTAAAAGCTGATCTTTAGGGACGCGCCGCAGTAAGATAATGCGTCCTACCGGTACCATCATGGCCCCCGCCATGCCCTGGACCACCCGGGAAATGATCAGTTGGGTCAGGGTCTGGGACAGGGCGCATGCAACAGAACTGGCGGTAAAGAGTAGAATGGCGGCCAGGAACACCTTGCGCGCTCCAAAGCGGTCCGCAGCCCACCCGCTGATAGGCACGAACACAGCCACTGCCAGCAGGTAGCTGGTAATGATGGTATTCATGCGGATGACGCTGGTATCCAGCGACAAGGCCATGGTGGGCAGGGCTGTGGCCACTACGGTCGAGTCCAGCATTTGCATGAACAAGGCACATCCCACGATGTAGGGAATAATGCGTATGGCCCGACGCTCTTGAGGGGACAGGGTTGCCGGTGGTGGGGCAGCTTCGGTCTGTTCAGATGCCATGCGGCGAACTCTCTGGTGTGCGGTGCAGTAAACTCAAACTTTTCTGTTATCCAATTTATTTAGGCGTACAGGTATTATGGCAAAGAATTTCGAATCCGAAATTACCCAGTTTCTCAAACAATATAAAGCTCAGAATCCCGATACCGAAGCGCGTCAGCGTGAGGGGCGTTATCGTCTGTGGGACAAGCAGATTGATCAGGAACTGCAAGATGGTTACAAGGCGGCCCGCACGCCCCAGAAACCTTACGTGTACTACGAAAACAACTAAATCCTTGCGCCGGCGCCTGTGACCGAGATTGCACAGCAGACTGTTGTGGACACGCCAGCTCTTCAGCCCGAGGATGTGCTGGCGCGTCTTTATGGTGAGCCGCTGTTTGCGATTCCCCAGGATCTGTACATTCCGCCCGATGCGCTGGAAGTGTTTCTGGATGCGTTCGAAGGCCCGCTGGATTTATTGCTGTATCTGATCCGCAAGCAGAACTTCAATGTGCTCGATATTCCGATGGCCCAGGTCACCGGGCAGTATCTGGCGTATGTGGAGCAGATTCGCGCCAGCAATCTGGAGTTGGCGGGTGAGTACCTGCTGATGGCTGCGCTGCTGATCGAGATCAAGTCCCGCATGCTGCTGCCGGTGCGACGTGCGGACACGGGTGAAGAAGTGGATGATCCGCGTGCGGAGCTGGTGCGCCGTTTGCTGGAATACGAACGCATGAAGGAAGGGGCGCGCCGTCTGGACCAGTTGCCCCTGGCGGGGCGCGATTTTCTGCTGGCCAATGCCCAGGCCGAACTGGTTATTGAGGCGATCCCGCCGGAGGTGAGTGCAGAGGATTTGCGCGAGGCTTGGCTGGGGATTTTAAAGCGGGCCAAGCTCAACGCCAGTCACAAGATTACCCGTGAGCAGTTGTCGGTGCGGGATCACATGAGCCAGATTCTGCGACGTTTGCAGCATGTTCGCTTTATGGAGTTTAGTGAGCTGTTCAATGAACGTCTGGATCAGGGTGATCCGACAGCGGTGCTTGTCGTGCATTTTCTGGCAATGCTGGAATTGGCACGAGAGTCACTGCTTGAAATCACGCAGGCCGAGCCCTACGCTCCTATTTATTTGCGCCTGACGTATATTCGAGCGCAGGCCGATGGGCCTGATCTTATTCCGTAGCGGAGAATTTTTTGAAAGTCGTTCATAACATCCAAGAACTGCGCGATCAGCTTCAGGGCCAGACACGCGTGGCATTTGTTCCAACCATGGGGAATTTGCATCGGGCTCACCTGGACCTGATGAAGATGGCGCGCCAGCATGGCGACCCGGTGGTGGCCAGTATTTTTGTCAATCGCCTGCAATTTGGTCCTAACGAGGATTTTGATCGTTACCCCCGCACCTTGCAGGAAGATGCGCAGAAGATGGAACAAGAGCGCGATGTGTATGTCTTGTTTGCGCCCTCGGAACGCGAAATGTACCCCGAGCCGCAGAGTTTCCGCGTCAGCCCGCCCGATCATCTGGGGCGGATTCTGGAAGGTCATTTCCGTCCCGACTTTTTCGAAGGCGTGTGTACGGTTGTTCTGAAGCTGTTCTCCTGTGTACAGCCGCGTGTCGCCGTCTTTGGCAAAAAGGACTACCAGCAGTTGATGGTGGTGCGTCAGATGGTGCGTCAATTTCAGTTGCCGGTGGAGATTCTGGCGCACGAGACGGTCAGAGAAGAGGATGGTTTGGCCATGTCCTCGCGCAATCGCTATTTGAGTCCGGAAGAGCGCGCCCAGGCCCCGCAGATTTACCAGACGCTGCAAGAGATGAAGGAACGCTTGCAACAAGGTCAAAGCCGTCAGGAGATTGAGGCGTATGCGACCGGCAAATTGACCGATCTGGGATGGAAAGTGGATTACATGGCTTTGCGTCGTCAGTCGGACTTGCTCGAACCGAGCGAGGAGCAGATACAGGCAGGCGAGCCTTTGGTGGCGTTGGCCGCGGCCAAACTGGGTGCAACGCGTTTGATTGATAATCTGGAAATGACTAAAGCCTGATTTCTTGTGTTATTTGGTTAGAAAAGCACAGTTTTTACTGTGCTTTTTTCATATCTGCGTGCTTTTGGTCTGTTTGTCTTTTTGTCTTATTGACCGTGGGGCAGGGGCATCCCAAAGCGAGAAGGGCAGGGGCAGGCTGGACTCAGTTGGCGCGGTACCTAGCCCCTGGACCCAGTGCAAGCGTCGGGCCTGTACAGGGTGGGTGTCTCTTTAGGGCTGCTGCCGGAGTCTGGTTGGGGGAGCGCACTCGCCGTCGCAGGTTTCAAGCACCGATATGGGCTGGTAAATAGCTGTTTTTTTAGATCACTGAAACGTGGCTACTTATATTAGTCCTATGACAAAAACATCCTGCACAAGTTAACAGTCGCGTAGTCCCTGCCTAAAATGACAAACTCTGTCTATGGTTAATTCTTCACATTACAGGTGGCCTGGCCGCCTGGTACAGATATACGAGACTGATATGGTATTGAATAGCCACCTTCCCGCTTCTGTGCTTTTTGAAAGCCTGACCCCGCGTGAGCGCGATGTCCTGTCCTATATCGCGACGGGTAAGGCGAATAAAGTGATTGCGGCCGAATTGGAGATTTCCCAGCGCACGGTCGAAGCGCATCGGGCACGCGTTTTTCAGAAGTTACGCGTGCGCAATGCGGTTGAGCTGACTCGTTTTGTCTTTAGTGAGCCGGCGCTGCGCGATGTGCTGCCGCCCTGTTTGATGGGCGGGCAGTCTGCACCATAGCACTTAGCGGCAGGCGGGGATTGGCTGGCTGTCCAGCTCACTGACCGGGTCCAGATCCGCTTGTCGGGTCAAGTGGCTCTCCAGCGTGGGACGTTGCTGGTTGAAGGTGTTAACGCGCAAGACATTGTTGTTTACAAAGCTCAGATCTGCCAGGGTCGAGTCATTGTCCGCCAACAAGGCGATGCGGGTGGGCTGTGTGCCGATGGGGACCCAGCAACCGCCCTTGTGGTAAGACTGACCAGCACCCAGCGGGGTGGCTCTTAAACGCCATTGACCGGCTGGCGCCAGGGTCACGCTGATTTTGTAAGGTTCGCAAATGCCACCTTGGGGCGGGCAGGACAGGGTGCCTAGAAATGTTTTGGGCTCGGCCAGTTCGGCAACACTGTGATCGGCCTGGGCGGCCGGGGCTTGCTCGGCGCTGGCCGGGGTAATGGCGCGCAGACCTTCCTGATTGCCAAAACCCAGATTGATTTGCGAGGGGGCACGGGCGGTGCTGCTGCCTTGTGCCTGGCGCAGGGCGTCTTTCTGGGTAGAGTCACGGCCTTCGTTAGGGGTGGGCTGAACGGGTGCCTGGGCGCAGGCTGCCAGCAAAACAAGCGAGAGCAGGGGCAGTGAACGCAGAGGAGAAATCTTGAGGAAAGACATGGCGGGCTTCCGTGGACTGGTGATAGCTGAATTCTACGCTAGACCTGGCCTGGCGGGACAGTATCAGACCTATCGAGGGTAGGAGGATTGGCGCGGGTACGTTACAGTTTTGTTTTTTATCCGTGGATTGCACATGCTGACAATTGGGCTGACTGGTGGAATTGGATCGGGCAAAAGCCAGGTGGCCAATTTTTTTGCTTCCTGGGGGGCGGCGGTGGTGGATACGGATGTGATCGCCCATGAGCTGACCGCGCCCGGTGGCTTGGCCATTGGGCCTATCCGCGATACTTTTGGTGCCGAAGCCCTGGCCGCTGACGGCTCGATGGATCGGGACTGGATGCGAGCCTGCGTGTTTGCTGATCCGGCCGCCCGTCATCGCCTGGAGGCGATCATTCATCCTCTGATTTGGAACGTAACAAAAGCACAGACCTTGAAGGCGCAGGGATGTTATCTTGTTGTGGTTGTACCCTTGCTGGTGGAGTCAGGACGATGGAGCGACCGTGTGGACCGGATTTGCGTTGTCGATTGTGATGAGGCGACCCAGATCGCGCGCGTGCAAAAGCGCAGCGGGCTGGCAGTGGCCACAATTGAACGTATCATGGCCGCACAAGCGCAACGTCAGCAACGCCTGGCGGTGGCTGATGATGTGGTTCTGAACGATGGGCAGACGACGTTGCCCGTGTTGGAAGAGCGGGCGCGGGCTGTACACCAACGCTGGTGTGCCTTGACTGCCTGACACCACACCGTGTCTGACCCCCAGCCGACAAATAAAGGTTTTTAAACGCGTGACTCTATACGAATACCCATGCAATGAGCGTGTCCGGGCTTTACTGAGAGTCGAATACTTGTTCGATAGGCTGTTTCATTTTTCGGCCAACCAGGATGCGTACTCGCACCAGATCGCAGTAGCGACTTTATTTGATTTGCTGGACATTGCAGATCGAACCGACTTGCGTTCGGCCGTTTTGCAGGATCTGGAACGTCAGCGCGTGGCGCTGGCCGCACTGCGCGAGCACCCTGGGGTGCAGTTGCAGGCACTGGACAAGATGATCGAGCAGATCGTGCGCGCGGCCGCCGACCTGTCTGCCCAAGGGCGGGTGGGACAAGGTTTGCGTGAGAATGAATGGCTGACCAGCTTGCGCGGCCGGGTCGCCGTGCCCGGCGGCACCTCCCCGGTGGATATGCCTTCTTATTATTCCTGGCAACAGCGGCCGGACAAGGATCGCGTTCAGGATTTGCGCCGCTGGTCCGAGTCTTTTTTACCGCTTTATCAAGGCCTGGCCTTGATCTTGCGTCTGCTGCGTCAGTCCGGCGACTCGGCCGACCAGATTGCCCGCGATGGCTCCTATCAGGAGATGCTGGCTGGCAAAACCTTCCAGCTGCTGCGCGTCTGGGTGGATGCGGGGGCGTGCATCTATCCCGAAATGAGCGCGAACCGGTATGTCATCTGGATACGCTTTGTACAGCAAGACAATCAATTAAAACCGCAGGCCGTGACCGTGGATATTCCCTTTCGGCTGGCTCGTTGCAACTTCGGCTGAAAACGCTGTTCATATAAGGTTCAGACAGCCGCTTTTATACTTGCTGTGCCAGCGCGGTCTGGCGTGAGGGACGCTTTGTCGTTTGACCGGTCGGGCTGCCAATATTTGGCGGCATAATGCCTGTCGTTACAGCGATGGAGACGTTTAAACGCTTCTTTAGACTGTGCGTAGAGACAATTGAGTTTTAGCCGGGGAGTATTCATGTCGGAGTTGAACGCAGGCAGGGGTCGGCGGTCCCGATCTTTCTATGTCTGGGTGGTGGTAGGGCTGCTGGTCACGGCAGGCCTTGTTTATTACGCCCTGTCTTCCTCTTCTGATACCGCCGGCCCTTTGCGGGGGCCGCGCGGCATGATGGGGGCCACGAAAGTTCCGGTTCATGTGTCGACCGTGCAGCAAGGTTTGATCGATCAAACCGTTAATGCGATTGCCACCGTCAAGCCCTTACAAACGGTGGCTGTGCGTGGGCAGGTCGACGGCGTGCTCGAACGCATCTATTTCAACGATGGCCAGCGTGTGAAAGCAGGCGAGCTGCTGGCCGAGATTGACCCGCGCACCTATCAGGTGCAGCTGGATCAGGCTCGCGGACAATTGGCGCAAAATCAGGCCCAGTTAAAAGGGGCGCAACAAGAGCTGCAACGCCACCGCATCCTATTTCAACAAAATTCGATTTCCCGTCAATCTTTGGAGACCAAGGAAACGGCGGTTCAGCAACTGCAGGCGCAGATCAAATCCAATCAGGCTGAGGTGGCGCGTGCCCAGGTTCAATTGGACCGCACGCGCATTACCGCGCCCCTGGAGGGCCGCCTGGGTTTGCGCAAGCTGGACCAGGGCAATCTGGTGTCAGCCGGCAATACCGATGGCATTGTTCTGATTACCCAGATTGACCCCATCGGTGTGGAATTTTCCTTGCCTCAAAACCAGCTAAGTCGCTTGCTGGAGGCCATGAGACAAAGTGAGTCCCCCTTGCGCGTGACCCTGATCGACAGCAAGGGACAGATTTTGTCGGATAAAGGCCGCTTGCAGGCACTGGACAACCAGATCGACATCAATACCGGCACCTTGAAGGTGAAGGCCGAGTTTGAAAATGCCGATGAAACCCTGTTTGCCAATCAGTTTGTCAATGCTCGAGTGTTTCTGGGGCAGGACCAGGGATTGCTCATTCCTTCTCATGCGGTGCAGCGGGGGGCGGTGGGAACCTATGTCTATACCCTGGATGCCGAGGACAAGGTTCATATTCAAGTGGTGGAGCTAGGGACAGCCACCTTGGAGCAAACCCTGGTGACAAGCGGTCTGAAAGAAGGCGATCGCGTTGTGGTAGAAGGCACCGATCGTCTGCGTGAA
Source organism: Alcaligenes ammonioxydans (assembly GCF_019343455.1). NCBI lineage: Bacteria > Pseudomonadati > Pseudomonadota > Betaproteobacteria > Burkholderiales > Alcaligenaceae > Alcaligenes > Alcaligenes ammonioxydans. The sequence goes on along the minus strand of NZ_CP049362.1, from coordinate 3,238,786 downwards.
GGCTCGCAGGTCGAGGTGATGAACCAGGATGGTCAGGCCGTTGAAAAGCCTGTTCAGGCTGATGCCGCCGGCACAGCGCAGAATCCGCGTACGGGTGAGGGTCGCCGTCCACGTCCAGCAAGCGAGTAAGCCGTGAGCATGTCGCGTATTTTTATCCTGCGCCCGGTGGCTACCACCCTGGCGATGGTAGCCCTGCTGGTATCGGGTTTGCTGGCCTATCGTATGCTGCCTGTAGCCGCCTTGCCGCAGGTGGACTATCCCACGATTCAGGTGGTTACCTTGTATCCGGGCGCCAGTCCGGATGTGGTAGCGTCTTTAATTACCTCCCCCCTTGAGCGGCGGTTTGGCAGCATGTCGGGCCTGTCGCAGATGATTTCGTCCAGCTCAGGCGGCGCATCGCGCATTACCTTGCAGTTTGATTTGGGCTTGCCCCTGGATGTGGCTGAGCAAGAAGTGCAGGCGGCCATTAATGCCGCCTCAAATATGTTGCCCAATGATTTGCCGGCCCCCCCCATCTACAACAAGGTCAATCCGGCTGATACCCCGGTCATTTCTCTGGCGGTGACCTCCCCGAATATGCCGTTGCACGAGGTGCGTGATCTTATTGACGTGCGTGTTGCGCAGAAACTGTCACAGGTCACAGGCGTGGGCCTGGTCAGTATTGCCGGGGGGCAGGAGCCTGCCGTACGTATTCAGGCAGATCCCAATGCCCTGGCTGCACGCAATCTGACTCTCAGCCACATCCGGCAGGCAGTCGTTGCCGCCAACGTGAATCAACCCAAAGGGAATCTGGACGGTCCCCAGCGCTCGACCAGCATCGGCGCCAACGAGCAGTTGAAGACGGTGCGGGACTATGAAAACCTGATTGTCAGCTACAAGGACGGCGCAGCCGTACGCCTGGGGGAATTGGCCACGGTGCTGCGGGATGCCCAGGATGTGCGTCAGGCGGCCTGGATGGGCACAGTCCCGGCGATCTTGCTGAATATTCAGCGTCAGCCCGGGGCCAATGTCATTGATGTCGTGGATCAGATTCAGAGTCTGTTGCCCGAGATCCGCCGTTCCTTGCCGGTGGGCGTGGACGTTGAGGTGGCCACGGACCGCACGCAGACCATTCGCGATTCGGTTGACCATGTGCAAAAGGAAATGATGCTGGCCATCGTGCTGGTGGTGTTGGTGACCTTTGTTTTTCTGCGCACCTGGACGGCCACCTTGATACCGAGCGTCGTGGTGCCTATCTCCCTGATCGCCACCTTTGCCATCATGTTGATGTGGGGCTTCAGCGTTAACAATCTGACCCTCATGGCGCTGACTGTGGCCACCGGCTTCGTGGTTGATGATGCGATCGTGATGATCGAGAACATTGCCCGCTACATTGAAAAAGGTGAATCCGCGTTGCAGGCCGCTTTGAAGGGGGCTGCGCAGATTGGCTTTACGCTGCTGTCCTTGACCATTTCCCTGATTGCCGTGTTGATTCCCTTGCTCTTTATGAGTGATGTGATCGGCCGTCTGTTTCGTGAATTTGCCATTACGCTGGCGGTGGCTATCCTGTTGTCCCTGTTCATTTCGCTCACGCTCACGCCCATGATGTGCGCGCGCATGCTCAAGCCCGAGGATGAGCGTCAGTATGGCCGCTTCACGACCTGGCTGGGCGAACAGATGGATCGCATCATTGCCGCGTACGATCGTGGCCTGCGGGTCGTGTTGCGTCACCAGACCTTGACTCTATGGGTGGCGTTGGGCACGGTGCTGATGACAGGGCTGTTGTACCTGGTGGTTCCCAAAGGATTTTTTCCGCAACAGGACACCGGCCTGATCCAGGCGATTACGCAGGGGCCTCAAACCGCGTCGTTCCGTGCCATGGGGGACTTGCAGCAGCAAGCGGTTGCCATCGTCCTTGAAGACCCGGATGTGCAGGCCGTGACCTCCTTTATCGGCGTGGATGGCACCAATGCCACCTTGAATAATGGTCGCCTGCAAATTGCCCTCAAGCCGATCGGCTCGGGCCGTGCCACGGCCGACGAAATCATGGCCCGACTCGATGCGCGCCTGAAGGATATTCCGGGTTTGACGGTTTACCAGCAGTCCATTCAGGAACTGACGGTGGATGACCAGATCAGCCGTAATGTGTATCAGATGGCTTTGTCCGATCCGGAAACGGCGGTGCTGACTCGCTGGATGCCGCGTTGGCTGGAGGCGGTCAAAGCCTTGCCGCAGATTAAAGATGCTTCCATGAGCCTGCAGGACAAGGGCTTGCAGGTGCTGCTCGATATCGACCGGGATGCCGCAGCCCGCGTGGGTGTGACCAAGGCCAATATCGACGATGCCCTGTATGACGCTTTTGGTCAGCGTTTGATCTCCACGATCTACACGCAGTCTGCGCAATATCGGGTGGTGCTGGAGGTCAAGGACCAGTATCGCCAGGACCCGCAGGACCTGGAAAATATTTACGTGATGACCACGGCAGGTACGCCGGTGCCCATTACCTCCCTGGCGCGTATCGAGCTGGTGCCAAGCACCTTGTCGGTGGAGCGGCTGGGTCAATTTCCCGCCGTGAATGTGTCCTTTGATGTGGCGGACGGCTATTCCTTGTCCGACGCGATTGAAGCGATTGAAACCGTCCCTGACGAGATCGGCATGCCATCCTCGGTGGACACCCGCTATCTGGGTGCGGCCAAAGCCTTTCATGCGTCCTTGTCCAGCACGCTGTGGCTGATGCTCGCTGCGGTGCTGACCATGTATATCGTGCTGGGGATTTTGTATGAAAGCTACATACACCCCATCACGATTCTGTCTACCTTGCCCTCTGCCGCGATCGGGGCCTTGCTGGCGTTGCTGCTGGCCGGGCGGGATTTGGATATGGTCGGGGTGATCGGGATCATCCTGTTGATTGGCATCGTGAAAAAGAACGCCATCATGATGATCGACTTTGCGCTGGAGGCTCAGCGCGAGCAGGGGGTCAGTCCTCAGGAGGCGATTCATCAGGCGGCTTTACTGCGTTTTCGCCCTATTTTGATGACCACCCTGGCGGCCTTGTTCAGCGCCATCCCCCTGATGCTGGCAACCGGCTCTGGCGCAGAGCTGCGCCAGCCCCTGGGCCTGGTCATGGTGGGGGGGCTGCTGGTCAGTCAGGTGCTGACCTTGTTTACGACTCCCGTGATCTATCTGTTTTTTGATCGCTTTACCCGCCGTGGTGCCAAGTCGGTGCGCGAGTCGACATGAAACGTTTGCTAGGTTTGTTCATTTTTCGTCCAGTGGGCTCCAGCCTGCTGGCGCTGGCGATGGTGCTGGTGGGCGCATTGGCATTGCGCCTCTTGCCGGTATCCTCCTTGCCGGAAATGGATTTTCCGGTGATCGCGATTTCAGCCAACTTGCCAGGCGCCAGCCCTGAGACGATGGCCTCCAGTGTGGCAACGCCGCTGGAGCAGGCCCTCGGTTCCATTGCCGGGATCTCAGAGATGAGTTCGCGCAGCAGCGAAGGCTCCACCCAGATCATGCTGATTTTTGATCTGGATCGAGATATTGAGGGGGCCGCCCGCGATGTGCAGGCTGCCATCAATCAGGCACGGCCCATGCTGCCCTCGGGCATGTCCAGCGTCCCGACCTACGAGAAGGTCAACCCTTCCTCCATGCCCATCATGGTGCTGGCGCTGACGTCGCAAACGGCCAGCAAGGCCCAGCTTTTTGATATGGCCAGCGGCATTGTGCAGCAAAAGCTGGCGCAGATTCCGGGTGTGGGTTCGGTGGATGTGGGGGGCGGTTCCTTGCCGGCGGTGCGGGTTGGCTTGAACCCCAAAGCCCTGGCCTCGGCTGGCATTGCCTTGGATGATGTGCGTGCAGTCATCAATAACGCCAATAGTTTGCGTCCCAACGGGTATCTGGAAAGCGAGCAGGGTCAATGGCAGATCAACTCGGGCAAGCAGTACAACCAGGCACGATTTTTTGAGCCTCTGGTGCTGAAAAACCAGGACGGACAGGTGATCCGTTTGGGCGATGTCGCCAAGGTTGAGGATTCTGTGGAGAACATTCACAGCCTGGGCTATTTGAACAACCAGGAAGCGGTGTTGTTGATTGTGCGTCGTCAGGCGGGCGCCAATATTATCGAGACCGTCAACACCATTCGCGAACGGTTGCCCGATATCGAGGAAATGCTGCCCAGTCAGGCGCAGTTGACGGTCGCACAGGACCGCACGCCCAGTATCCGGGCCACCTTGGAAGAGGCTCAGCTTACCCTGATTATCGCGGTAGCCCTGGTGGTGCTGGTGGTGTTGGTGTTTCTGCGAAATTGGCGGGCCGCCCTGATTCCCGCCATTGCGGTCCCGGCCTCCCTGATCAGTACCTTTGCGTTCATGCATCTGTTCGGCTTTACGCTCAATACCATTTCCCTGATGGCCTTGATCGTGGCGACGGGTTTTGTGGTGGATGATGCGATTGTGGTGCTCGAGAGCATCATGCGTTATTTGGAAAAAGGTCTGTCACCGATGCGGGCGGCCTTGCGCGGGACTCGTGAAGTGGGCTTTACCGTAACGGCCATGAGCTTGTCGCTGGTGGCGGTGTTCATCCCCTTGTGGTTGATCGGGGGGCTGGCAGGGCGGCTGTTCATGGAGTTTGCAGTCACGCTGTGTACGGCCGTTCTGGTGTCGTTGGTGATCTCTCTGATGCTCACTCCGATGATGTCGGCCCGCTTGCTGCGCCCCGGGCCGCAGGAGTCGGAGGGTTCGCATCCAATCAGCCGCTTTTTAGGCTGGATTGGCAATGTCAGCTGGCGGGCGTATCGCCGCTCGTTGCAGTGGGCCCTCAAACATCATCGTCTGATGCTGTTTTCCTTGTTTGCCACCATCGGTCTGAATGTGTATCTGTATACCGTGGTGCCCAAGGGCCTGTTCCCCCAGCAAGATACCGGACAGTTGATGGGTTTTTTCCGGGTGGACAGGGGTACCTCGTTTCAGTCCATGGTGCCCAAGCTGGAGCACTTTCGCTCCATCCTGAATCAGGACCCGGACATTCGCTCGGTTGCGGTGTTTGCCGGGGGCCGGGGCGGCAGTACCTCGTCCTTTATTCTGGTGGAACTCAAGCCCATGGATGAGCGCAAGGCCAGCACGACGGACATCGTCAATCGCCTGCGCGAGCCTTTGTCGACTACGCCGGGTGCACGCATGTTCATGGTGCCGCAACAGGATATCCCGGTAGGCAGCGGAGGAGGGGGGCGTAGCGGCTCCTATGATTACTCCTTGATGGGCAGCGATCTGGAGCTGTTGAAAACCTGGTTGCCCAAGGTGCAGCAGGCCATGGCCGAACTGCCTGAACTGGTGGACGTGGATACCGGTACGGACGATAAGGCGGGCCTGGTTCAGCTGGAGATCGATCGTGATATGGCGTCCCGTCTGGGCATTGACATGGCCATGGTGGCTGGAACGCTGAATAACTCTTTTTCCCAGCGCCAGGTCTCGACAATTTATGGTCGCTTGAACCAGTATTACGTGGTGATGGAAGTGGAGCCGCGTTTTGCCCAGGACCTGGAATCGCTTAAGGAAATCGAAGTGGTGGCCAAGGATGGAACCCGGGTTCCCTTGTCTGCCTTTACCCGCTTTAGTGCGGGAACTGCGCCGCGCAGCATCAACCACACGGGACTGTTGGTGGCCGAGTCTGTCTCTTTCGATTTGGCCGAAGGAGTCACCCTGAGCGAGGCGACAGCAGCAATCGAGCAGGCCATGGCGCGCATTCAATTGCCCACCCGCGAGATTCAGGCCGGATTTGAAGGCAACACGGCCCAGATGCTCGATGCCCTGGCCAAGCAGCCCTTGATGTTTTTGGCGGCTCTGGTGGCTTTGTATATTGTGTTGGGGATGCTCTATGAGAGCTATATGCATCCGCTGACTATCTTGTCGACCTTGCCTTCGGCCGGAATCGGCGCGTTGCTGGCCCTGATGATGACCAGTGGCGAGTTCAACCTGATTGCCATGATCGGGGTGTTTTTGCTGATTGGTATCGTCAAGAAAAACGCCATCATGATGGTGGACTATGCCTTGCAAATGGAGCGTGAGCGCGGCATGGGCTCGCGTGAGGCGATTTATGAGGCCTGCCTGGTACGTTTTCGCCCCATCATGATGACGACCTTGTCTGCCATTTTTGGCGCTATCCCCCTGATTGTGGCCTCTGGGCCCGGTGTCGAGATGCGCCAGCCTTTGGGGGTCACGATTGTGGGCGGGCTGGTGCTCAGTCAGATTCTGACGCTCTATACCACTCCGGTCGTTTATCTTTATCTGGATCGTCTGCGTCATCGTTTCATGCGCCGCAAGAACCAGACAACTTCGACTCTATAAGCTGATATGCCTATTTCCAACGTCCTGATTTTTCCGCGTTTTGCATTGGCAGCCATGGTGATGGCCCTGTCTGCGTGCGCTGTCGGCCCTGACTATCAGCGGCCGCAGGCGCCAGTTGGTGAGCATTTTCGGGAAGCAGTACGCGCGACGGCCTGGAAGCCGGCTGAGCCGGCAGATCTGAATGACCGTGGCCCTTGGTGGGAAAGTCTCAATGACGGGGTGCTGAATGCCTTGATGCAAAGTCTGAACGAGCAGAATTTCACCTTGCAGCAGGCTCAGGCACGGGTGCGTCAGGCCCAGGCCACGGTGTCAGGTACCCGGGCGACACAGTTTCCGCAGGTGGGCAGTTCGGTCGGTACGACACGACGTGGCAGCGGCTCGGGTGCTACCAGCCAAAGCAGCAGTGCGTATGACGCTAGCGTCACAGTGAATTGGGAAGTGGACTTGTGGGGGCGGATCAGCCGTCAGGTGGAAGCGGGCGATGCGAGCCTGCAGGCCAGTGCGGCGGACCTGGCGGCAACGCGGCTGAGTTTGCAATCCCAATTGGCGCAGACCTATTTGCAGTACCGCAGTGCCGAATCCAGTGCGCGGGTGTTGGATGAAACCGTGGCGGCGTATGAGCGTTCCTTGCAAATCAATCAGAATCGCCTGGAGGCTGGCTTTTCGACACCCGCGGATGTAGCCGCTGCCTTGAGTCAGCTTGAAGGGGCACGCACCCAGCGTCTGGCTCTGGATCGCCAGAAGGCCAGCTATCAGCATGCGATGGCGGTTCTGGTCGGACGCCCGCCCTCGCAGTTTGACGTGGTGCCTAATGCGCCTTGGCCGGTGGCCCCGGATATTCCGGTGGGCCTGCCTTCCAGTTTGCTGGAGCGCCGTCCGGATGTCGCGCGCGCCGAGCGTCGCATGGCGCAGGCCAATGCGCAGATCGGGGTGGCCAAGGCCGCCTGGTTTCCCAGTTTGAACCTGAAAGCCAGTGGCGGTTTCAGTAGTAGTGATCTGAGTGAATGGCTGACCGCGCCAGCGCGTGTCTGGTCACTGGGACCGGCCTTTGCCTTGACGTTGCTGGATTTTGGCGCGCGACGCGCTCAGGTCGAGCAGGCGCAAGCCAGCTATGACGAGCAATTGGCGGGCTATCGCCAGACTGTTCTGGATGCGCTCAAAGAAGTGGAAGATGCCTTGTCCGAGCTTTATGGGCTGGAGCGGGAGCAGGCCAGTCAGGCACGGTCCCTGGCCGCTGCACGGGAGTCCCTGCGTTTGACGCGCAATCAGTTTGATGCTGGCCTGGTGGATTTTCTGAGTCTGGCACAAACTCAGGCAACGGCCTTGTCGGCAGAGCGGCAGGCGCTGGATCTGGAGTCCCAGCGCCTGCGGGCAGCGGTCAAGCTGATGGTGGCACTTGGAGGGGGCTGGGACGCACAAACCGGGATGACAGCAGAAGAAGTGGCAAAAGCGGGTATGAAGAAAACAGTCGCCGCGCAGCCGGCTGCAAGCGCATCAGGTGCCGCCGCCCAGTGAGGACGTGCGGGGTCCTGCCCGCTGACGGGATCGTTCTTCCAGCTTGCGGATGCCTTGGCGTGCTTGCGAGGGGGGATTTATTCCTGGTCCATCCAGGCGTAGAGTCCCTCTACCCATTCTTCGCCGTCAGCCAAGCCCAAGGTGGCTTGAATCTGATCGGCACGCTTGTATAAATCATCAAAATCAATTTGTGGCGGGTCAACAAACGCCAGCGCGACCAGGTTGCCGTCGTGTGTTTCTGGTAACCAGACTACGGCGGCAAAGCTTTTTTGCAGCGCATGCAGATTGCGAGCATGAACCAGCTCAGAGCCCAGCAGGTTGACCGTCAACAAACCCTGCGGACCCAAGGCTCGCCGACAGGCTAGGTAAAAGTCCTGGCTTTCCAGGGCGGGATGTTCGGCCTGATCGGAGTACACATCCACCTGCAGCACATCCAGTTCGCCATGTAGGGCATCCAGGTAGTCCAGTGCGTCGACCGTATGCACGCTCAAACGCTCGTCATCGGGCGGCAGATGGAACAACAGGCGATTGGCTCGCACCACTTCCGGGTTGATTTCCACCGCGTCGATACGCGCTTGTGGAAAATGCTGGTAGCAAAAACGTGTCAGACTGCCTGCGCCTAGCCCGAGCTGGGCAATGCGTTGAGGGGCATGCTGAAACAGCGTCCAGATCATCATCTGTCGGATGTAGTGCAGCTCAAGCTGATCGGGGGCGGCCAGGCGCATGGCCCCCTGCACCCAGGCTGAACCCAGGTGCAGGTAACGGACACCTTCGTGCTCCGAAATGGTGACGTGGGGCGTCATGCCGGGTTGTTGTCCAGCATGTGACGCATGCCGGCAATACCGTGTGCGCCATGCGTGCGTGCGTCGGCCAGGGTATGCGCCGATTGTCCGCCTATGGCAAAGACGGGAAGGCCAGCCTGTTCTGCCAGACGGGCAAAGCGGGCCCAGCCCATGCCGGGTTCGTCGGGATGCGAAGCGGTGTCCAGCACATGACCCAGCACGAGGAAATCTGCCTGGATTTTGCGGGCGATTTCAATATCGCTTTCATTGTGCGTGGACATGCCGATCAGGCCCTTGCTGATCGCGGGAACGCTTGTCAGGGTATCGTGGCATTTGGCGGATAAGGCTTGGGCGTCGCTGGCGCGCAAGTGCACGCCATCGGCGTGATCCCACCAACTTTCTGGATGCAGGCTGTTGACCAGGCAGCGGGCCTGATACCGTTGGCACAGCGTGACGACCTGCAGGAACGCCTGATGAAGATGAAATTCGGCATCGGGGCGGGCAGCCCAGGCCGGTTCGCGAAACTGGACCAGGGCCGGTCCCTGTTGCAGGGCCTGCTCGAGCTGTTCCAGGTAGGCGGGCAGGCGGCCTGGTTCTTCAATATGGGTAATCAGGTAGCGTTCGGGCAGTTGCAGCCACTTCATGGGTGGCTCCGTGGCCGGCAGCACAGGCCCTACCTCCAGCGGCCCCTGGGGGTTGACCCAGGCAAGCTCCTGTCCTTCCAGGCATTGGGGCTCGCCCTCCCATTCCCGCACCAGACAAAAAGAGAGTTTGACGAAATTTTTTGGGTATTCGTGGGTGTAGGTGACCCAAGGATGCGCAAGCGTGGTTTCAATTCCGAGCTCTTCGCGCAGTTCCCGTACCAGCGCTTCGAGAACGCTCTCGCCCGCCTCAATCTTGCCGCCCGGCAGTTCCCACCAGCCCGGCCACGGTTTATCGGCCGGGCGTTTTCCCAGCAACACCCGGCCGTCGGGGTTCAATAAAACGCCAACGGCCACTTCCAGCGTGGGTTTAGACATGTCTAGCGGTCCAATCTCTAGCAAATTGACGTGCTACCCGGCCCGAGCGCGAGCCGCGCTCCAGCGCCCATTGCAGGGCTTCCATGCGCGAGCTTTCGATGTGTTCTGCCGGGCAGCCCAATGCGCCCAGCCAGTAGTACACAATGTCCAGGTAGTCATCTTGTTTAAAGGGGTGAAACGACAACCATAGTCCAAAGCGCTCGGACAGGGATACCTTTTCTTCTACTGCCTCGCCGGGGTGGATCTCACCGTCTGCCGATGTGGAGACCCCCAGGTTCTCTTTCATGTACTCGGGCATCAGATGGCGTCGGTTGGAGGTGGCGTAGATCAGAACATTGTCGCCGGGCGAGGCCACGGAGCCGTCCAGAACGGATTTGAGCGCTTTGTAACCCGCTTCACCTTCTTCGAACGACAGGTCATCGCTGAAGATGATGAAGTGTTCGGGGCGGGAGCTGATCAGGTCGATAATGGTCCCCAGGTCCGCCAGATCGGATTTGTCCACTTCGATCAGGCGCAGGCCCTGATCGGCAAACTTGGCCAGCATGGCTTTGACCAGCGAGCTTTTGCCGGTGCCGCGAGCCCCTGTCATCAATACATTATTGGCCGGTTTGCCGTCCAGAAAATGACGGGTGTTGCGCTCAATAATGCTCTTTTGACGTTCAATATGATGCAAATCGTCGGTGCGAATGGTGGCGACGTGCTGCACGCCCTCCAGCCAGCCACGCGAACCATTGTTGCGCCAGCGAAACGCCGTGCAGTCCCAGTCGATAGGGGGGGGAGCAGGCGGCAACCAGGCTTCCAGTTGAGCGAGAACCCGCTCGGCCCGGCTGATCAGGGTACTCAGGTCTTGCGAGCTCAAGACGGTCTCCGATTCAGGTTGAAACGCTTATTATCGCTAATTTGGCACCTTTTTCTGCGATCACTGTTGTGCTTGAGGCGTAACAATGGGCCCAAAGCGATTCAAAATCGTATAATCACCAAGTTACGATTGGCCGACAGCGGCCCCCTCCCTTACTCGTCCGGAATTCTGTTTTGAACCTGTCCACCCTGATTGAACCTATTGCCGACGACATGAAGGCTCTTGATGTCGTCATTCGTGAACGCTTGAATTCGGATGTGGTGCTAATACGCACAATTGGTGAATACATCGTTAGTGCAGGCGGCAAGCGCATGCGTCCTGCGCTGCTGTTGCTGGTAGCCCGCGCGCTGGCCTATCAGGGGAGCACACACCATTTATTGGCGGGCGTGGTGGAGTTTATCCACACGGCCACCCTGCTTCACGACGATGTGGTTGACGAGTCCGATATGCGTCGCGGTCGTCATACCGCCAATGCGGTGTATGGCAATGCAGCCAGCGTACTGGTAGGCGACTATCTATATTCGCGCTCGTTCGAGATGATGGTGCAGTCCAATTCCATGCCTGCCATGGCCGTGCTCTCGGCAGCCACTACCGTGATCGCCGAAGGCGAGGTTTTGCAGCTGCTGAACGTACATGATCCCGACGTCTCGCTGGAGCGTTACCTGCAGGTGGTGCGTTACAAGACGGCCAAGCTCTTTGAGGCGGCTGCACAGGTAGGTGCGATTGTTGCGGGCGCCTCGCCCGACATGGAAGCGGCCATGGCCGCTTACGGTCGTCATTTGGGTACGGCCTTCCAACTGGTGGACGATGTGCTCGATTACACTGGCGACGCCCAGGCCCTGGGCAAGAACGTAGGCGACGATCTGCGTGAGGGCAAACCGACCATGCCTCTGATCCGTGTCATGGAAGTGGGTACGGCCGAGCAGGTTCAACTCATCAAGTCGGCGATTGAAACCGGCGATGCCGATTTTGCCGCAGTGGCCCGCGCCATCGAACAGACTGATGCGCTCACTTACACCCGTGAAGCGGCCAAGGCCGAAGCACAACTGGCGGTTCAGGCGCTGGCGGATGTGCCCGAGAGCGAATTCAAACAGGTTTTGTTAAGTTTGTGCGCGTTTTCGGTAGAGCGCGACCGCTAACTCCGCTTCTTTCTCCAACCCGCCTTGTGGCGGGTTTTTTTGTAATAGAGCGGTCTTATTCGTGGGAATTGGCGGCATTAGGCACCTGTTCGTGTTATTTTTCTCGGTTTTACTACGCTGTTGGTGGTCATGCCTTTGCCCCACAAGGACGAAGTAGCGACGATGGACATGCCTATTTGAACAAATTGGTTTGAAGCCTCTGTCAGACACATAGGTACAGGCCCCTTATCCCAAAGATGTAAGGAACGGATAGATGAACATTCAGCTCGATATAGCGCAAACGGTAGGTTTGGCGGCTGTTTTTCTCGTGCTGGGAGAATATATAAAGAATCGTGTTGCTGTGCTGGCCCGATATTTTATTCCCAGCCCCATTATTGGCGGTTTGATTTTTGCTTTGATCGCCTTGGTTGGCCACCAGACCGGTTCGTTTAGCTTTGCGTTCAACGACGATATACGCAACTTCTTGCTGATGGCCTTTTTTACCACCATCGGCTTTTCAGCCAGTTTCGAGCTGCTGAAAAAAGGGGGCGTGGCGGTCGGCTTGTTTTTGGGCTGTGCCGTTGCCCTGATTATTCTGCAGAACGTGATGGGCGTAAGCCTGGCTGCTTTGATGAACGCCAATCCTCTCCTGGGTCTGGCGGCCGGGTCCATCTCCATGACGGGCGGCCACGGTACTTCGGCTGCCTTTGGTCCCTTGCTTGAGCGTGCCGGCGCCGTAGGCGCCTTGCCTGCCGCCATTGCCGCTTCCACCTGGGGGCTGGTGATGGGCTGCGTCATTGGTGGTCCGTTGGGCAAGCGCTTGATGAAGAAATACAAGATCGACGGTCCCGCTCCACACCGTCGCCACCGTCGCCAGCACGAAGGTGCGGATGCCGCTCACCCTACAGAAACCACGGTTAAAGAAGTTGTTCAGACCGACGAGGGCGGTTTTGAGATGCCTGTTTATGCTGTGGTGCTGCTCTCCATCGCGATTGGTGTGGGCAGTGTCATTATCGAATGGCTGAGCGAGCGCGGGATTGTGTTGCCCGCCTATCTGGGAGCCATGCTGGTGGCTGCCATCATCCGCAACGTGATTGACTGGCGTCGCTATCGTCTGCCTGAAAAAGAGTTTGAGATTATCGGCAATGTGTCCCTGGCCTTTTTCCTGGTCATGGCCTTGATGGTGATGAAATTGTGGGAACTGGCCGAGGTGGCCGGGCCGCTGCTGGTCATCCTGATTGCGCAAACGGTGTTGATGTTCTTCTTTGCCAGATATGTGACATTCAAGGTCATGGGCAAGGATTATGACGCGGTAGTGATGTCGGCCGGGCATTGTGGTTTCGGCATGGGTGCCACGCCTAATGCCATGGCCAATATGCAGGCTTTCACCGAAGATAATGGCCCTTCGCGCAAGGCCTTTTTTGTGATTCCCCTGGTCGGCTCCTTGTTCATCGATTTTTTCAACGCCGTCATCATCACTGGCTTTGTGAACTTCCTGACTTAAGCAGACAAGACGACGGCCGCGCCTATTGGGCGCGGCCGTTTCATAGGGCAGGGTCGTGGGGCAAAATCGCGGCGCTGTCCTTGTACACCGTGCTTTCAGGCTTTGTGAAGCAGATCCCTCAAGGCCTCGGACAGATCAGGGTAGCGCCAGCTGAAACCTGCTTGCTGGGCCCGCAGCGGAATCAGATGTTGCCCGCCGAGCAGCAGAACGGACATCTCTCCCAAGGCCAGACGCAGCGCCCAGGCCGGGGCATGAAACAGTGCTGGCTTGCCCAGCTCCTGAGCCAGGACGCGGGTGAACTCTGCATTGCGCACCGGCTGAGGCGCACACGCGTTATAAGGGCCCTCACAGCTCTGGTTGTGCAATAGGTAGTCGATAAGCGCGACCTGGTCTTCAAGGTGTATCCACGGCATCCATTGTTGCCCATCGCCCAGTCTGGCACCCAGTCCCAGCCTGAACGAGGGGAGCAGCCGAGCCAACATCCCGGCGTTTTTGGCCAAGACGGGCGCGGTACGCAGCAAGACCACGCGTACCCCCCATTGGCGAGCTTGTTCGGCCTCTTGCTCCCAGGCCACGCAAAGCTGGCTGCCAAAGTCCTTGTTGCCCGGTGCGCTGGCCTCGGTCAGTTGCTGCTCTCCGCCATCGCCGTACCAGCCTACCGCTGAGCCCGAGATCAAGACGGGGGGCACCGACGCTTGTCGCCCCATCCAGTCCACCAGACGGCGTGTCAGATCGACCCGACTTTGCCATAGAAGCTGGCGCCGTGCCTCAGTCCAGCGTTGATTGGCAATTGGGGCTCCGGCCAGGTTGATGACCGCGTCAAATGGCGCGCTGCCATTGAGCTCGTCCAGCACGGCGATGCCCGTTGCGCCTGGGCACAGTTGGGGGACTTGCTGGGGCTTTCGGCTCCACACCCAGAGTTCGTGGCCGTGTTGTTGCCAGTGTCGGCAAAGGGCCTGTCCAATGAGGCCCGTGCCTCCTGTCAGAAGGATGCGCATGGAATTCTCCGTGTGTGAAGGTGAGCAAAGAACTTACCAAGGCAGTCCCTGACCATTGTAGGCCCAGAAACCACCACTGTCCTTTGGGCTGAGTGTGTCTAGCGTGGCCAGCAACGCGTGCGCCGCATCGGCAGGCGGGCGGCCGATTTGAGCGCCCCGAAAGGGAGCCGACAAGGCTGAGGTAACAGTGCCCGGGTGCAGCGCGGCCAGCACGGCTTGAGGATGGGTGCGTGCCAGCTCGATCGATGCGGTTTTGAGCAGCATGTTCAGCGCCGCCTTGGAGGCCCGGTAGCTGTACCAGCCGCCCAGGCGGTTATCGCCAATGCTGCCTACCTTTGCCGACAGCACAGCCAGGATGCCGCGCTCGTGCTTGGGCAGCAACGGTGCAAAATGGGCCAATACCAGGGCCGGGCCTATCGCGTTGGTGTTAAAGCTGGCCATCAGATGATCGGCATTCAGATCGGCCAAGCGCTTTTCAGGGCCCCCGGTAGGACCACTGAGCATGCCGGTCGCAAGCACGATGAGATGCCAGGGGCCTTGTGTGCTCAAGGTTCGGGCCGCTGCGGCGATCGTCTGTGGCTGATCGAAGTCCAGGGCGGGTGTGCTGCGCCGGTGCAGGCTAACAAGCTCGCTGCAGCGAGGGTCGGCGGCCAACTGGGCGGCCATGGCACCGCCAATGGCGCCAGAGCCGCCCAGAATAAGAGCACGGTAAGCGGTGGGCAGGGATTGCATGTCAGGCCTCGGTCAATGTGGGGGGCTTACAGAGTGCCCAGGTTCTGGCGCAGCTGCTCTGCGTGGGTGCGTAGAGCAGCTTGTTGTTCGGGAGGCATTTTCTGCCATTGGCGATACATCAATGTCATCCGTCCCTTGTCACCCAGCTCTTGGGCATTGCGGGCAAGGAAGTCCCAGTACAAGGCATTGAAGGGGCAGGCGTGTGGCCCTGTCTTCTGCGTGGGCTTGTAGACACACCCCTGACAGTAGTCGCTCATGCGGTGTAAATAGGCGGCGCTGCTGATATAGGGCTTGGTGGCAATCAGGCCACCGTCGGCATGCTGACTCATGCCCAGGGTATTGGGCAGTTCCACCCATTCGAAAGCGTCAATGTAGATGCCCAGGTACCAGCGGTGGACAGCAGCCGGGTCGAGCCCAGCCAGCAGAGCAAAGTTGCCGATCACCATCAGGCGCTGGATATGGTGAGCATGAGCGCTTTGCAAGGACTGCTGAATGCACTGTTGCAGGCAGCGCATGCGGGTGTTCCCTGTCCAGAACCAGTGCGGCAGCGGCAAGTCGTGCCCGAATGCATTGAGGCTTTCGTAGCCCGGCATGTGGGCCCAGTAGATGCCGCGCACGTATTCGCGCCAACCCAGTATTTGACGTGTAAAGCCTTCCACGGCAGCCAAAGGAGCCTGACCTTCCCGCCAGGCCCGTTCGGCCCGTTCCAGCACCTCAAGCGGGTGGAGCATTTTGACGTTCAGGGAAAACGAGAGCAGGGAGTGAAACAGCCGTGGTGCTTGGCTGGACATGGCATCTTCGTAGTCGCCAAAATGCGGCAGTGCATGGGTGATGAAGGCTTTCAGACAGCTCAGCGCTTCCTGGCGATTCAGTGGCCAGCGAAAGGCGTTGGCCTGGGGGTCGCCGAAGCTGGGCACATCACAACGCTGCAGCTTTTCCCAAAGCACACGGTGGTCGTGGCAGGGCCGCCAGTCAGTGGGTTCAGCCGGTGTGCCACGCCAGGGTTTGCGGTTCTCATGGTCAAAGTTCCACTTGCCACCGACCGGCTGTTCATGATTATCCAGCAGCAACCGGTATCGGCGGCGCATACGGCGATAGAAATGCTCCATCAGCCATTGACGACGACCGCGCATCTGAGTGGCCAGTTCATTACGACTGGTCAGAAAGTGTTCACTATCCACCGCTGAGCAAGTCAGGGCCTGCGTGTCCGCCCACTGTTGCAATTGAGTATCCAGTCGCCATTCGTCAGCGTGTTGCCATTGCACCTGGCGCACACCGTAATGCGCCGCGAGTGCCGTCAGATTGTCGGGGATGGAGTGACGGTTGCTGGGGTCTTCAAATGTCACATAACGCACCCGATGGCCAGCGGCTCGCAACTGCTGCGCAAAGTCGCGCATTGCAGCGAAAATGGCCAGAATTTTCTGTGCATGATGCAAGACGTAATCGGTTTCCTGACGCACCTCCATCAGTACATAAACCACCTGCCTGTCCACCTGCTGGAACCAACTGTGCTGTGGGTTGAGCTGGTCGCCCAGTATCAGGCGCAGAGTGTGGGCGCGGTAGTGCGCGTGGCGTGCTGTCTCCATGTGCGGCTGCGTTTACATTCCAGTGACACGACGTACCGCCGAAAAGTACCAGCTATCGGGCAGGCATCGCATGAGCTTTACCCAGCGGGTAAAACGACGGGGGAAGTTCATTTCAAACTGCCCCTGTTTCCAGCCGTGCAAGATATGACGGGCGGCTTCTTCAGGGGTGATGAGCGCGGGCATTTTGAAGCTGTTTTGGGCGGTCAGCGGGGTGTCTACAAAGCCGGGGTTGATAATGGAAATGCCCAGTCCCAACGGGTGCAGATCCAAATAGAGGTTCTCCGCCAGATTATTCAGTGCGGCTTTGGTGGGCCCATAGGCCAGGGACATTGGCAGCCCGCGGTAGCCCGCCACGCTACCCACCAGGGCCAGGTGGCCGCGTCCGGCCTCAAGCAGCATCGGGATGACCGCATCGAGCAGATGCAGCGCACCCACATAATTGACTGCCAGATGTTTCTGCATCTCCAGAAGATTGAACTCGGTCGCCCGTTGTGGCAGGTACCTGCCTGCGCAATACAGCACCAGATCGGGAGCAATATCGACGCAGGCTTGAACTTTCAGCTTGGCCGCAGCCAGCGTTTCAGGTTCGGTGACATCCAGCGGGACGACGACAAACCCGTTTCGGCCTTTGGCCAGCTCGTGCAGTGCATCGGCGTCTCTGGCCGAGACAATGACCTGCGCGCCTTGCGCATGAAGCGCCTCCGCGGTGGCTCTGCCTATGCCTGATGAGGCACCGACAATCCAGGCGTATTTTCCTTGCCAGTGACTGAGCGGCGGATTGAGTTTTGCGTGTAGCAGTGTCATCACACTTACTCCTTCATGAAGGACAGTGTCACATCCCCCAGATGAATGCCGAATTTGCTCATGGCGGCGCGGTTGAGCATGGTGCGGCCATCCATCAAGTACATCCAGTCATCCATGTTCACGTTCCAGACCTTGCCGTCCACCGGCAGTGCCAGCACGTAATTCCAATGAAAGGCGTTGCCCGCGGTCTGGCCCTGGGCCTGGCCGACCACATCGTCAGCGCGTCCGCTGTAGCGGCCATCACCCAGATGCTTCAAATGCCAGATCCGTTGCTGAGTGGTGCCATCGCTGTAGACAAAGTGTTCGTCGAGCACGCCTTCATCGCCCTTCCAGGTGCCCGTCATGCGCACGGTAAAGCGCTTGACCACTTTGCCGGAACGGTCTGTGAACAGGCCGTGGGCCGTCAGGGGGCCGTTGAAATATTGACGCAGGTCCAATTCGGGGCGTTCCTGGGCATAGTCCTGCACCGTGGGTCCCACGCATCCGGCCAGGGTGCCCATAAGTGTCAGTCCCAGGGCGACGCGCCGCCAGGGCAGGGTTGAGACAAGGCTGTTTGTCAGTTTCATATCAGTCTCCAGGATGAGTGCAGATGCTCGGCGCGCCACAGGCCAGCCCACGCCAATAGTTTGAACAGGCAGGGAAGGCCGCCATAAGCCCAGGCCAACGCCTGCAGGCCAGCCGGGTCGCTTGTGCCGCTCTGGTAACCCAGGGCGGAAAGAAGGGGCAGGCACAGACCGGCTGCCAGGGCCAGGTTGAGCTTGGCAGCACAAGTCCACCAGCCCAGATATCGTCCTTCGCCCGAGCCGCCCTGACCGGATTCATGGATGACACCGGTTAGCAGAGCGCCCGGCAGGGCCAGATCCGCGCCCAGAGCCAGCCCACTTGCCAGGCAGATAACGAGGAAGGCGCCACCGTCGCCGGCATCAAGCCAGGGTGTCAGGGAAAAGGCGACAACGCTTGTCAGCATGCCGGCCCGCCAACTGGGTGCCAGTCCCCAGCGCGAGACAGCCCGTACCCATAAAGGCAGCCCTGCCGCGGCGGCGCCGAAATAGCACAGAAGAAAGAGCGGCTGCATCTCCGGGGCCTGCAGGCGGTCCGCCACGAAAAAGGGCAACAAGGTAGCGGGTATGGCGGCGGCTACGCCGTTGAGCATGAAGACGAATAACAGCCTGCGGAAACTGGCATCAGCACAGGGCGAGGCGGTTGATGCAGGACTGTTGTGCCCCCGTGCATAACCCATGGGTTGAGCGATAGCGGGCGGCAGGCGATGCAGCCCGAACAGGCCTATGGCCAAGGCTAGAAAAAGCACGACACTGGTCGCATCAAAGCCTAACCAGGTGGGCAATATGCTGGCCAGCAAGACTCCCAGAAGCGTGGCGCCTTCACGCCATGCGGTGACACGCGCACGCCAATTGGGATCACCACCCCAGCGGGTCCCCCAGGCCTGATGCAAGATGCTGACGGCGCTATAGGCCAAGGTGCATACCAGCAGGCTGAGCGCCAGCCAGATCAGCACCTCTTGTGGGCCACCTTCGGGAGGATGCCACAGTGCGGCAAAACCCAAGCCCATGATCAGGCTGCCCAACAAAGCGGCCAGCCAGGCCTGGCCCAGGCCTCGATGCAAAAGACGATCGGCCAGCCTTCCCAGTGCAGGGTCGAGCACCGCGTCAACGGCGCGGGTAGCCAGCAGCACGGCGCCCAGGCCCGCCAGCGGCACCCCGGCCACCGCCGCGTAGTAATGCGGCAGGTTCACATATAAGGGGAGCGACACGAATGCCAGCGGCAGGCCAAGACTTCCATAGGAGAGTCCCGTACGCCAATGCAGCGGCTTTAAGGGGCGGGAGCCTGGGGGGCGCATGGTTGTGCCTTTATCAGCGTTTGCCTAACAGGGCCGTTCGCAAGCCCGGTGCTGAAGTCTGCTCAGACAGCCAGATTCCAAAAAACAGGCGCGCGTACTCGGCGTCCTGAATACGGGCGGTTTCACGTCCATTGTGGAAAAAGCGGACATCGCCGGTTCCGTCCGTCACGCCCAGCAGGCGATCTTGTGCCAGGACATCCGGAAAAGCCTTTTTCATCAGGAGCAGCCATTGGCGGGCCTGCTGCTCGGAGAAGCTGCCCACACGCCGCATTTCGGCAACTGAACGCTCGGCAATGGCTTCGCCTTCCAGTTTGCGGTCATAGATCAGCTCCAGGGCGAAGGGCTGGCGTGCATACTCTTTGGGCTCGAAGTCCGGCATGGCCCACAGTCGCGCCTCGTAAACCCGCAGTCCAAAAAAGCGCATGGGACCACTGCCAACAAGATGGGCAGAGGGCAGGGTGGAGCGCAGCTCCTGGGGGGCAGCCGCTGCGGCCGCCGAGAGATTAGGGGTCATGGCAATAAGGGTAGGGGCGAGAAGGCTGATGCCCACGATCAGGGCTTGGCGTCGTCGAATATCAGTCATGGTCAGGCCTTCTCAAGGTGAACTGGACTACATCGGTGTTGCCCATATCAAAGGCAGCCTCGCAATAGGCCAGATAAAATCGCCAGATGCGCACAAAGCGCTCGTCAAAGCCCTGGCTGCGGACCGCATCGAGCTTTTGCTCAAAAGCCTGACGCCAGCGTCGGAGTGTTTCGGCGTAATCCTTGCCAAAGCTCATTGTTCGGACCACGGTCAGGCCGGCTCGCTGGGCTTCACGCTCGAAGGCCGTGACACTGGGCAGCAGCCCTCCGGGAAAAATGAATTGCTGGATAAAGTCGGAGGAGTGCAAATAACGGGCAAAAAGGTCTTCGCGCAGGGTGATGGACTGCACGCAGGCATAGCCGCCCGGTTTGAGGCAATCATGCAAAGTCTTGAAGTAGGTGCGCCAGTATTCGTGCCCGACAGCTTCGAACATTTCAATGGACACAATGGCGTCAAAGGGCTGCGCCGCGTGTTCTTTCGCCAGATCCCGGTAGTCCTGATAACGCAGATCAACCTGTTCCTGCAGGCCGGCTTCGTTTATGCGCTGCATGCCCCAGTCAAGCTGTTCGCGTGACAAGGTGACACCTGTCACCTGCGCGCCGAACTCCGTGGCCGCTGTCTGGGCAAGCGCTCCCCAGCCACAGCCAATTTCCAGCAGTCGTTGCCCCGGCTGCAGTCCTGTCTCACGCAGCGCCCGTCTGGTTTTTGCGCGTTGAGCCTGCTCCAGATCAGCCTTGTGCAAGGCCGAGCCGTCAAGACCTTCGAACCAGGCAGCGCTGTAGCTCATGCTTGGGTCCAGCCAGAGTCGATAAAAGTCGTTGCCCAGATCGTAGTGAGCATGAATGTTTTTAGCGCTGCCCGCCCGCGTGTTGCGGTGAAGCATATGGCGCAGTCTGAAGCCCAGTCGAGCCCACCAGTGACCGTACACCAGTTGTTCCAGGTGATCGCGGTTGCGGATGCACAGACGCAGCAAGCCGCTTAGGTCATCGGTGTCCCATTGACCTTCTATATAGCCTTCGGCAAAGCCAATGTCGCCCGAGCTCAGGATGCGGTCCAGCGCCTCCCACTGCCCGATTGCGCAGCGGGCGTCGGGTTCCACTGCATTTTGCTTGGGAAAATGCCGCACTTGCCCATCGGGCAACTGAAGCTCCAACTGGCCATGAGGCAGGTGCGTCAAGAGCTTCAGGACGCGGTTCGCGTGAGGTGACAAGTCGCTGCTTGCTTTTGCGGACTTGCTCAAGAGAGTGGCGGTGCTTGTATTCATCGTGTGACAGAGCGCTTGGGCGCTGGTGGTTTGCGATGGAAGGGAAGCCGCTTCGCCCACAGGCGCAGTGCTTGCCAATGGATGCGAACAATGACCCCTAGGGTCATCAGCGGCGTGCCAAAAAATGCCCTGCGTACGGTAGCCGCATTCAGGGGGTGTAGCGTTCCTTGAACACCTGTGCGTAACAGGGGGCCTGCGTCGTCGTACAGATCGACAAGCGCCAGGTTGGTAGTTTCATTGCGCGAGAATCGAAAGCGATATTCGCCGTGGGTTTCGCAAAATGGGGACACATGAAATTGCTTGCTGGCAACTTGTTCGCAATCCCAGCCCAGATGCGGCCCTGCCAGGAGATAGGCATGACGCTCACCGAAGGTGTTGTTGACTTCGGCCAGAATCGCCGCCAGCGAACCGTCGGCTCGATGGGCGTACCAGAAGCTCACGGGCTTGAAGACATAGCCCAGGACGCGCGGAAAGGTATGCAGCCAGATCTCGCCATCCGCATCCTCAATACCTTCCTGCTCTAACAGAGATTCAAACCAGGCCAGAGCGTCATTACCGCCATTGCCATGATCGCTGTCATGAAAGCTGATCCAGCCGCGTTGGTTGCGGCGCAGGACGGGGACTGGGTGTTCCCGCAGGCTACGCATGGGAAGCAGCAGGAAATAACCAGGGTAATGAAAGGCGTGCTCGACTGGCCGCAGCCGCCGATGCCAGATATGACCAAAGCCAATGAGAGCGGAGGCGTTCATACGGTTTCCTCCTGCCTGAGCTCAGTGTGGGCCGCCTGCGCTGCACGGTTCAGGGACAGCAAAACCTGGTCAGCGGCGCTCAGACCCGAACGCAAACCGTCCTCGTGAAATCCGTAGCCGCACCAGGCACCGCAGAACCAGGTCCGGCGTTGGCCCTGCAACTTTTCAAGCTGTTGTTGTGCCAGGATGGCGGCATGGTCAAAGACTGGGTGGCTGTACGTAATGCGCGCATGTACCTTGTCCGCTGCTATGGGACGGGCCGGATTGAGCGAGACCACGACGGCTTGCTGCCAAGGCAGTGGCTGCAGGCGGTTGATGAGGTAATGCAGGCACACTCCGGTTTCCTCGGAAGCCGCCGAGCTGGCGCGTTCATAATTCCAGGCCGCCCAGGCGGCCTGGCGCTGTGGCAAGACGGCAGTGTCGGTGTGCAATACGGCTTCATTGGCTTGATAACGAATGCTGCCCAGCACGGCACGCTCTGTCTGGGTTGCGTCCTGGCCCAGCAGGCGCAATGCCTGATCACTATGGCAGGCCAGCACGACAGCATCGAACTGCTCGGTACCGTGAGGCATTTCTACCATGACGCTTTGTGCTTCACGTTTAAGGCTGAACACAGGGGTGTTCAATCGGATTTCGTGGCGGCCGTCCTCTTGCAGTCGCCCAATGATGCGGCGTACGTAGCGTTGAGAGCCACCGCGAACGGTGTGCCACTGGGGACGGTTGGTGATCTGGATCAGCCCGTGATTGTGACAAAAGCGAATCAGGGTAGCGACGGGGAAGCGGAGCATTTGATCGGTCGGACAAGACCAGATGCTGCCAATCATGGGCAACAGGTAGTTGTTGCGAAATGTGCTGCCAAAGCCATGCAGATCCAGAAAGGTTTCTATGGGCGTATTGAGTTGTGACTCAAGCTGGCGCTGGGCGATATCCGTTGTCAGACGATTGAAGCGCAAAATTTCCAGCAACATGCCAATGAAGCGTGGGCTGATCAAGTTTCTGCGCTGTGCAAACACGCTGCCTAAAGAGCTACCGCTCCATTCCAGCCCCGGTCTGCCATCAGGGTGGGGAATCTGCACGGAGAAGGACATCTCCGAGGGAGCGGTTTCTACCTCCAGCTCCTTGAACAGCTTTGTGAGCAGGGGATAGGTGCGGTGGTTGAACACCAAAAAACCGGTATCGACCCCGTGGCTAATACCATCCAGGCTGAGCTCGACCGTATTGGCATGTCCGCCGAAATAAGAGTTGGCTTCAATCAGACAGACGCGATGCGTGTCTTGGGAGTGAGCAAGACGATAGGCAGCGGCCAAGCCGGATATGCCCGAACCGATGACAGCGATACGACGCATGGCAGCTCCTTGGGGTGTTGCGCAGGGGGGTTATGAACCGGAAAGATCAAACGGTGAACTCATTAGTTCAAACTATAAACCTTAAATAATATTTTTGCACTATTTGGTATGCAAGATGATCTCATTCGTCCTAAAATAGATCTCATGAACGCTCGATCCTCAATCAAAGAACAAATCCAGCGCGTACGCGTAGAAGCCATCGTGACCGCTGTTAACCGTCTTTTGGCGACCAAAGGCTACGATGCCATGACGGTCGACCAAGTCGCCGCCGAGGCAGGCATGGCCAAGGCCAGCTTATATAAGCTGTTTACATCCAAGGAGGAATTGGCTGCTGCGGCGATGGTGGGCGTGCTCGATCGCGCCCTGGCTTTTGTGGATGAGCTGCGCAAACAGGCTCAGGATGCTGCTGAAGCAGGCCAAGCCATTACGGCGATTGATCAGCTCAAATCCGTGGTGCGCTGGACGATGGATACCCAATTGCAAGGGGAAATGCCGTCGCTGCCCGCGCAGAACTCAAGCCTTAGCGCCTCGCTCCAGTCAAATGATGAGTACATGGATCGCCTGATTGCCTTGAGTAATCGTCTGAGCACCTGGATTATCGAGGCGCAGACGGCAGGCAGCCTGCAATCGGGTCTGCCAGTCGAGCTGGTGCTCTACACCTTGTTTGCGCGTGCATGTGACCCTGTGGTGAGCCTTCTTAAAGAGTCGGGGCAGTACACCCACGAGCAGATCATTGAATGGGTGAGCAGCACCACCTTTGATGGTCTGGCAGGCGCGGGCCGTACGTCCTTGGCACAGTAAGACAGTCTCCGGAATCCGTCCGGCACCCCCTGCCGGACCCCGTGGCCTCGACGCTGCTCTTGTTTCATTGGTGGATGCCTGACTACACGGTGCGCCGAGGCTGCGCACCCTGCCGGTGTTGGGTACGGAGTGTGAGGGGGGCTACTTTTCCGATGTGGACATCGTGCGTCGCAGCCAGCGCATCAATAAACCCAGCAAGGGCAGTTTTTCATAAAGCTCCTCTGCCGCATCCCAATAATCGCGATGATGGGTCACCCGACCTTGTCCGTCAAAGGACAGCGCTGACGCTCCCCTGATGCAGTGTTCAAGATCCGGCTTCCAACGTTTGATGCGGAAGCGGAACTCCCATTCCAGAAAGGCTCGTTGGTCCTGGACGATCTGCTGCGTAATGACAAAGCGTGGCGAGTGCAACGCCGTAAACATGTGCTCGAAGATGCCGCGGATGGCCGCAACGCCCTCTACCTCATTGAAGGGGTCCTTGAAATGGGCGTCAGGCGCATAACAGACCTCCAGCTCGGATAGCCGGTCTGGCGTCAGCCCTTGATAAAGATGGACAAGACGGCGCACTGCCGCCGCCATATCTTCGGAACCTGTAGTCAAGTCAGCATTCATTTTTTTGGCCTGAGGGTTCAAGGAGCGATGGGAGACCAGCAGTATAAGGCTCAAGGAAGGGGCAGGAACGGGTGAGCGGAGAATTTTGATGCCTTAAGGACGCTGTTTGCCTTGGCGCAAGGACATGAACCACTGGCTACGTTTCAATGGTGGCTGTCTCTTGGGAGTTCACAATGCAAAGCCGTGTAGTGGGAACCGTGCTGTTAGCGGCCATCTTGGCCGGATGCTCGGCTGGCGAGCCCAACAATTCAGCCGCCTTGCCAGAGTTGGTGGAAGTGGCCGGTCCGGCGCGCGAAGTCATGCAGGCTGGTGAGTACTTGCTCGATGGGCGCCTGATTGCGTCCGATACCGTGATGTATGCCCCGGCTCCCAGCTTGAAAGTCATGAAGTATCAAGTCAGCCAGTACGACTACGATCAATGTGTTCGTGCCGAGCGGTGCAAGGCCGCGGATGCGGTGGGCCGGGGACAGGCCAAAGATCGGCCGGTTGTGGGGGTGAGCTGGCAGGACGGGCAGGATTATGCGGCTTGGCTCAGCGAGCGCACCGGCAAGCAGTTCCGCTTGCCGGATTATCTGGAATGGAGTTACTTCGCAGACCAGAAAGTGCCTGAATCGGCCCAGGGCGGGCTGGATGAGAACGAGCAGGCCGCCTTGTGGCTCCAGGAATATCAGGACAGCTATAAGCGCAAGCAGGAGCAGGAGGTGCCGTTGGCGCCCCTGGGCCAGGGAACTGCCAATGCCTATGGCGTGTTTGATGCCGGGGGACAGGTGGCCGAATGGACCAATACCTGTCATGTGCGCGTTCACCGCATCAGCATGCCCCGCGCGGAATCCCGTCTGGAAAACTGCGGCGTTCGCACCTTGGGAGGAGAGCATATCGCGGTGATGCCCGACTTCATCCGTGACCCCAAAACCGGGGCATGTTCGGTCGGCGTGCCCCCGCGCTATCTGGGTCTGCGTCTTGTCACGGAGGACTAAGGGCGCTTAGCCGCGTTCCAGAACGGCTCGGGCAAATTTGTCCAGGTCGGCAATCGTTATCTGCTTGCGCCCTGCCAGGATCAAGCCCTGATGATCCCAGCTACTGACGACACGGCTGGCCGTATACAGGGTGGTCCCAGCCAGATCGGCCAGGTCCTGTCGGGTCACGGGAATGCTCAGGGATGTCCCCTGCGCACCGCTTTGGCCCACCTGGCGAATCAGGCGCAGCAAACTGTGGGCCAGTCGCTGCTCCACTTCCAGACTGTGAATTTCCAGTAGGCGGTCGTCCGCGTCGCTCAGACGTTGGGCAACTGTGTCCTGCGCCGAGCTGAGCAGGCAAGGAAAGCGTTGGGTCAGGCTGTCCCAGGACTTTTCTGGCCAGGCCAGGGCGGCGCTGCTCGTGACGCTGATGGCAGTGGCCGGGTAGTTGCGTCGCCGCAGGGCGGGGGCAATGCCAATCACATCGCCGGGCAGGGCGAAACGGACCAGTAACTGGGAGCCATTGGGCATGGTGCGTACGACCTTGATCAGGCCCTGCAGCAGCACAAAAAAATGATCGCTGCTTTGCTCCTGGCGAAAGACCTGGCTGTCCTTGTCATAGTGGATCAGCCGTCCTTCTTGCCAGAGCTGGTCGATGCTGGCCGCGTCCAGGTCAGAGAACAGGGGCAGGCTGGCTAACAAGGAGGGGTAGGAAATGTCAGTCATCACTTAAGCTTTCTGAGCGGGTTTTAAGCCCTAGTTTGCTGGCCAGCTTATGCAGATTGCTGGGGTCCATGCCAAGCTGTCGGGCAGCCTGGCTCCAGTTACCGTCGTTGTCCTGCAGAGCCTGCCGGATCAAGCGTCCTTGCAATTGTTCAACGGACTGACGCAAGGAGGGGTGTGGCACTCCCAGAGATTGCGTGGCCGCTGCCACAGGCTCCAGGGTAGAAGGTAACAAATTGAGATTATCGGCGCTAAGCGTAAATATTTGGTTACGGTCTGGCGTATCGACCAGCAGGCGGATGGTGGCACGGCTGATCAGATGTTCCAATTCGCGAACATTGCCTGGCCAATGATAAGCCAGTAAAGCGGCTTCCGCGTCGGGCGAGAGGCGAATGCCACGCAAGCCCAGTCGGGAGCGATTCATTTCCAGAAAATGACCGGCCAGCAGCAGAATGTCTTGATGGCGTTCGCGCAAGGCCGGAATTGTCAGGGGAAAAACGGACAGGCGGTGGTACAGGTCGGCCCGGAAACCGCCTTGTGCAATCTGCTGACTCAGGTCCCGGTTAGTGGCCGCAACAAGCCGCACATTCAGTTTAATGGGGTGGTCGGCCCCCAGGCGCTGGATTTCGCCATTTTGCAACGTACGCAGCAACTTGGCCTGAATCGTCAAAGACAACTCTCCGATTTCGTCCAGAAACAGGGTGCCGCCCTGCGCGGCCTCGAAGCGTCCGGCGCGATGTTCGTGCGCCCCCGAGAAAGCGCCTTTGACATGGCCGAAAAGTTCGCTCTCCGCTAACGAATCGGGCAGAGCGGCGCAGTTCACGTAAATCAGGGGGGAGTGGTGGCGAGCCGAGCGTTGATGCAGGCGCTGTGCAAACAGCTCTTTGCCCACGCCTGTCTCGCCTAGCAAGAGAACCGGCAGTTCGGAGGTGGCAACCGTGTCCAGCAGCTGGATGACCTCCAAAAGCGCCTTGCTGTTGCCAATGATGGAAGTCGAGTTGTGGCGCGACAAATAATCAGGGGGCAGGGTAGAGAGCATGCGCAGACTGCGATTTTCCTCTTCCAGTTCGCTGATGCGGATGGCGCTTTCCAGCACCATGCACCAGTGTTTTAGTTCCACCAGCGTGGAGGCAGAAAAGGTTCCGGGGCGCAAGGCATCCAGGGTCAGAATCCCCCAGGCCGCACCTTGGATCTGCAGGGGGATTCCCACGCAATCATGGACCGGCAGCGGCTGACCCAGCTTGTCATCCAGCAGGCCATCGTAGGGGTCGGGCAGACCGCAGTTGGGCTCAAAGCGCGTCAGGCCAGGGGTATGCAAAATGCGTGTCAGCCGGGGATGATCGGCAATGACAAAATGCCGGCCCAAGGTGTCATGACCCAGACCGCTGGCCGCCACAATGCGCAATACGGTGTCGTCCAGCTTCAGCAAACCGGCGGCATCACAGCCGAAATGTCGCGCCAGCAGATGAACCATGCGCTGCAGGCGTAGCGGCCCTGGAATTTCAGTGGCCAAATCGGCAATCATGAGATCTAGCATGGGTGAAAAATACCCTTATGGTGAAAAATACCCGGTTTTCTTAGGGTAGTTTATACCTGGTTTGGAAGCGAACCATTGATCCATATCGTTTTTAAGTTGGCACGGTCTTTGCTTTAAGTGTTTTGTCATACATTTTTAAGGACGATGACATGACCCCCGACTTAGCAGAACATCGCTACACGGCTTGTGCTCCGGTTCGTCCACCGCTTGGCGGCCCGGACGATGCAAACAGGCCGGTTTTTTTTAGACATCGATTCCTTGGCGGGTCCTTAGAGACGCCGGATTCAGTAGGAGATGCTGCCGTTCTGGCTCGCTTGCAACAGCCAGGCAGCGCCTCCGTGGCCAGTCTTCTTAAACAGTTCCGCACCCCGGCAGTGCCCATGGCGCAACGGGAGACCGGGCTGGATTCTTTTTCAGGCAGTCACTCATCGCGATGGGGCAGTGCCCACTCCGCTTATGACCCCCTGCCCAGGTCCGGCCAGGACCGGGGGAGAACAGGTCGTTTGACACATCAGCGAGACGGAGAACAACATGCGTAGTAGCTACAAGAAACTATGGTGGTCCCTGGTGGCAGTCACCATGGTGACCTTTGCCATTCTCGGTTGGACTGGGGTGGAGGTGTATCGTCAAGCACCTCCGATGCCCGTCAAGGTCCTTACCCCGGATGGACGTGAATTTACATCACAGGAACAGATACATCGCGGCCAGTCTGCCTGGCAGAGCACGGGCGGAATGCAATTGGGATCAATCTGGGGTCACGGAGCCTACCAGGCTCCGGACTGGAGCGCAGACTGGTTGCACCGCGAAGCGCTGGCCTGGCTGGATCTGGCCGCGCAGCAAACCTATTCGCTCAATTACGACCAGCTCACCAGCAGTCAGCAGGCTACCTTGCGTCAGGAATTGCAGGACGAATATCGTCCCAACCGCATTGATGAGGCCACGGGTGTGCTGCAGATCAGCGAGCGGCGTGCCAAGGCCATCGACACGACGGCTCAGTACTATATTGATCTGTTTGGCGACGCCCCTGAGCTCAAGTCCAGTCGTGAAAGCTTTGCCATGAAGGACAACACCTTGCCGGAGCTGCAGCGCCGTCAGGACATGACCCGCTTTTTCTTCTGGCTGTCCTGGGCGACGGTTACCGAGCGTCCCGGCACGACCGTCAGCTATACCAATAACTGGCCGCACGAGCCCTTGGTGGACAACCATCCATCCACGGCCAATATCGTCTGGTCCATTGTCAGTATTGTTTTACTGCTGGCCGGCATCGGCCTGCTGGTCTGGATCTGGGCCTTCACCCACAAAGAGGAGGCCGCGCCGGTTGCACCCGCGACAGACCCGGTGCTGGCGTTTCGTCTGACGCCTTCGCAGCGTGCGCTGAAAAAATACGCCTTTTTGACCGTCGCCCTGTTTGTCATTCAGGTGTTTCTAGGTGGGTTTACCGCACACTACACCGTTGAAGGCCAGATGTTTTACGGCATAGACGTATCGCAGTGGTTCCCTTACTCCTTG
The DNA here is from genome assembly GCF_019343455.1 of Alcaligenes ammonioxydans. Classification (NCBI taxonomy): domain Bacteria; kingdom Pseudomonadati; phylum Pseudomonadota; class Betaproteobacteria; order Burkholderiales; family Alcaligenaceae; genus Alcaligenes; species Alcaligenes ammonioxydans. Next base: position 3,209,611 of record NZ_CP049362.1, on the reverse strand, counting down.
ACCCGCACCTGGCATATTCAAGCTGCGCTGCTGTGGATTGCCAGCGGCTTTTTAACCGCCGGTCTGTTTCTGGTGCCGTTGATTAACGGTGGCGAGGACCCCAAGTATCAACGCCTGGGCGTAGATGTGCTGTTCGGTGCCCTGGTCGTGCTTTTCATTGGCTCGTTTGCCGGCAACTTCCTTGCCATCAAGAATATCCTGCCTCCTGAACTGAACTTCTGGTTCGGCCACCAGGGCTACGAGTACCTGGACCTGGGTCGTTTCTGGCAAATCATCAAGTTCATCGGTCTGGCTTTCTGGCTCTTGCTGATGTTGCGTGGCATGTGGCCAGCGCTGCGCCGTGACAAGGGCGACAATCATCTGCTGGTGCTCTTGACCATTTCCACCGTGGCAATTGGCCTCTTTTACGGTACGGGCCTGTTCTACGGTGAACATACCAACATCACCATCATGGAATACTGGCGCTGGTGGGTGGTTCACCTGTGGGTAGAGGGTTTCTTTGAAGTCTTTGCCACCGTTGCCATGGGCTTTATCTTCTTGACCCTGGGCCTGGTCTCCAAACGTAGCGCCACGATTGCCGGACTGGCTGCTGCATCCTTGTTTCTGGTAGGCGGTGTGCCCGGAACCTTGCATCACCTGTATTTCTCCGGCACGACCACGCCTATTATGGCGATTGGCGCATCCTTTAGCGCGTTGGAAGTGGTGCCTTTGATCATGCTGGGTTATGAGGCCTTCCACAACTGGAAGATGCAAAAGCAGGCAAGCTGGATGAACGATCTGCGTTGGCCCGTCATGTTCTTTGTGGCCGTGGCATTTTGGAACATGCTCGGTGCCGGTGTATTTGGCTTCCTGATCAATCCGCCGATCTCGCTCTACTACATCCAGGGTCTGAACACCACACCGTTGCATGCCCACGCTGCCTTGTTCGGGGTGTATGGTTTCCTGTCGCTGGGCTTTGTTCTGCTGGTGGTGCGCTATATCTCGCCAGAGGTTCGCTACAACGATCGTCTGATGAGTTGGGGGTTCTGGACATTGAACGGGGGGCTGGTTCTGATGATGTTCGTAAGCTTGCTGCCTGCCGGGATTATCCAGGCCTGGGCCAGCATCTCCGAGGGCATGTGGTACGCACGTAGCGAAGCGTTCATGCAGCAGCCGATTTTGCAGTCCCTGCGCTGGTGGCGCACCTTGGGTGACGTTGTGTTCATTGCCGGTGCTCTGCTCGTATTCCAGCAAGTTCTGGTACGTATCATGGCTGGCCGTCGCAGTGCCGCAGCGCATGCTGCAGGCGCAGTAAAGGCATCCTGATCCTTTGCCAGGATGGACTCTGTTCTTCTGTGAGATTCCGTCTAAGAAAAAAACCGCCTTCGGGCGGTTTTTTTGTTGCTTCTACGAGATGCTTGCGCTGCAGCAAAGAGTGCGAAGTCTGTTTGCGGTCCAATACATTCAGTAACTGTTAGATCTGAAAAACATTTAATCAGCAGGCATTACGCCTGGATCAAACCGGAGGTAGTATGGAACGTCGTCATTTCTTGAAAAGTGCTGGCCTAGGTGTCGCCGCAGGAACCACTTTGTTGGCGGCGCAAGTACAAGCCCGCGAAACAGCCGCCCCCAAAAAGAATGCGCCTTGGCTGGCAGCGCGTACGGAAGATCAGATCGCCAAGCTGGAACGGGTCAAGGTGGATCTGGTTGCGCCTCCCATGGTCCACAAGCACGAGCAAAAAGTCGGCCCCGAGCCACGTGTCGTGGAATTTCGCATGACCATTTCCGAGCGCGAGATCGAGGTCGATCGGGATGGGACCACCATGCACGCCATGATGTTCGATGACTCCATGCCCGGTCCTACCATGGTGGTTCATGAAGGCGACTACCTGGAACTCACGCTGGTGAATCCGGCCACCAACACCATGCCGCACAACATCGACTTTCACGCCTCGACTGGTGCGCTGGGCGGTGCCAAGCTGACCAACGTGAACCCTGGCGAACAAGCCACCTTGCGCTTCAAGGCGGATCGCACCGGTACCTTTGTGTACCACTGCGCTCCCGAGGGCTCGGTAGCCTGGCACGTGGTCCAGGGCATGCATGGCACGGTCATGGTATTGCCACGCGACGGCTTGAAGGACCCGGCAGGCAACGCCTTGCATTACGACCGTGTTTACACGATTGGTGAATTTGACCTCTACATTCCCCGCGACGAAAAGGGCAATTTCAAAAAATATGGTTCCTCGGCTGAAAGCTACGGCGATACGCTGGAAACCATGCGCGGCCTGATTCCCAGCCATGTGGTGTTCAACGGCAAGGTGGGGGCCCTGATGGGCGACGGCGCCATGAAAGCCAAGGTCGGTGAAACCGTGCTGTTCATCCACTCGCAAGCCAACCGCGACACCCGTCCTCACCTGATTGGCGGTCACGGCGACTGGGTCTGGGAGTTGGGCAAGTTTGATGACCCACCTGCCAAGAACCTGGAGACCTGGTTCATTCGTGGTGGTTCTGCTGGTGTGGCACTCTACACCTTCAAGCAGCCCGGTGTGTACGCCTATGTGAACCACAACCTGATCGAGGCGATGGAGCTGGGCGCAGCCGGTCACGTGCTGGTCGAAGGCGAGTGGAACGATGACTTGATGAAGCAAGTCAGCCCTCCTGGCCCGATCAAAGCCTAAGACAGGCAGGCGGGCCCGATGTGCGGAATTGAGATTCTGGTGTACAAAGCAATTTCGCTCGGGATTTTTGGTAGTCAACAGCTAGTGCAGTAATCAAGCAGGCAGCAGGGTGGCAGGCCAAGGGCCGAAGCTACCCTGTTCAAAACACGACGTATCAGCCGGGCATGCGTTCATGCCGACTGTTTAAAGGGTAAACCCATGAGAACCGATAGCCCCGCCACCATGATGTACTCCGCCATGGCCGCTTTGCTTTTGCTGGCTGCCGCGCCTGCAGCCCACGCCGACTCCGACGAGGCTCTGAAACTGTACAAGTCCTCGTGTATGGTCTGTCACGCATCCGGTATGGCCAATGCCCCCCGTCTGGGTGACAAGGCTCGTTGGGAGCCCTTGATCGCCAAAGGTGAAGACGCCTTGATGGAGGTGGTCATCAATGGCAAGGGCGCCATGCCCCCCCGCGGTGCGGCTCCTAAAGCCACTGATGAACAATTGCGCAGTGTGGTGCGCTACATGATTGAAAAAGCCAGTTAGGGCATCGGCCTTGTCTGGGGCATTTACAAGCTCCAGTCGTAATCGATCGTCAGGGGGGCGTGGTCGCTGAAACGTTCTTCTTTATAGATCGTTGCACTGCGCGCCTTGGCGGCAATACCTGGGGTGGCAATTTGATAATCAATGCGCCACCCTACGTTTTTGGCCCAGGCCTGACCACGATTGCTCCACCAGGTGTAGCATTCGTCCGTGGTATCGGGGTGCAGGCTGCGATAAACATCCACCCAGGCAAGCTCGCCCAGCACTTTGCTCATCCAAGCGCGCTCTTCAGGCAGAAAACCGCTGTTTTTCAGATTGCCTTTCCAGTTTTTCAAATCGGCTTCGTGGTGCGCGATATTCCAGTCACCACAAATAATGAACTCACGGCCTGTTTCGCGGTGCTCTTGCATCAGGCCCGCTATCCACTGTTCAAAATGATCCAGAAAGCGGTACTTGGCCGTTTGGCGCTCATCGCCCGATGAGCCTGAGGGCAGATAGGCGCTGATGACGCTGAGCGTGTTCCAGTCGGCGCGGATGATACGGCCTTCGGCATCAAACTCGTCGCAGGCCATGCCCTGGGCCACGGCTTCTGCTTGGTGGCTCAAATACAGACCGACGCCGCTGTAACCTTTTTTCTGGGCATGGTGAAAGTGTCCGTGATACTGCCCGGGATGGGTCAGATCGGGTGTCAGATCCGGTTCGCTGATCTTGATTTCCTGCATGCAGACAATATGGGGTTTCTGGGCTTGCAGCCAGGCGGGCAGCCCTTTACGAAAAGCAGCCCGAATACCGTTGACGTTTAACGAGGTGACGCGTAACACGTGGCAATTCTCCTTATAGCGTCAGCACTTTAACCCGTAAACTGTCAGCATGTCAGTGGCCGTCAGAGCTTGTTACCGGGTTCAGCCGAAACGGTAGCTGGATACAGTCAGCCCGCCAAAAGCCTGGGTCTCATGGTGAAAGCGGTAAGCCGCATCCCCTTGAGCCGCACCGACGGCGACCATGAGCGGCACCAGATGATCCTCACGCGGGTGGGCAATACGGGCTGCAGGCGCCTGCTCCCAGTCCATCAAAGCTTGACGGCGGGCAGCGGGGTCACGCAGGCTCAGGCTCTGGTCCAGCCAGGCATCAAACCGGGCGGACGGTTCGACCCCGCCTGGTCCCATATTGCGCAGGTTGTGATAGCTCAGGCCGCTGCCGATAATCAGCACATCTTCGTCCCGCAAAGCAGCCAGGGCTTCGCCCATGGCGTAGTGCAGGGCCGGGTCGTAGTTGGCGTGAATGGACAGTTGCACCATCGGCACTTTGGCTTGCGGGTAGATGATATACGCGGGTACGAAAGCGCCGTGGTCAAAGCCACGCTCCCTGTCCAGGCGGGTGGGCAGGCCAGCGGCCTCAAGCAAATTACAGACTTGCTGAGCCAACGCCGGATCGCCCGGTGCCGGATAGTGAATCTCGTAAGTGTGCGATGGAAAACCGTAGTAGTCGTACACCATGCTGGGCTGGGGAGCGGCAGCAACCAGCAGGTTTTCCTGCTGTGCCTCCCAGTGCGCGGAGACCATCAGGATCGCTTTTGGGTTGCGTCCCAATTGGCGCGGAATATCCTGCAAGGCAGCACGCAGTGGGGCGTACATGGTTTGCGCCTCGGGCATCCAGGGCCAAGGGCCGCCGCCGTGCGAAATGAAATAGGTAGGCATCGTCATGATGATCTCCGACCCCTGCCCTGGAGGGGCAGGGTGGGGTAAGGGCTTGGTTAGGGTAATCAGTCGGCGCTGCGACCTGCGTCGATGCTCCAGGGGCCTGGGCCGGCAAAGGCCAGATACAGAAAGACAAAGCAGAACAGAACCGCTGCTTCACCGCCGTTCAGGATTGGAGTGGCAAAGGTGCTGGCGCTGGCGTGACCAATGAAGTAAGCAAACGCGCACAGGCCGGATGCGACAAAGGCTGCAAAGCGGGAAAACAGCCCAAGCACCAGCAAGCCGCCCAGAATCAGCTCCAGGATGCCTGCCACGCCATACAGAGAGGCGATTTGCAGGTTGGCAAACATATCCACTTGGGGGACGCCCAAGATCTTGGCAGTACCGTGTGTCAGCAGTAAATAGCCTGTGACGATGCGCAGCAGGCTAAGGATGCGAGGAGTCCAGCTGGAAGTAAGGGCGTTCATGTGTTTTCCTTTGGAAAGTTGACGGTAGCGGTAAAAAAAGCACCTGGCCCGGGGAGTGCCTGAGATTCGATCTCAGCCTGAAGCTGGTCCCGCCCATTCAAGGCCCAGACAGGCATCGGGTTAGCGCTCGTTCAAGCTTAATCAATTACTATCAGGAAATAAACAGCCCTATTTTCATTAGATACTTTCTTATTAGGAAAGCATGGATACTATTCAGAGCCTGCGGGTGTTTCGTGAAATCGTCGCCGCGGGCAGTTTTGCGGCAGCGGCTCAGCGTCTGGGCATGTCAGCGCCGATGGTTAGCAAGCACCTGGCCAACCTGGAAAAACAGTTGGGCGCCCGGCTGCTTCATCGCAGTAGTCGTCGTTTGAGTCTGACCGAGCTGGGGCAGACTTACTTCGATTATTGTTTGCAGGCACTGGACACGCTGGAGCGCGGGCAACAAGCCTTGTCGGGCTCCGCGCATCAGCCGCAAGGAGTGCTGCGGCTGACTGCCCCAGTGTGGTTTGCAAACCGCAAAGTGGCGCAATTGCTACAGGATTACCAAACACGCTTTCCTGAGGTGACGCTGGAGCTGAGCTTGAGCAATCACAAGGTGGATCTGGTGGCGGAAGGATTTGACCTGGCCTTGCGCGTCATGCGCGAACCGGCCCCCCATCAGATCGCCCGCCTGATTTGTCCCACCCCTTTTCATCTAGTGGCCAGCCCTGCGTTTGTGGCCCGATACGGCATGCCCCGTAACTGCGCGGACGTGATGCGTTTGCCTGCCATCAGTCCCAGTTACTTGCAGCAGCCCAGTTTCGAGTTTTTGGGGCCGGACGGGCCGGAGTCCTTACGTCTGAATCCTTTTATGCGTTCTGACAATACGAATCTGACCTATTACTGCGCTTTGGGTGGGGCAGGTTTGGCTTACTTGCCGCAATGGCTGGTGATGGACGACCTGGAGTCCGGTCGCCTGGTTCGTCTCTTGCCCGATTACCGTGAAGAGCTGCAACAACTGCATGCAGTCTATGCCAGCCGGCGCTATTTGACGCCTAAAGTGCGCAGTTTTATCGACTTCTTGCTCGAAGAACTGGCCGAACCTGCCAAGTGATGGCTCACAACACGCTAAAATGCTTTTGTCTCTATCTTTTTCATACTCTGTCATGTCGGCCAATAACGATAATCGTCGCAATTTCGTGCGCTTTTCCCTGGAACAGGGAGTGCTGCGCTTTGGGGAGTTCAAGGTCAAGTCTGGACGCTTGAGCCCTTACTTTTTTAATGCCGGCCTGTTCAATACCGGACGCAGCGTGGGGCAACTGGCCCGCTTTTATGCCCAGGCCCTGCTCGATTCGGGCGTGTCCTTTGACATGTTGTTTGGCCCCGCCTACAAAGGCATTCCATTGGCAGCGGCTACGTCCATCGCCCTTGCCGAGCACCCTCAAATCGGTGAGCGTGACGTGCCCTTTGCCTTTAACCGCAAAGAGGCCAAAGATCACGGTGAAGGCGGCACCCTGGTAGGCGCTCCTTTGCAAGGCAAGGTGGTGATTATTGATGACGTTATTACTGCCGGCACCTCGGTGCGTGAATCCATGCAGATCATCAAGGCGGCTGGTGCGCAACCTGCTGCTGTCTTGATCGCACTGGATCGCATGGAGCGGGCGGGCAATGATCAGGAACTGTCCGCTCATTCGGCAGTTCAGGAAGTAGAGCAGACCTACGGTATTCCAGTCATCAGCATTGCGTCTTTGGCGGACATCATGGCGGTGCTGGCAGATGACACCACGCTGGCCGCTCATGCTCCTCAGGTCAAGGCCTACCGGGATCGTTACGGCGTCTGATCGTCACACGCAGGTTTGTGTCGGTACTGCACAAAAAAAACACCAGGCCTGGGCCTGGTGTTTTTGTATCCGCTCAGCACTGCATCCAGATTCAGGCATCCAGCTTTTGCTTGAGCATTTCATTGATCTGCTGCGGATTAGCTTTGCCCTTGGCCACTTTCATGACCTGACCGACCAGGGCATTGAAGGCTTTGGGTTTGCCGGCACGGTGCTGCTCAACGATGCTCGGATTGGCGGCCAGCACCTCATCGACCATGGCGGCAATAGCGCCCACATCGTTGATCTGCTTGAGGCCGCGTGCTTCGATGATGGCATCCACATCGCCATTGAGTTCGCCATCCCATTGCGCGGCAAACACGTCGCGGGCAATCTTGTTGGAGATGGTGCCGTCGGCAATACGGGCAATTAACTGGGCCAGTTGGGCCGGGCTGACTTTGGATTGTTCAATGCCAATTTCCTCGCGGTTCAAGGCGGCGGACAGCTCGCCCAGAATCCAGTTGGCAGCCAGTTTGGCATTGCTCTTGGCGCCTGCTTGCAAAATTGCCTCAAAAAAGTCGGCGGTTGCACGGTCCACGGTCAGTTGCGAGGCGTCGTAGCGACTCAGCTCAAACTCCTGCTCGAAGCGGGCCAGTTTTTGTGCTGGCAGCTCGGGCATGTCCTGACGAACCTGCTCGATCCACTCTTCGCTGATAAACAGGGGGGGAAGATCCGGGTCGGGGAAGTAGCGGTAATCGTGGGCATCTTCCTTGCTGCGCATGCTGCGGGTTTCGTCGCGGTCGGAGTCGTACAGGCGGGTTTCCTGGATGACCTTGCCACCGTCCTCGATCAGTTCGATCTGGCGGCGTGCTTCGTATTGAATGGCACGCTCCAGAAAACGGAAGGAGTTGATGTTCTTCAGCTCACAACGGGTGCCAAATTCTTTCTGGCCTTTGGGACGGACTGACACGTTGGCGTCCACGCGGAACGAGCCTTCTTGCATATTGCCATCGCAAATGCCCAGCCAGACCACCAGGCTGTGCAAGGCGCGGGCGTAGCCCACCGCTTCGGCGGCCGAGCGCATTTCGGGTTCGGACACGATTTCCAGCAGCGGGGTCCCGGCGCGGTTCAGGTCGATCCCGGTACTGGATTCGCCGTGGGGGCCCCGGAAGTTTTCGTGCAGGGATTTGCCGGCGTCCTCTTCCAGATGGGCGCGAGTCAGATTAATGGTCTTTTCTTCGCCGTCCAGCATGAAGCTGATGGTGCCGCCACTGACCACCGGGATTTCCATCTGGCTGATCTGATAGTTCTTGGGCAGGTCCGGGTAGAAATAGTTTTTACGCTCGAATACGGAGCGTCGCGCAATGCGTCCGCCCACGGCCAGGCCCAGGCGAATCGCCCGTTCAGCTGCGCCACGGTTAAAGACGGGCAAGGCGCCGGGCAACGCCATGTCCACTTCATTGGCTTGTGTATTGGGCAACGCACCAAAACGGGTGCTGCTGCTGGAGAAGATTTTGGATTCGGTCGAGAGCTGGGTGTGGGTTTCCAGCCCGATCACAATTTCCCATTCCATTATTGTTGTCCTGGTTGACGTTGATGCCAGTCGGTGACTTGCTGGAAGCGGTCGGCAAAGGCCAGCAACTGGCCTTCACGGAAGTAGTTGCCAATGATCTGCAGGCCGATGGGTAAGGGGCGTTCGCCCTGACTGAAGCCGCAGGGAACGGACATGGCAGGCAGGCCAGCCAGGCTGACTCCCAGCGTATAGACGTCGCCCAGCCAGTCGGTGGTGGGGTCCTCTATGGTGGCGCCCAGCTTGCGACCCAGAGCGGGCGTGACAGGGCCCAGAATCAGGTCGCACTGCTCAAAGACTTTCTGGAAATCGTCCACAATCATGCGGCGCACGCGTTGAGCTTGCAGATAGTAAGCGTCGTAGTAGCCGTGCGAGAGCACATACGTGCCGACCAGAATGCGGCGCACGACTTCAGGGCCAAAGCCTTCCGAGCGGGAACGCGAGATCATGCTGTTCAGGTCGGTGTACTGGCTGGCGCGGTGGCCAAAACGCACCCCGTCAAAGCGCGACAGGTTGGTCGAGGCTTCAGCAGGGCTGATGACGTAATAGGTGGGAACCGACAGTTCGGTCAAGGGCAGTTGCACCGTGACGCGTTCCGCACCCAGGCTTTCGTAGGTTTTCAGCGCGGCCTCGATCGCATCGGCGATGGCCGGGTCCAGGCCAGGACCGAAGAACTGCGCAGGCACTCCAATGCGCACGCCTTTCAGGGGCTGGCTGCCTTGCGCGTCTTGCTGCGACTGGTGCTGTTCAAATTCCTGACGAATACGGGTTCCAGTATTGGGCTGATCGTCGCAAAATTCCAGGCTGGTGGCGTCTTGCGGGTCAAAACCACACATGGTTTCCAGCAAATCCAGCAAATCGCGCGCGTTGCGGGCGATGGGGCCGGCCTGATCCAGGCTGGAGCCGTACGCGATGATGCCAAAGCGCGAAATCGTGCCATAGGTGGGTTTGATGCCGCTGACGCCGCACAGGGCGGCGGGCTGGCGAATGGAGCCGCCCGTATCGGTGGCGGTTGCCCCGGCGACCAGGCCTGCGGCCACTGCGGCAGCAGAGCCGCCTGAGGAGCCGCCGGGAACCATGGAATGATCCCAGGGGTTGCGCACCGGGCCAAATACCGAGCTTTCATTGCGAGAGCCCATGGCGAACTCGTCACAATTCAGTTTGCCCAGGGAGACTGTGCCGGCTGCCTGCAGCTTGGTGACGACCGTAGCGTCAAAGGGGCTGAGGTAGCCTTGCAGCATTTTGCTGCAGGCGGTGGTCTGCCAGTCCTTGGTGACAAACAGATCCTTGTGTGCGATGGGGATGCCGGTCAGTGGGCCGGCCTTGCCCTGGGCAATCAGTGCGTCTGCGGCATCGGCCTGGGCCAGAGTCAGGTCAGGGTCCTGCTGAACAAAGGCGTTAAGCGCTTTTTGGCGGGCGCTATTGTCCAGCGCATGCTGGGCCAGCTCGCGGGCACTGACGGTTTTGTTGTGCAGAGCGTGGCGTAGCGCTGCAATCGTCGCGAATTCAGGGGTAAAAGACATGGTTTTGCTTTATTCGATGACCGTGGGCACCAGAAACAGGCCATCCTGCTCGGCGGGGGCGTTGCGCATCATGGCCTGGCGGCTTTCGACCGTGCCGGACGGCAGAGCCTTGTCCTCGCGCAGGCGCAGACTGATCTGCTGGCGGGCGGACAAGGGGTGGGCCATTGGCTCAACGCCTTGAGTATCAACGGTTTGCAAAGTCTGGATCAGGCCCAGGATGCGCGTCAAATCGTGCTCGACCTGGGAGGCTTGTTCAGCAGAAAGATCAAGGCGCGCCAGTTGCGCTATACGGGCAACATCCTGTTCAGTGATAGACATGTGGGTGGGTACTGGAAAATGAGTAATAAAAAAAAGCGGAAATCTGTCAGTTAAGGACAGTTTGGCACTTTTACAGCAAATGCGGGGGTTACAGAACTTAACTGACCATTAAAACAGTCCTAATGTAGAGCAATTATAAGTTATCATTGACCGTTTCCTTCCCAGGTATTTTTGAATTCGTTGCCTGGTTCTTGTGCCTGTCGTTCTACGCTTGAGTTCCGCGCCGAATTTACCTGCCTTTTTTCCCCAAACACTTTACACTTTGCGCGCCCATGTTCGGATTCCTACGCAGTTACTTTTCCAGCGATATGGCAATCGACCTCGGTACGGCCAATACCCTTATTTATGTACGCGGCAAGGGTATCGTACTGGATGAACCGTCCGTTGTAGCCATCCGCCATGAGGGCGGACCTAATGGTAAAAAAATCATTCAGGCCGTCGGGCAGGAGGCCAAGCAAATGCTGGGTCGGGTGCCTGGCAATATTGAAGCCATCCGGCCCATGAAAGATGGCGTGATTGCGGACTTTACCGTCACCGAGCAGATGCTCAAGCAGTTCATCCGCATGGTTCACCCACGCAGCATGTTTGCCCCCAGCCCGCGCATTATCGTGTGTGTGCCGTGTGGTTCGACCCAGGTGGAGCGCCGTGCCATCAAAGAATCCGCATTGGGTGCCGGTGCCAGCAAGGTCTATCTGATTGAAGAGCCCATGGCCGCCGCAATCGGTGCGGGCCTGGCGGTCTCTGATGCCAGCGGTTCCATGGTGGTCGATATTGGTGGTGGTACCACCGAAGTGGCCGTCATCTCCCTGGGCGGTATGGTTTACAAGGGTTCGGTGCGTGTTGGTGGCGACAAGTTCGACGAAGCGATTATCAACTACATCCGCCGTAATTACGGAATGCTGATTGGCGAACCCACGGCCGAGCTGATCAAAAAAGAGATTGGCTCTGCTTTCCCCGGCACCGAAATTCGTGAAATTGAAGTCAAGGGTCGCAATTTGTCCGAAGGGGTGCCACGTAGTTTCACCGTTTCGTCCAACGAGATTCTTGAATCGTTGACCGACCCCCTGAATCAAATTGTCTCTGCGGTTAAAACTGCGCTGGAACAAACTCCTCCTGAGCTGGGTGCGGACATTACCGATAAAGGTATTGTCCTGACCGGCGGGGGTGCCCTGGTTCATGACCTGGATCGTCTGTTGCAAGAAGAGACCGGCCTGCCTGTGGTGGTGGCTGAAGATCCTCTGACCTGCGTGGTACGGGGTTGCGGCGAGGCTCTGGAACATCTGGAGCGTCTGGAGTCCGTATTTATTTACGATTGATCTTTGCTTGGGCTCCACGGCGTGGTCTGCCAGTGGAAGGCAAGCGATCGAGTGTTTGAGTAATGCGAGAACAAGGCTCCATCCGGCTATTTAGGCGCGGCTCATCCGCTGAGCTGCGTCTGGCCGCTCTTTTGGTGCTGGCGGTGGGCTTGTTGATTACGGATGCGCGTTTTGCGGTGCTCGAACCGGTGCGGCAGGCTGTCGCTGCTGTTCTGTACCCTTTTCAGCGTGTCATGCTCGCTCCCCGTGATCTGGTCACTTACTTCAGCAGCTGGACGGATGCGGCCTCAACTGCCCGTTCCGAAAAAGAAGCCTTGCAACGCCAGCGTATCGAGCTGGCTCAGCTCTCCACCCATGCCGCCCAGCTGTCTGCCGAAAACGAGCAATTGCGCCGTCTACTGCAGGTGGCTGATGCCGTGACGCAACCGTCGGTAGCCGTGGAAGTGCTGTATGAGCCGCCCAACGGGTATGCCCGCCATCTGATCTTCAACAAAGGCTCTTCCAGCGGCATTCGCCCGGGCATGCCGGTAATTGATGAGGGCGGGGTGGTGGGCCAGGTGGTGCGTGTCACGCGCTTTACCTCAGAGGCGGCCTTGATTACCGACGACAAGGTGTCGGTACCGGTGCAGGTGCTGCGCAACGGCCTGCGTCTGATCGCTTTTGGGGGCAATCCGGGCGGCAAGGTGGAAGTGCGGTACCTGACCAGCGATGTGGATCTGGAGCCCAACGACACCCTGATTACCAGCGGGATCGGGGGCTTGTTTCCTGCCGGCTTGCCCGTGGGTATCGTCAGCAGCATTGAGCGCGATGACGCCTCGGGCTTTGCCCTGGCCTTGGTCACGCCTTTGTCGCATCCTGAGCGCTACCGCCATTTTCTGATTTTGCTGGTGCCCGAGAGCGAGCGCCCGCTTGAACAGGACGAAGCCCATGACGCGCCGCGTTGAGTCCCCCGACACATCCAACCGCACAAGCCGGGCGTCCAACCTGAGCAGCCTGCAGCCCATCGACAGCAGCCCCTTCTCGCGCGCGTCCAGCCCCTGGCTGGTCTGGGGATCGATTCTTTTGATGTGGCTGGGCTCCATGTTGCCTTGGCGACTGTTGCCGTTTGCACCGGACCTGCTCATGCTGGTGCTGGCTTTTTGGGCGGTCCATGAGCCACGTCGTGTCCCCATGTCCCTGGCGTTTTTTCTGGGCATTTTGGTTGATGTACACGATGGCAGCCTCTTGGGCGAGCATGCGCTGACCTATATTCTGGTGGTGTACGGCGCCTTGCTGTTACGCAAGCGCATTTTGAATTTCGGCATGTGGACCCACTTTTTGCACATGGCAATCGTCATGCTGTTGGCCCAGTTGCTGGTGCGCGTCCTGCACGCCTGGCTGGTGGGGGAGTGGTCCGGCTGGCAGTGGGCGGGCGGCACCTTGCTGACCGCCGCCCTGTGGCCCCTGGCCGATAGCGTGCTGTTCCTGCCGCAGCGGCGTCTGGACGAGTCCGACTCCGGTTCGTCCTGACGGGATGGGCGGCCATGTTTGAATTCAAAAAAACCTCGCATCAATTGCGCCAGCGCATTCTGTTTCGTGCGCTGGTTGCGGCTGTTCTGGCTTGCGTTCTGCTCGGGGTGCTGGGCGTGCGCCTATGGTATTTGCAGGTGGTGCGCTATGAAGGTTTTGCTGCCCGAGCCGATCAGAACCGTATTGCCGTCATCCCGATCACTCCCCGACGTGGCGAGATTCTGGACCGCAATGGCGAGGTTCTGGCCCGCAATTATCGCGACTACACCTTGTCGGTGGTACCGGCCAGCCTGACGGAACCGGTCGATGACATGCTGGATCGTGTCGGGGAACTGGTGGCGCTAAGCCCCCGTGACCGTCGCCGATTCAAGCAGGGTGTGGCACAAAACAGCCGGTATTCCGAAATCTTGCTACGTAATAATCTGAGCGATGATGAAGCCGCCTGGTTTGCGGCTCATGCCTTCAAGTTTCCGGGTGTGAACTTGCAGGCTCGCTGGGTGCGCGAGTATCCGCAGGGCGAGGTAGCGGCGCATGTGCTGGGTTATGTGGGGCGCATTTCGGAGGCCGATCAACAGCGCCTTGAGGAAACGGGTCAAACGGGCAACTATCGCGGCACGCAGGTGATCGGCAAAAAGGGCATTGAGAAAACCTGGGAAAAAACCCTTCATGGCCGCACCGGCATCGAGGAAGTGGAAGTAGCGGCTTCGGGTCGGCCCGTACGCACCTTAAGCCGTGTGGACCCGGTGCCAGGTGCCAGCCTGCGTTTGTCTTTGGATATCGGCCTGCAGAAAATGGCCGAGGGCCTGTTCGCGGGACGCCGGGGTGCTTTGGTAGCCATTGAACCCAGCACCGGCGAGGTGTTGGCCTTCGTTTCGGCCCCTTCGTTTGATCCGAACTTGTTTATTGACGGTATTGACGTGGAGAACTGGCGCAAACTGAATGATTCGCCCGATCACCCACTGATTAATCGTCCCTTGTATGGCACCTACCCCATCGGCTCTACGTACAAGCCCTTTGTGGCTCTGGCTGCTCTTGAGACAGGCAAGCGCAAGGCAAGCGACCGTATTTCCGACCCCGGCTATTTCGAGTTTGGCGGGCAGCGTTTCCGCAATGCAGGGGGGGCGGTGTATGGTTCTACCGATATGCACCGTGCGCTCGTGGTGTCCTCGGATACGTATTTTTATTCCCTGGGGCCGGAAATCGGAGTCGACAATCTGCACGACTTCATGAAACAGTTCGGCTTTGGACAAAAGACCGGGATTGACCTGGACGGTGAGCGGCAAGGCATACTGCCGTCGACTGAGTGGAAGCGTAAGGCCTATCGCAAACCTGCCCAGCAGCGCTGGTATGCCGGAGAAAGTATTTCGGTGGCAGTGGGGCAGGGCTACAACTCTTTTACCGTGTTGCAGCTTGCTCATGCCACCGCGGTGCTGGCCAGCAATGGCATCGTCAGGCCACCGCATTTGGTTACCCAGACCCTGAACCCCCATGATCCGGAAATTGAACAGCCGGTGCGCATTGATGCCAAGCTGATTCCCTTGAAGCAGGCGAATGTGGACGTCATCAAGCGCGCGCTGGTGGATGTCGTGCGTCTGGGAACCGCCCGCCGCGCTTTTGCCGGGGCAGCGTATCAGGCCGCCGGCAAGACAGGGACCGCTCAGGTCTTTAGCTTGCGAGGCGCCAAGTACAACGCCAACGCCATTGATGAACGCTTGCGTGATCACGCCTTGTTCATGTCTTACGCGCCGGCCGACAACCCCAAGATTGCGGTTGCCTTGATTGTGGAGAATGCGGGTTGGGGCGGATCAGTGGCTGCGCCTATTGTGCGCAAGGTTTTTGATTACTGGTTGGTGGAGCGAGGGCAGATGCAATGAAGCGGATTTTGCAACTGGGCCTTCGCGCCGTCTCCGCCTTTGACTGGCCTTTGTTGCTCCTGCTGGTCTTGATGGCCGCGCTGGGCATGACGGTCATGCATTCGGCAGTGGGCGGGACTGACTGGCGTTTTGCCGATCAGGTGCGCAATTTCCTGCTGGCATTTGGGGTAATGTGGGTGGCTGCCCTGATCCCGCCAGCGATGTGGATGAAGCTGGCGCCAGTGGTGTATTCCGTGGGCGTGGTGTTGCTATTGGGTGTGGAGTTTTTTGGCGAAACCAGCAAAGGCGCAACGCGTTGGCTGGACCTGGGGGTGGCGCGGATTCAGCCCTCGGAAATGCTCAAGATTTCCGTTCCTTTGATGCTGGCCTGGTATTTTCACCGTTACCAGCGGCCCAGAATGACCCTGCTGGATTTTCTGGTGGCCGGCATTTTGCTGATGATCCCTTTTTTGCTGATCGTGCGGCAGCCGGATTTGGGAACGGCTTTGCTGGTGTTCGCCGCTGGCTTTTGCGTGATTTATTTTGCGGGCCTGTCCTTCAAGCTGATTGTTCCCATCGTGGTGGTACTGGTGCTGGGCATCAGCGCCTTGCTGTATTACGAAGACTATATTTGCGTGCCCGATCTGGATTGGGTCGTTTTGCACGACTATCAGAAACACCGGGTTTGCACATTGCTGAATCCGGGCAGTGACCGCTTGGGCCGCGGGTTTCACACCATCCAATCCATGATTGCGATTGGTTCGGGAGGCGTGTACGGCAAGGGTTACATGATGGGCACCCAGTCTCATCTGGATTTTGTGCCCGAGCGCACGACCGACTTTATTTTTGCTGTATTTGCAGAAGAGTTCGGGCTTTACGGCGGCATCATGCTGCTGGTCTTGTATGCCCTGCTTATTTTGCGTGGCCTGTCGATTGCCGCAGGAGCGCATACCCAGTTCAGTCGTTTGCTGGCGGGTTCCATGGCCATGATGTTATTTGTCTATGTGTTTGTAAACATAGGCATGGTGACGGGGATTTTGCCCGTGGTGGGTGTGCCTTTGCCCTTCCTGAGTTATGGCGGTACGGCGTTGATGACCCTGGGCGTGGCCTGCGGGATGTTGATGAGTATCAGCAACGATAAACCGGCCCGCCCGGCCTAAGGGCGTTGACGGCGGACTATTGTTGCAGACTTGGCCGGGGGCCAGCCAAGCCCCCGGGCCCTGTCAGCTCAAGATCAATTGCTCACTGTTCTTGCCCTGATACAAACCGAGCAGCAGCTTGCGGACAGGGGCCGGCAAGGCTGTTTGCTCCAGCGATTCATGATCATGCCATTGTTGGCCTGCAGTCGGCTCTGCCAGGAGAGTCTCATCTACGTGCAGCAGCCAGGGCGTGATGTGCAGCTTGAAATGCGAGAACACGTGCTGGAATGAAGCCAGCGCCACAGCTTTCTTACCGGACCAGCGCAGCGCGGCAGCGTGCAGGCTGCTGGCATCGTCAAACTGGGGCAGGGTGAGCAAACCACCCCAGATGCCCTTGTCGGGTCGCTGCTCCAGCAGAACCTGACCATTGAGCTCCAGAATCAATAGATGGGCATAGCGCTCGTCCTGGCGGATACGCTCTTTGGGGCTGGGTAGCTCGGACTGCACCTGATGGGTGTGGGCATAGCAGTCGCTTTGCAGTGGGCAGAGGCTGCAGGTGGGCTTGCTGCGGGTACAGCATTGCGAGCCCAGGTCCATCAGGCCTTGTGTGTAGGCGGCCATGTCCAGATCGGCCGGGGCCAGTTCCACCATCTCATCGGCCTTGGCCCATAAGGTATTTTCTACGGCCTTTTTCTGCGTGGGACCATAGATCCCGAAATAACGTGTAAAAACCCGTTTGACGTTACCGTCCATGATGGGGCTGCGTTCGCCAAAGCAGAATGCAGCGATGGCGCAGGCAGTAGAGCGGCCTATGCCAGGCAGGGTGGCCAGATCAGCGGCGGTGGCGGGAAAGCGCCCCCCCCACTTTTCCATGACCTCGCGGGCACAGCGGTGCAAATTGCGGGCGCGGGCGTAGTAGCCCAGGCCTGCCCAGTAAGGCATGACCTCGTCCTGCTCGGCCGCAGCCAAATCCTGAACGGTGGGGAAGCGTTCCAGAAAGCGCGCATAGTAGCCCAGCACCGTGGCTACCTGGGTTTGCTGCAGCATGATTTCGGACAGCCAGACGCGATAAGGATCTTGCGTGTTTTGCCAGGGCAGATGGTGGCGGCCGGAAGTTTTTTGCCAGGCCACCACTTTTTCGGCCAGGTTTTTGGGGCAGGGTTGGGGAAGTGACATCAATATTGGGTACTACGGGTAACAGACCAGCGAGCTGCCAGTGCGCCCAGAATGGCGACCAAAACCGCAGCCGTCAGTAAAAGAGAAAATTCCGGCAGCCGGAGCGTAAATTGCACGCCGTAGCTTTGGGCCAGGCTGGAGAGCGCCTTGTTCAGGGGCGTTAGCGCCAGCAGGGCCAGTCCACACGCCAAGGCGCTGGCCAGCAAGCCTGTCAGCGCGCCCATATATAAAAAGGGGCGACGCACGAAAGCCTCGGTTGCCCCCACGAGGCGGGCCACGGCAATTTCTTCACGCTGGTTCAGGGCTTGCAGGCGCACCGTATTGAACACGGTGGCAATGACCACCACGCCGACGCCGGCCATCAAAATCCACAAACCGATGCGGATAAAGCTCAGAATCGCGGCAAGGCGTTGCACCCACTCACTGTCGAGCAGCACGCTATCGACTCCCTCACGGCCTTGCAGGGCCTGGGCAAGCGAATCGGCGCGCGTCACCAGATCCGGAGTTTCATGCAGCGTCAGCACAATAGCGTGGGGCAAGGGATTGCTGGGTAGCGCGTCTAGGGCTTGCGTCCAACTGGGGTTGCTTTGCAGTTGCTTCAGAGCCTGCTCTTTGCTGACAAGCCGGATGTTGGCCAGTTCGCTCTGAAATTCTTTGCCCAATGCCTGGCTGAAGGCCTGAGCCTGCTCCAGGGTGCTGTTCTGTTTCATGAACACGGTCATTTCGGGCGAGGTGGGGATTTCGCGCACGACCGGTTGGGCGGCCAGCAGGATGCTGGCACCCAGAACCGGGACAGCCAGGGTCAAGGCAATGACCAGCAGATTGGACAGCGATGAAAAGGGCTGCACTTTGAGGCGACGCAGTGCGACCAGAAAGGCATATTGATGGTGACGCAGCCAGGTTCTCATGCCAGCACTCCTGGGTGATCGGAAAAGCGACCATCCTGAATCAACAGGGTACGACGGGCGTAGCGGGCCATGAGGTTCAGATCGTGCGAGGCGATCAGGGTTGTGACCCCCACCCGGTTAAAGTCCATTAAGACGTCCATGATACGTTTGGCATTATCGGCGTCCAGATTCGCCGTGGGCTCGTCAGCGATCAAGATGGCTGGCCGATTCACAATGGCGCGCGCAATTGCCAGCCTTTGCTGCTCTCCGCCGGACATTTCCACCGGCTTCAAATCTTCTTTGCCGCGCAGGCCAACTTTTTCCATCGCAGCCCGGGCCCGTGCCTGGGCGATGCGAGGCTCCAGCCCCACGACTGCCAGTGGCAGCAGTACATTGGCCAGGGCGCTGCGATCTTGCAGCAAATGTGTATCTTGCAGCACTACGCCCACCGCACGTCGCAGGTAGGGCCGCGCACGCGCAGGAAGTTTATCCAGCCGGTGCCCGTTGACCTGGACAGAGCCCCGACTGGGCAGCTCCAGACCACCGATCAGGCGCAGCAAAGTGGATTTCCCTGCTCCCGACGGGCCCGACACAAAAATGAATTCGCCGTTATCAATACGGAAATTAATATCGGCGAGAATATTTTTACTGCGGCCATACGATTTAAAAACGTGTTGGAACTCGATCATCGCGACGCACAATTAAAGAGGAGTCTGCTTGGAAAGCCCCCGGCAAAAGAGGGCGGGAGCCCGCATGAAAATGTCGGCGTAGGTCAACGCAATTATCAGGCTGTCAGAGGGAAACCCCCGATTTGTGTTTGTACAGACTGGTTCTACGATTGGACACCACAGCTTAGCTGCAATTGTAATCTGCATCCATTTACCAAAAGTAAACAGGAGGTGATATTCCATGACCTTAGTGAAAACCTTGGCATGTAGTGTTGCGTTGATGGCCCTGGCCGCCAATGCGCAGGCGGGCGAAACACTGGACGCGGTAAAGAAGAAAGGCTTTGTGCAGTGTGGTGTCTCAACGGGTATTGCTGGATTCTCGCTGGCCGACAGCAAGGGGGTCTGGTCTGGCATCGACGTGGATATGTGCAGTGCGATCGCCGCTGCTGTGTTTGGGGATGCGAAAAAATACAAGGTAACGCCTTTGACTACCCAGCAGCGCTTTACGGCCTTGCAATCGGGTGAAGTGGATGTTCTGACTCGTAATACCACCGCGACAATCTCGCGCGATACGACCTTGGGCTTGGTCAGCACTGGCATTAACTACTATGACAGCCAGGGCGTCATGGTGAAAAAGAATCTGGGGGTGAAAAGTGCCAAAGAGCTCGATGGGGCCGCTATTTGCGTACAGCCGGGCACAACCACTGAGCTGAACCTGGCTGATTGGTTCCGCGGTCAGGGGATCAAGTTCAACCCTGTGGTGATCAATAACCCGGAAGAGGCCATGCGCTCTTTCACTTCTGGGCGTTGTGACGGCTTTACCAGTGACAAGTCCCAGTTGGCTGCCGTGCGCGCGGCTCAAACTACACCGGAGGAATTCGACATCTTGCCCGAGGACTTTTCCAAAGAGCCGTTGGGGCCTTTTGTACGCCAGGGCGACGACGACTGGTTTACCTTGGTGCGCTGGACTCTGAATGCGATGCTGGAGGCCGAAGAGTATGGCATTACCAGTGCCAATGTGGATGAAAAGACCAAGAGTGACAATCCTAACGTCCAGCGTATTCTGGGCGTGTCCGGCGAGCTGGGCAAAGGCTTGAAGCTGGATAACAAGTGGGCCTACAACATTATTAAACAGGTCGGCAATTACGGTGAAAGCTTCGAGCGTAACCTGGGTAAATCCACGCCATTGAAGCTCGAGCGCGGTTTGAATGCACAATGGCGCGATGGTGGGGTGATGTACGGCTGGCCAGTGCGTTAAGATTTCGATCTTCACTGTTTGTTGTTGCGTCTGGCTTTGGCCAGACGCGCGCCACCTCGCAGGGCTACGCGTAGTGCTGCATCCATGGGTTTTACGCTATGGCACAAAATAAACCTGCCACACCAGCCACGCCCAGACGGCGCCTGTCCTGGAATGATCCGTTTACGCGCGGCATTATTTATCAGGTGCTGATCTTGGGCGTGCTGGGCTTTTGTGTGTGGTATCTGGTCTCCAATACCTTACACAATCTGGCTGTTCGCAATATCTCCACCGGCTTTGATTTTCTGCATCGAGAGGCAGGCTTTGCCATTGGCGAATCGGACCTGGCCTACTCGCCCTCCGATAGCTACGGGCGGGCCATTCTGGTTGGCCTGGTCAACACGCTTAAAGTCGCGGTCATAGGCATCATTGCCGCCACTGTCTTTGGGACCTTGCTGGGCATTGCGCGGCTCTCCAAGAACTGGTTGGTGTCCCGACTGGCGGGCGCGTATGTGGAAGTGATGCGCAACGTGCCTTTGCTGCTGCAATTGTTCTTCTGGTACGCCCTGATTACCGAAACCCTGCCCGGGCCGCGGCAGGCCTTGAATCCGATGTCTGGCGTGTTTTTATCGAACCGGGGGTTGAAGCTGCCCACCTTGCAGGGCGACGCAATGGACTGGATCTTCGTAGGTCTGGGCATTGCCGTGGTGCTGTGGGTGCTGATGGCACACTGGGCACGGCGTCGTCTGGAGCGAACCGGCGTTCCTTTTCCCACCCTTCGCGTGGGTGTGCTCCTGTTGTTCTTGATACCGGCTCTGGCCTTGTTCATCAGCCCCACGCCCCTGGCCCTGGACCTGCCGCGTTTGCAAGGGTTCAACTTTGTGGGGGGCGTGACTGTGTCGCCCGAGTTTGCCGCCTTGCTGGCCGGTCTGATTACCTATACCTCAGCGTTTGTGGCGGAGGTGGTGCGCTCGGGTATTCAGTCCGTGGGCAAGGGGCAGTGGGAAGCCGCTCAGGCATTGGGCTTGTCCCGTGCGCGCATGATGCGTCTGGTCGTCCTGCCTCAGGCATTGCGTGTGATCGTGCCTCCCATGACCAGCCAGTACCTGAACCTGACTAAAAACAGCTCGCTGGCTGTTGCCATTGGCTATCCCGATATTGTGTCTGTGGTAAATACCACCCTGAACCAGACCGGGCAGGCGATTGAGGGCATTTTGATCATTATGGCGGCCTATTTGACGGTCAGCTTGTCGATCTCGGTCTTCATGAACTGGTACAACAACCGTATTGCCTTGGTGGAGCGCTAAATGAGTCATACGCCTACATCCACCGTAAGCGGGCCGCCCCCTCTACAGACGGGTATTTTGGGCTGGCTGCGTCAGAATCTGTTTTCATCCCCGTTAAATGCGATTTTGACAGTCCTGTCGGCCTGGCTGCTCTTGTTGACGGTGCCCGCCACGATCGACTGGCTGTTCATCAAGGCCAACTTCGATGCGCAAACGGCTCAGGACTGTCGTGCCAGTGCCGGTGCCTGCTGGGCTTTTATTCGGGAAAAGCATCGTCTGATCCTGTTTGGCATCTACCCTTATGACGAGCAGTGGCGCCCTTTGCTGGCGACGATCCTGTTGACCTTGCTGATCGTGTGCAGTTGCATACGCTGGTTCTGGAAGCCCTGGCTACCTTTGTTGTGGCTGGCCGGCCTGACAGTGGTAGGCATTCTGATGTGGGGCGGGGTGCTCGGCCTGAGCTATGTGGAAAACAGCCTGTGGGGCGGATTGCCGCTGACCCTGATCCTGGCCACCTTCGGTATCGCGTTTGCATTTCCTTTGGGCGTGTTGCTGGCCTTGGGAAGGACGTCCCGCCTGCCTGCTGTCAAGGCTGTATGCGTGGTCTACATTGAGCTGATTCGCGGTGTGCCGCTGATCAGTCTCTTGTTCATGTCCTCGGTCATGCTGCCTTTGTTCATGCCCGAGGGCTTTAACATCGACAAGTTGCTGCGCGCCCAGATTGCCATCATTTTGTTTGCCGCTGCCTATATTGCCGAAACCGTACGTGGCGGTTTGCAGGCAATTCCCAAAGGGCAATACGAGGGGGCTGCCTCCCTGGGTTTGAGCTATTGGCGCACCATGCGTCAGATCATCTTGCCCCAGGCACTCAAGATCGTGATTCCGCCGCTGGTCGGCATTTTCATTTCCCTGTTCAAGGACACTTCCCTGGTGGTCATTATCGGCATTTTCGATCTGACCCAGGCGGCCAAAGTGGCCCTGGCCGATTCGGCCTGGCGCGGGTTCAGCCGGGAAGCGTATCTGTTCATCGCACTGATTTATTTTGTGTTCTGCTACTCCATCTCTCGCTACAGTCGTTCCCTGGAGCGACGTTTGCAAACGGGTTATGAACGCTGACACAGGCGGCAAAGCCTTGGCTCAAATCCGATGCTTTGCCGGCCAGACAAGGAGTTTTGCATGGCAGACGCCATTATTCAGCTAAAGAACGTCAATAAATGGTATGGGCAGTTTCATGTGCTGCGCGATATCAATCTGGAAGTGGCTGCGGGCGAGCGCATTGTGATTTGCGGACCGTCCGGCTCGGGCAAGTCCACTCTGATCCGGTGCATTAACCGGTTGGAGGAGCATCAGCAAGGCCAGATTATCGTGGCGGGCGAAGAGCTCACCAATGATCTTCGCCAGATCGAGGCCATCCGGCGCGATGTGGGCATGGTGTTCCAGCACTTCAACCTGTTTCCGCACCTGACCGTGATGGAGAATCTGACCCTGGGGCCCATATGGGTACGACGTAAAACCAAGGCACAGGCTCAGGAACTGGCCATGAAGTATCTGGAGCGGGTCCGTATTCCGGAGCAGGCCCACAAGTATCCCGGTCAGCTTTCGGGCGGGCAACAGCAGCGTGTGGCCATAGCCCGCTCCTTGTGCATGGAGCCTAAAATCATGTTGTTCGATGAGCCTACCTCGGCCCTGGACCCTGAAATGGTCAAGGAGGTGCTGGAAGTGATGGTTGAGCTGGCCCACACCGGCATGACCATGTTGTGCGTGACCCACGAGATGGGTTTTGCGCGTAAAGTGGCCGATCGGGTCATTTTTATGGATCAGGGTGAAATCATCGAGCAAAATACGCCTGATGAGTTCTTTGACTCGCCACGTAATGAAAGAACGCGCGAGTTCCTCAGCCAGATCATTCATTAAGATCGATGGCTGCTCTGAATGGGCTGCCTTGCGCAGCCCATATGCATTTTAATTTCAAGGAAAAAAGTGATGTTTCGTGTCTGTAAGTGGCTGCTGGCGGTCTCTGGTGTTGCGGCTGTCATGGCTGCACCTGCCGTGATGGCAGAGGATTCCTACCCCTCCAAACCTATTCAGTTTGTGGTGCCTTACCCGCCAGGTGGTCCACTGGATAGCATGGCGCGCTTGCTGGCCGAACGTGTCAAAGGTGATCTGGGTACGGTCGTGGTGGAGAACAAGTCCGGCGCGGGTGGCAATATTGGTGCCAGCATCGTGGCCAAGGCCGCTCCAGACGGTTACACCCTGATGATGGGAGCGGTGGCAATCAACGCCATCAATCCGTGGTTGTACAAGACGGTGCCCTTTGATCCGGTCAAGAGCTTTGAGCCTATCGCGCTGGTTGCCTCGGTGCCTAATATCCTGATTGTGAATAAGGAGTTTGCCGAGCAGAACAAGATTGCATCCGTGCAGGATCTGATTGCTTACGCCAAAGAGCACCCCGGCCAACTGAATTTTGCGTCTGGCGGCAATGGCAGTGCGGGCCACCTGGCTGGAGAGGTCCTCAATACGCGTGCCGATATCAATTCTGTGCATGTTCCCTATGCCGGCGCCAACCCGGCCAAGACCGCATTGCTGGCAGGCCAAGTCCATTTCATGTTTGACAATCTGGCCTCGGCTGCTCCTCTGATCAAGGCGCAGACTGTCCAGCCTTTGGCAGTGACGACGCTGGAGCGCTCCAGCTTTTTCCCCGACGTGCCCACCATGGAGCAGGCTGGGGTGAAGCCTTTTGACCTGGGTACCTGGTTCGGCGTGTTTGCAACAGGCGGTACACCGCAGCCTGTTCTGGACAAGCTGCATGCCGCTTATGCCAAGGCCTTGATGGATCCGGCCGTGCGGGAAGCACTGGCAACGATGGGCTCTGACGTGCAGCCTGGTACCATGGCTGAGTTCAGTGAGCTTGTCAGCAATGATCTTAAGAAGTACAAAGAAGTCGTTGCCGATTCGGGAGCCGAGTTATTCTAAGCTTTCAAAGGCTTAGCCCTACAGGCAATGAGTGACTGAAGTCGGGAAGGCCGCTCGCAAGATCAAGAATTGTTAAAGAAGGCAGTGAAGCCTGTTTTGAAGTACCTGCTTGAGATGCCTCTTGCTAGTATGGGAGGCATCCAAGTGGTCCTGGTACTTAATTTGAGATTACGGAGCCAATAATGACAATTTTCATTCGTTCTGCAAAAGTTGCAGCATGTGCTGGTGTTTTTTCCTTCTTGGCCGCGTGCGGCACGATGGACAATATGAGCACGGGCGGTCGCACCGCCGTTGGAGCCGGTGGCGGCGCTGCAGTGGGGGCGGGTATTGGAGCCTTGATTGGCGATAGCAGCAAGGCGGCCCTGATCGGAGCCGGTATTGGTGCATTGGCTGGCGGGATCGCGGCCTATAACTGGTCCGGTATCAAGAAAGACGTTCAGCAGTCCGGCGCTACCAGTCTGGGCGTGGATGTGACCGAAATGGCTGACGGCAGCTTGCGGGTCAATATTCCAAGCAGCGTCTCGTTTGATACGGGTCGCTATCAGCTGAAACCGGCTTTGCTGCCTGTTCTGGATAGTGTGGCGCGTGCCATGAATCAGCATCCTGAGTTGCGCGCCAAGGCGATTGGTTATACCGATAGCACGGGTTCGGCACAGACCAATCAGACCTTGTCGGTCAACCGTGCCAGTGCTGTGACCAATTATCTGAATCAGCAAGGGGTAGGCCAAGGTCGTTTGATGGTGGAAGGCCGCGGTCCGAACTCGCCTATTGGTGACAATGCGACGGCAGAAGGCCGTGCCATGAACCGTCGCGTGGAGTTGTATCTGTACGCGCCGCAGAAGTAAGTCTCTGCTTGCACCCCTTCGGGGGTGCTGATAAAAGGCCCGGTTTTTAGCCGGGCTTTTTTTTGTGCTCGATCGGGGAGTAATGGAGTTGTAGGGCAGCATCCTCTGTTTGTTGTTTGTTGTTTGTTGTTTGTTGTTTGTTGCTTGTTGTTAGCTGTGAGTTGTGAGCTGCCAATGGGTGCTTATCTGTTGTCGCTGATGACCTCACCGTTGCTTGGGTGGTAAGGCTGATTATTCAGGAGAACCCGGTAATGAACACGCCCTTGGGGGCGGTGGGGACCCGGAGGGGCTTGAGCACTTGCCGGTGCTGCGCACCGGGCCCCTTGTCGAGGTCATCATCCGGGCGCACTCTGAACTCGCGGGATGGTTCGTCCCCCGGACGAACCACAAGCGTCCCGCTCAAACAGCAGAGTGCTTGCACCCCGGATCATGCCCCCGCCTGCGGCACGTACTCTGAATCGCCCCTCCGGGTCCCCACCGCCCCCAATGGCTCATACCGTGGCTATTCAAGTAATCATGTATTGAGGATCTGGGATCTGGGTCTAAGATCTGAAATCTGAAATCTGAGATCTGAAGCCTGAGGTCTGGGGTCTGAGGCAAGAGGCAAGAGGTCTGAGGTGAGATGTCAGAGATTCGACGCAGGCCAGGAAAGTGTCACACGTCATCCAAGCATGCAGTTTGAATTATTCAGAAAAAAACGATTGTGAGCCCGTTGAGCTTAGCCTCAGGGGGGGGCGGGCGGGTCAGAGGGTTTGCCGCGGTCGGGAGATAACGTAGGGGTGCAAGCATCCTGCTGTCTGAGCCGGAAGCTTGTGCTTGGTCCGGGGGACCAAGTACCCGGCGAGTTCAGGATGCGCCCGTAGCTATCTTCCGACAAGGGCACCGGCGCGCAGCACCGGCAAACACTCAGCCCGGACCCCTTGAGGCTAAGCTCAACGGGCGTCTCCTGCACCGATGTCTTTTGCCTGACAAACCTCGCGTTCCTACAAATGAAGCAACGAATCCCGCAAAAAAGCCCCAGGCAGAAAAAATCCACCCAGGGCTTTACCCCATCAAGGCCTGATCAAACAAAGATCATGTTCACCCCAGGCGGGGCCTCAACAAAGCGTCAAGCCTCCTGATACAGCTTGCTGCCCTGCTGCACAAACTGCACTGACATTTCCTTCATTCCATGCTCCACAGCGGACTGCTCATCCAGGCCATTAGCCTTGGCGTAGTCCCGTACATCCTGCGAGATCTTCATACTGCAGAACTTGGGCCCACACATAGAGCAGAAATGTGCCACTTTCATCGAGTCTTTCGGCAAAGTCTCATCGTGGAATTCACGCGCCGTATCCGGGTCCAGCCCCAAGTTGAACTGATCGTCCCAACGGAACTCAAAGCGCGCTTTGGACAAAGCATTGTCGCGGAACGCTGCTGAAGGATGCCCCTTGGCCAGGTCCGCCGCATGGGCGGCGATTTTGTAGGTGATGATGCCGTCCTTGACATCCTTCTTGTTCGGTAAACCCAGATGCTCCTTGGGTGTCACATAACACAGCATGGCCGTGCCTTGCCACGCAATCATGGCGGCCCCCAAACCGGAGGTGATGTGATCGTAACCCGGTGCGATGTCGGTTGCCAAAGGCCCCAGGGTGTAGAACGGGGCTTCATGACAGTGCTCCAGCTGCAACTGCATGTTCTCAGGAATCAAATGCAAGGGCACATGGCCAGGCCCCTCAATCATGACCTGAACATCATGCTTCCAGGCGACCTGGGTCAGCTCACCCAGGGTGCGAAGTTCAGCGAACTGAGCCTGATCATTGGCGTCGTAGCCTGAGCCTGGGCGCAAGCCATCTCCCAGCGAGAAGGCCACATCATATTGCTTCATGATCTCGCAGATGTCTTCGAAATGCTCATACAGAAAGCTCTCGCGGTGATGCGCCAGACACCACTTGGCCATAATGGAGCCTCCCCGCGACACAATGCCTGTCATGCGGCTGGCCGTCATGGGTATAAAGGGCAAACGGACGCCGGCGTGAATCGTGAAGTAATCCACGCCTTGCTCAGCCTGCTCAATCAAGGTGTCGCGGAAAATGTCCCAGCTCAGATCCTCGGCGATGCCACCGACCTTTTCCAGGGCCTGGTAAATGGGTACCGTCCCGACTGGCACGGGTGAGTTGCGGATAATCCACTCGCGCGTTTCGTGGATGTTTTTCCCTGTGGACAGATCCATGATCGTGTCTGCTCCCCAGCGGATGGCCCACGTCATCTTCTCGACTTCTTCGCCAATGGTGGAACCCAGGGCCGAGTTGCCGATATTGGCGTTGATTTTCACCAGGAAGTTTCGACCGATAATCATGGGCTCGGTTTCCGGGTGATTGATATTGGCAGGCAAGATGGCGCGCCCACGCGCGATCTCGTCACGTACAAACTCAGGCGTGACCGTTGTGGGCAGGCTGGCACCGAAATTTTGGCCAGGGTGTACTTTGGTGAGGCGACGAGCCATTTCCTCACCTTGTGGCCCACTGGCGCGCAAACTCTCAATGTAGTGCTCGCGTCGCAGATTCTCCCGAATAGCGACGAACTCCATTTCGGGCGTGATGATGCCGCGCCGAGCGTAATGCATTTGCGTCACGTTGGCACCCGAAATACTGCGTCGTGGCTGACGTTTGAGTTCAAAGCGCAGGCTGTCCAGTTCCGGGTCTGCCTGACGCGCCTGACCGTACTGACTGTTGAGTCCAGCCATCAACTCCGTATCGCCGCGCTCGGAAATCCAGGCTTGGCGTAAGGCAGGCAGACCTTTGCGAATATCGATCTGTACCGTGGGGTCCGTATAGGGACCGCTGGTGTCATACACGCTAAGGGGAGGGTTGGGCTCGGCGCCGAAATGGCTGGGCGTATCAGCCAGGGAAATCTCCCGAAACGGCACACGCAGATCAGGCCGTGAGCCAGTTTGATAAATTTTCCGGGAGTTGGGCAAAGGCTGGATTGCAGCCGGGTCGACACTGGCCGCTGTGGCCGTAAAAGAAGGGGTTTTGCTTGTCATTGCAGCTCCAAAAAGAGGGTGGAGCCGATATAGGAAGAAGTGCAGGGCAGGCATTGCACCTGCTGCACACGCTCCCAGCATCGGCATTATCCGTACTGGTACGAGGGTTTATCTCAACCCGCCAAACGGCGAGTACCCCTGCGTGCTGACAAGTATAGGTAGCTTCGGGCTGCTTGTGGACGTATAAGGCTTATTTTCTTTTCATGCCGTTGAGCAAGTGACGGATGGTTTGATCCAGATGATCCCGCTCTTTGGGCGGCAAAGCCACAATTTCGTCTACGGAAAAGCGGTTGAACGGCCAGGTCACAATGGGTGGACCTTCGCCGGAGTCTTGCAAGGTGGCAGCATGTGCTGGACTTAACTCCATCGTGCCCAAGCCACTCTTGAGCCATTGGGCACTGATATTCAGTGCTTTTGCCAGGTCCAGGATTTCGCGCGCGTCACGTCGTGTACCACTCTCGTAATTGGAGATGGCACTTTGGCTGAGGTTGCACAGACGAGCCAGTTCGGCTTGTGAGAAGCCACGTTGCAGGCGGGCGTGACGGAGGCGATCAGAGAAGTGTTTCACAGTACAGATTGTTCATGGAACGACCTGCACGATGGTTTTGTATGGATATGTCGTATGTGATAAAAAGGGTAGGCCGACGAACGTTAAAGGTTCGTCCACTCGCGCAAGGGCTAACGCGGTTTCATGCCGTCCAGTAAATGCCGCATGGTGCGATCGAGCAAATCTCGTTCACTCTCTGCCAAGGCCACGACTTCATCAACCGAAAACAGGCGAAAAGGCCAGGAAACGATCGGAGGGCCATCCAAGGGTTCGGACAGCAGGTAGGTGTCATCCGTGAACTCCATTTTGCCAACGCCTTTTCGCAACCACAAAACGCTGACGTTCAACGCGCGGGCCAGATCCAGAATTTCACGGGCATCTCGACGAGTACCGTTTTCGTAATTGGAAATGGCGCTCTGGCTCAATCCGCACAGACGTGCCAAACCAGCCTGAGAAAGACCGCGGTGTTGGCGTGCATGGCGAAGGCGTTCGGAGAAATGTTTCACACAACAGATTGTTGATGTAAAGCCGAACACGATGGTGTTTAGATAAAATCACGGCCGTGATTTATACTGTCCGACATAGTCATCAGATGTCATTATAGTTAAGGTATCAACTATGTCGGTTGCAAATGAACTTGCTGGCGGTCCTGTTGTGCTGTATCTGGCCACTGCCATTGCTGATCGAATCGAACTAGAACAAAAAATTCAGGCACTGGCTGAGCGTGGTTATCGACTTATTTTCTGTCCGGATGTGACGGCCTTGCTGCAGTCAGCCCAGACACGGACGCGCCATGCGGGTACGGTATGCATTGCCTGGTTGGGGGGCGGCTTGGCTGAAATCTGCTCGGCGGCTGTGCGTTTACGGATGCTATGTCCGCAAATCGGAATCCTGATGCAGTCCGAAGCAACGGACTCAGCCATGTTGCAGGCCTTGCATAGCGGGGGGGATCAGTTTTGTCCCAAACAAGCCTCCTTGGAGTTGTTGGCCGCCAGTTTGCACAGTCTGCAACGGCGTCTGATGCAGATCCCCTTTATTCCAGAGCCATCGGCAACCCAGGAGTGGGTATTGGACCAAGAGGGCTGGACCTTGATCTCGCCAGTTGGCATGTCGTTTAGCCTGACCAGTACCGAGCGCGCGTTCATGGTTTGCCTGCTGGCTCGGGAGGATCGTCGTGCCAGCCATTACGAGCTGATGTGTGCTGTGGCCAGCAAAACAGATGTGATCAGTAATCCGCCCAGTGCCCTGCACATTAATCGTTTGGGGGTATTGGTCAGTCGCATGCGGCGCAAGTTCAGCCAGGGCGGGACGACACTGCCCATACGGTCACTTCATAACTGGGGGTATATGTTTGCCGCTAACTGCCAGTTACTGCTCGATGGGGCACGGGACTAGAGAAAAAGCACTGAAAAAGGCTCTGCCGGTCATACCGCTCAGAGCCTTTGACGATGCATTGAGGAGCGCAGCTTAAGCGTAGCGCTGCACCGACAGGTCATCGGCGCGGATGGCAGGCTCCTTGTTGCTGATCAGATCAGCCAGCAGTTGCGCGCTGCCGGTAGCCAAGGTCCATCCCAGCGTTCCGTGGCCCGTGTTCAGGAACAGGTTGGGATAACGGCTGCGTCCCACAATCGGGGTGCTGTCCGGTGTCTTGGGTCGCAGTCCCGTCCAGAAATGCAGGTCTGCGTCGCTGTGATAGCTGCCGGGGAAAAGATCGTTCAACACCATCAGCAGGGTTTGTTCGCGCCGTGGGTTCAACTGCTTGTTAAAACCCACTACCTCGGCCATGCCACCCACACGAATGCGATTGTCAAAGCGCGTCAAAGCAATTTTGTAGCTTTCGTCCAGCAAGGTGGATTGAGGGGCGCGGGAGGCGTCTGCAATTGTGGCGGTAATCGAATAGCCTTTCAGGGGGTAAACCGGGATAGCTTGCAGGTTTTTCATCAAACCGCTCGACCAGGAGCCCAGCGCCACCACATAGGCGTCAGCAGTCAGTAAACCATCGGAGCTTTGCACACCGCTGATTTCCGAGCCGTTGCTGTGAATGCGCTGAATCGTCTGGTTCCAACGGAACTCCACCCCTTCCTGTTCAGCCAGTTCGCTCAATCGACGTGTGAACATCTGGCAGTCGCCAGTCTCGTCCTCAGGGAAACGTAGACCACCGCTCAATTTGTGCTCGACGTGACGGAGCGCCGGTTCAATGGTGTGCAGCTCGGAAGCCGACAGCAACTGATAAGGTACGCCGGCCTCTTTCAACACCTCGATATCGGCGGCGATGTTATCCAGTTGTTGTTGTGTACGGAACACTTGCAAGGTGCCTTGGGCCCGATGCTCGAACTGAATATCGGTCTGAGCGCGTAGCTCAGCCATGCAATGGCGGCTGTATTCGGCCAAGCGCACCATGCGCTCTTTATTGATGGCGTAGCGGTCAGCCGTGCAGTTGCGCCACATGGCCAGCAGCCATTTGATTTGGGTGAGCGTCCCATCGGGGCGGATGGTCAGGGGAGGATGCTCGTCGAACATCCATTTGATCGCCTTGCGTGGGATACCTGGCGCAGCCCAAGGGCAGGCATAACCAAAGGAAAGTTGGCCGGCATTGGCAAAGCTGGTTTCCAGAGCGGGCCCAGCCATGCGGTCAATGACCGTGACGCTGTGTCCTTGGCGGGCAAGATAATAAGCGCTGGTTACGCCTTCGACGCCAGCACCTAGCACGAGGATCTTCATACGGTTCCTTGGGCGCATCGCCCGAGAGGGAAAGTGTTGCGATCGGGCGCGGTATAACCGCGCATGCTGTCGCAATTCGATACGTTTTATCCGTCTATTTCAACAGGCGGGCAGGGTAGGGGTCAAGGTTTAGTCCTGATCCGGACTGCTGCGCGGAAACACCATATTGTTACGGTGGATCAGCTCCGTATCGTGTTCGCTGCCCAGCAACTCATTGATCAGGTGACTGGGCTGACCCATGATGCGACGGGTATCGTCCGACGAGTAGTTGATCAGACCGCGAGCATATTCCACGCCATGCTTATCCACGCAAGCGACGACATCGCCACGGTCAAATTCGCCCTCGACATGGGTGACGCCTACCGGCAGCAGACTTTTGTGTCCGTCTACCAGCGCACGTACCGCGCCTTCGTCCAGCGATACACGGCCACGCACGCGCAACTGGTCGACCAGCCAGCGCTGCCGGGCCGAGCGTACCGGCAGGGTGGCACGCAGTTCCGTACCGATGCGCTCCCCTTGGGCCAGACGCGAGAGCACCTGCTTTTCACGGCCCGAGGCAATGATGGTGTGGCCGCCGCTTTGTGCGGCACGCTTGGCAGCCAGAATCTTGGTAATCATGCCGCCAGTGCCGATATTGCTGCCCGAGCCGCCCGCCATCGCCTCCAGCGTCGGGTCACCCGCCTGACCCAGCGAGATGAATTGTGCGTCGGGGTTGCTTCGAGGGTCGGCGCTGTACAGTCCGGCCTGGTCGGTCAGGATAATCAGGGTCTCGGCTTCGATCAGGTTGGTGACCAGCGCGCCCAGGGTATCGTTGTCACCCACGCGGATTTCATCGGTCACCACGGTGTCGTTTTCGTTCACGATGGGGACCACGCCCAGGTCCAGCAAGGTGTTGATGGTGCTGCGTGCATTCAGATAACGGCGGCGGTCTGCCAGATCCTCATGGGTCAGCAGAATCTGGGCAGTGCGCACACCGTGGCGGGCAAAGGCCACTTCATAAGCCTGTATCAGACCCATCTGGCCTACCGCGGCCGCTGCCTGCAACTCATTCATGGCCTTCGGTCGACGCGGCCATCCCAGACGGGCCATGCCCTCGGCAATGGCGCCACTGGAGACCAGCACCAGTTGCTTGCCTTGGGCATGCAGTTGAGCAATCTGGGTCGCCCATTGCTCTACGGCATCCAGGTCAATCCCTTTGCCCTCGTTGGTGACCAGGGAGGAACCTACTTTAATAACCAGTCGGCGCGACTGCGCAACGGCCGATTCAGAATGAGAAGAGTGCTGCATGAGGAGTTCAGAAATCTATCGCTTGGCGAGTAAATAGAGAAAATGCCAGGAGTAGGGCGGCTGAATGGACCGCGTCTTCCGGGCATTTTGGGGTTCAGTCCCAGGGGTGAGACCCTGGGTCTGTGTGGCACGATCAGTCTGGAGCAAACCTCTCGTCGTAAATATGCGTACCGTCGGCAATATCTTGTTCGATATGCTCCTTGCGGCTTTCCTGATCCAGCCAGGTTTGCAGCTGGTAAACCAGATCCTGAGTGCCCACACCGGTCAAGGCCGAGATGCCGAAAACAGGACCTTCCCAATTGAGCTCTTTGAGCAGGCGGGCTTTCAGATCCTCTGGATCGGACACCATGTCCAGCTTGTTCAGAACCAGCCAGCGTGGCTTGGCGTAGAGCTCTTCGCTGTACAGGCGCAGTTCTTCCACAATGGCTCGGGCTTCTGCCGCCACTTTGGCCACAATATCCTCGTCCGGGTCCAGACTGGAGACATCGAGCAGGTGCAACAGGATACGGGTGCGGGTCAGATGGCGCAGGAACAAGTGGCCCAGGCCAGCTCCTTCAGACGCACCTTCGATCAGACCAGGAATATCCGCCACTACAAAGCTGTGGGCTTCGGACGAGCGCACCACGCCCAGGTTGGGGTGCAGAGTGGTGAACGGGTAATCGGCAATGCGTGGCTTGGCGTTGGAGATACGGGTAATCAGGGTGGATTTGCCGGCATTGGGCATACCCAGCAGGCCCACATCGGCCAACACCTTGAGCTCCAGGCGCAGCTTGCGGTGTTCGCCTTCCTTGCCATAGGTAAATTGACGCGGCGCACGGTTCACGCTGGATTTGAAATGCAGGTTGCCCAAACCGCCGGCTCCGCCTTGGGCCAACGTGACCCGTTCGCCGTGGCGCTTCATGTCAAACAGCTGCTCGCCGGTTTCGGCGTCGAAAATCATGGTGCCTACCGGCACACGCAGGGTAATGTCTTCGCCACCCGCCCCATACTGGTCGGACCCACGGCCGTTTTCGCCGTTGCGAGCGCGGTGCAGGCGGGCGTAGCGGTAGTCGATCAAGGTGTTGACGTTACGGTCGGCCTCAGCGTAAATGCTGCCGCCACGTCCACCGTCGCCGCCGTTGGGGCCACCTTTCTCAATAAATTTTTCTCGGCGGAAACTGGCAGCGCCGTTTCCACCTTTGCCTGCGACCACTTCAATGGTCGCTTCGTCTACGAATTTCATGGTGATGAGTTCTGTATAGGTCCAGGGGCCGCAGAACCGTATGGGCTGCTGGTCTGGGAACAGACCATTTTAAACAAAAACCCCAATTGCTTAGTGTATAGGAGATTGGCTTATCTGCCGGTATGTGCGGTGAGAGTGACCGGTTTTTAATCTCTTGCTGTGGCCGTAGGGAGACTGGCCAGGTCGGATAGGCGCGAGGGCAGGGGGGCACGATGGCCGTACATGAAAAAAGCCCTGCCTAAGGCGGCAGGGCTTTTCGTGGCAACTACGCGGTGAGCGAGTGCTTATTCGGCAGCAACGACCGAAACGGTACGCTTGTTCAGTGCACCGGTGATGGAAAATTTAACTTTGCCATCAACCAGAGAGAACAGGGTATGGTCTTTGCCAATGCCCACGTTCACGCCGGGGTGAAACTGAGTGCCGCGCTGACGAACAATAATGCCGCCAGCCGAAATTACCTGACCGCCGTAGACTTTAACGCCCAGACGTTTGGCCTGTGAGTCACGGCCGTTCCGCGTAGAGCCGCCGCCTTTCTTCTGTGCCATTTCTTTAGCTCCTAGATGAAGAAAATACCAGATTCGCTTTCAGCAACAACTTAGGCGTTGATCGCTTCGATGCGGATTTCGGTGTAGTTTTGACGATGGCCTTGCGTTTTGCGGTAGTGCTTGCGACGGCGCATTTTGAAAATCTTGATCTTGTCGTGACGGCCTTGCGCAAGAACAGTAGCTTTGACCACAGCGCCAGCAACGAAAGGAGCACCGATTTGCAGTGCTTCACCTTCGCCGACGGACAGAACCTGGTCAAGCGAAATTTCTTGCCCAATGTCTGCCGGTATCTGTTCTATTTTGAGTTTTTGGCCAGCAGTAATGCGATATTGCTTACCGCCGGTTTTTATAACCGCGTACATAGGGAATCCCTTAAAGAGAGTCAAAAAGGCATGGTGGATAAGGCTAGTTTCAGCCAAAGCCATGCCCTCTAACATAAAAAAATCTTGACACGCAAAATGCCAAGCAAAAAATAATAGGATAAAAAGGCTTTACTGTCAATGGTTTGGGCCTTCGCCTGTCAGTATTTTGCATCCAATCCTTTCCTCGGTCAGGGGGGAGATGGCCCTGCCGGATTGTCACTGAACCGGCGCAGGCAGGGCAGGGACCCCGATTCACGCAAAATTGTCGCTTGCCCCAAACGCTTACACTTTTCCTCATTCTGTGGCCTTTGGGCCAGAAGGCTTCCGCTAGGGTAGAGGCGTTGCGTTCACAGAGCGTAAGTCATTTATTTTTCGAACCTGATAAGGGGAAGCGTATGAATAAGGACACGATCGAAGGCAAATGGAAACAGCTGGCCGGCAAGGCCCGCAGTGTCTGGGGGGAAATTACGGATGACGACTGGGCCAAGATGAAAGGCGACGCCACCCAATTGGCGGGTCTGGTCCAAGAGCGCTATGGCCGCACCCGCGAAGAGGCGGAGCGTGAAGTAAAAGATTTCTATGACAAGTACGACCGCTAGTGAGGCGGGGCCCGGTTTTTTGTCTGGAACCTGATGATTGAAGCCGTCACGGCCTGCCAGACAAAGTGTTGATCCTGTACGTACTGATGATGAGGAGAATCGTATGCTTTACTATGCCGTAATCTTTTTTATTGTTGCCATTGTCGCGGCTGTGCTGGGTTTTGGAGGTATTGCCGCTGGTGCTGCTTCGATTGCCAAGATCCTGTTTGTCGTGTTCCTGATTCTGGCGGTGCTCTCGCTTATCAAGGGCATGGCCAAGAAATAGAGCAGGCCCACTTGAGGCGGGCCCGTCTGAAACACCAAGCCGTCTTCGCCCGTCAGGGGAAGACGGTTTTTTTATCAGGAGCGGTAATCGGCGTTAATGGTGACGTACTCGTGCGAGAAGTCGCAGGTGTAGACCGTCTCGCTATGTTGGCCGCGACCCAGGGAGACACGAACCAGAATTTCGGCTTCCTTCATGACGCGCTGACCGTCTTCTTCGCGGTACTCGGGGTTGCGTCCGCCGTCCACCGCTACCAGCACATCCCCCAGCCACAGACGCAGTTTGCTCACGTCCAGATCTGTGATGCCTGCGTAACCAATGGCGCACAGAATGCGGCCCAGGTTCGGATCGGAGGCAAAGAAGGCGGTTTTAACCAGAGGCGAGTGAGCAATCGCGTAAGCCACTTTCAGTGCTTCTTCGCTGGAGCCGGCGTCATCAACCTGAATGGTCATGAACTTGGTGGCGCCTTCGGCGTCACGCACGATTTTCTGGGCCAGTTCGCGCGAGGCGTCCACCAGGGCGTCCAGCAAGGTGTTGTAGTTCGGGTCTGCAATCGACTCTACTGTGACACCGCTTTGGCCGGTTGCCATGATGATGAACGAGTCGTTGGTGGAGGTGTCGCCATCAACCGTAATGCGGTTGAAAGAGCGGTCTGCCGCCAGACGGCACATATCGCGCAACAATTCGGGAGCAATACCGGCATCGGTGGCCAGATAACCCAGCATGGTGGCCATATTGGGGCGAATCATGCCTGCACCCTTGCTGATACCCGTCAGGGTGACCGTTTTGCCCGAGAGCTGGATTTGGCGAGACACGATTTTGGGCTGGGTGTCGGTGGTCATGATGCTGTGGGCAGCATTGAACCAGTTGTTGTCCGACAGATCGCTGACCGCTGCGGGCAGGGCACCCAGCAGGCGATCCATGGGCAACGGCTCCAGAATTACGCCGGTGGAAAAGGGCAGGACCTGCTGAGGCAGAATATTTAACAGACGCGCTGTTTCCTTGCAGGTTTGCTGGGCTTTTTCCAGACCTGCCTGACCGGTACCGGCGTTGGCATTGCCGGTATTGATTACCAGGGCGCGGATGCCATCGTGGGTAGCCAGATGCGCTTCGCACACCTGAACGGGAGCGGCGCGGAAACGGTTGGTGGTAAAGACACCGGCTACGCTGGTGCCAGGGGCCAGTTCAAACACGGTCAGGTCGCGTCGGTTGGCCTTGCGAATACCGGCTTCGGCAATGCCGATTTTGACACCGGCAACGGGGTGAATGTCAGATTCAGAGGGGATGAACAGATTGACGGCCATGACGCGATCCGAAAAACAATGTTAAAGGCGGCTCAAAGCAATAATGATACTTGCTTTGAGCCGCCTGAGCATATCTTTGGTCGCGTGGGGGTGTCAGTTCTCGCGAGAGGCCATTGCCACGTTGTTGCGGGTAATCAGTTTGAGTTCACCCAAGGCTTCAAACAGGTTGACGCGCGCCTTGTCCGACAGGTTGGCAAACATCTCCTGCAGCCATTGCTCGTGGGAAGCTGCCATTTTCTTGAACTGGCGCTTGCCTTTGGGCGTCAGGCGGATCAGGGAGCTGCGGCGGTCGGTGAGTACCTTGATGCGTTCGACCAGACCCTCTTTTTCCAGCTGATCCGTAATGCCTGTGATATTGCCGTTGGTGACCATCAGGTGGCGGGACAGTTCGCTCATTTTCATGCCCGCGGGCTGGCGCTGCAATTGAGCCATCAGGTCAAAACGGGGCAGGGTAGTGGCGTGTTCGGTACGCAGACGACTACGAATTTCGCCTTCAACCAGATTGGTGCAGGCCATCAAGCGTAACCACAGACGGGTGTCGAAGTGGTCATCGCTGTGGGCACGGCTTTCCAAGTCGGGAGCAGCATCGGCGACGGCGGAAGCGGGGATATCGTTCATGATCATAGATAGCTTGCCTTAATGGTGCATGTCCAAAATGTTTAGCTTTGAAGGACGCAGACCGCAGCCATGAGCAAGCTGGGTTAGCTTGGAAGGTATCTTAGGGGCTGGTTCGAAGTTTGACATTGCGACAGATCAAAGTAAATTCGTTTTTAGCTTAAATTAATCAACTTGATTGAAAGCGCAGGTCCAGTTGACAAAGCATTGAGTAATGAAATGCAAATTTCTGTCTGTTATTTACTTTCATGATCACCGCCTTGAATACGGTTACGCAGACGCTTTGACGCGGCTCCAAGGCTATAAGCTGGCTAAATTCAAGTGATTATTTAGTTGAAGTATAAGACATTTGCATCACGGTAGCCGACGAAAATAATCCGTTTTCCGTTTTTTTTGATACTTTTTTTGTTTCAAAAATAATGTCTACCGTAAATTTTTCTTAATTGAAAAAAAGTGCGGCGTACATGGATTGGTTTTTGACCAGCCGAAATTTATTATTTATTTTCCTATGCGTGGGTTGCCGCCCGAAGCGAGCTCGAGCGATGTCAGGATACGGGTTTAAATAGTGGGTGAGGATGCGCTACTGCGGATAACCCGTAGTCGGTATGGCTGATGTCGAGAGGTTTTTTTTGCTAATATCCTTTAGAACTAAACAATATAGACCTTGCCAATTTTGGCCGATGCCTTTGATGCAGCAGGGTCTACGCCTGAGTGGGGCGTAATCTACGCAGGAGATAAGGATGGAACGTTCAGCGCACCTTGATACCTTTGCACGCGACAATCTGCCCCCCATGGAGTGGTGGCCAGACATGTTGCTGGAGGGAAATCCGGATGTGGACTACCCCGCTCGTTTCAATTGCGCCGTGGCGCTGTTGGGGGAGCAGGTCGCAGCAGGGCATGGTGACCGCGTGGCCATACAGTGGGCTCAGGGCGAGGAAAATCGCAGTCTGACCTACAAAGAGCTGGACGTGCTGACCAATCGTATTGCGCATGTTCTGCTTGAGGACATGAAACTGGTGCCCGGCAACCGGGTATTGCTGCGCGGTCCCAACAACCCCATGATGGCGGCCTGCTGGCTGGCCAGTATCAAGGCGGGTCTGGTTACCGTCCCCACCATGCCTTTGCTGCGTGCGGTGGAGCTCAAGACCATTTTGGACAAGGCCCAGATTCATGCCGCTCTGTGCGATGAGCGTCTGCGTCAGGAGTTGGAGCATTGCATGGATGCCGCTCATGATTCCTACACCCCTGTCCTGAAGCAACTGCTGTGCTTTAACGATGAGAGCGCCCAGGGTCTGGAGGCCTTGTTGGCTGACAAACCTGAGGATTTCACGGCGTGCGATACGGCGGCTGATGATGTGTGCCTGATTGCGTTCACCAGCGGCACGACCGGTCAGCCCAAGGGCTGCATGCATTTTCATCGTGATGTGCTGGCGATGTGCGATACCTTTTCCCGCCATGTATTGCGTTTGACACCGGATGACGTGGTGTGTGGTACTCCGCCTTTGGCTTTTACCTTTGGTCTGGGTGGTCTGCTTTGCTTTCCACTGCGGGTGGGGGCCTCTACCGTCTTGCTGGAGCGACTGACACCTTCGGACCTGCTGGGCATGATTGACCGCTTTAAGGTGACCATGAGCTTTACGGCGCCTACTTTTTATCGTCAGATGGCCGGTTTGGTGGATCGTTATTCTCTGGCCAGTTTGCGGGCCACCGTATCGGCAGGAGAAGCGTTGCCCGATGCAACCCGCCAGCTCTGGAAGCAGGCCAGCGGCATTGAGATGACCGATGGCATAGGCGGCACGGAGATGATTCACGTGTACGTATCCAGCCCGCCCGAGAAAGTGCGCCCCGGTGCCATTGGTCAGGTGGTGCCTGGGTATGTCGCCACGATTCTGGATGATGATCTGAATCCGGTGCCGGTGGGCACGGTGGGACGCCTGGCGGTCAAAGGCCCCACCGGTTGCAAGTATTTGAACGACGAACGTCAGAAGCAGTTTGTCCAGGGCGGCTGGAACTTCCCGGGTGATACCTTCAAGATGGACGAGGACGGCTACCTTTACTATCAGGCCCGTAACGACGACATGATTGTTTCTTCGGGCTACAACATTGCCGGCCCGGAGGTGGAGGGCACCTTGCTCAAACATGAGGCGGTGGCAGAGTGTGGAGTGGTAGGCGCCGCGGATGAAGAACGGGGCCAGATCGTGCAGGCTTTCATCGTGCTCAAGCCTGGCTTTACGCCCAGCGATGACTTGAAAAAGAAGCTGCAGGATTTTGTGAAAGAGAATGCCGCGCCTTACAAGTACCCACGCGCGATTGAGTTTGTGACTTCTTTGCCTCGGACCGAGACAGGGAAGTTGCAGCGATTTGTGCTGCGCCAAATGGCACAGCATTGATTCTTTCAGGAAAAAAAAAGCGGGCTCAGGCCCGCTTTTTTGCATCCGGCGTACTAGTTCTTGAAGGAGGCAAAGACCTCACGGGCGGCTTGCACCGTCGCGTCGGTAATATCGGCGGTATGCTGCACCGACACAAAACCGGCTTCAAAGGCTGAGGGGGCAAAGTACACCCCCTTGTCCAGCATGGCGTGGAAGAACTGCTTGAAGCGTTCGATGTCGCCAGCCGAGACCTCGGCCAGGGACGTAGGAACGTTTTCGCTGAAGTAGATGCCGAACAGGCCGCCCTGATGGTCTGCCGTAAAAGGAACGCCTGCTTCTTGTGCTGCGGTCTTCAGGCCCTGGATCAGGTTGGCTGTGTTGGCTGTGAGGGTGTCATAGAAACCGGGTTGAGCCAGTTTCTTCAAGGTTGCCAGCCCCGCAGCGACAGCAACAGGGTTACCGGATAGGGTGCCTGCCTGGTAAACGCCACCGACGGGAGCCACGCATTGCATGATGTCGCGGCGACCACCAAAAGCGCCTACGGGCATGCCACCACCAATCACTTTAGCCAGTGTGGTCAGGTCAGGACGAATGCCGGTCAGGCCTTGTACGCCTTGCGGGCCCACGCGAAAGCCTGTCATGACCTCGTCAAAAATCAGCACGGCGCCATACTCGGTACATAGCTCGCGCAAGCCTTCCAGGAAACCGGGGGCTGGGCGGACCAGGTTCATATTGCCGGCAAAGGGCTCAACGATAACGCAGGCGATTTCGCTGCCTTTCTGTTTGAAGGCATCGCGCACGGCGTCCAGATCGTTGTAGTCCAGAACCAGGGTGTGACCGACAAACTCGGCCGGCACGCCGGCGGAGGTGGGGTTGCCAAAGGTCAGCAAGCCGGAGCCGGCTTTGACCAGCAGGCTGTCGGCGTGGCCATGGTAGCAGCCTTCGAATTTGATGATGGTGTTGCGGCCGGTAAAGCCACGGGCCAGACGAATGGCGCTCATGGTGGCCTCGGTGCCCGAGCTGACCAGACGAACCTGCTCGATGGATGGCAGCATCTTGGTCAGCGTTTCGGCCAGAACCACTTCGCCTTCGGTGGGCGCCCCATAGGACAGGCCGTGTACGGCAGCGTCCTGTACCGCTTTGATCACGTCCGGATCGGAGTGGCCCAGAATGGCCGGGCCCCAGGAACCCACGTAGTCCGTGTATCGCTGGCCGTCTGCATCCCAGATGTAAGGGCCTTGGGCGCGTTCGATAAAACAAGGTGTGCCACCCACAGAACCGAAGGCGCGGACGGGCGAGTTGACGCCGCCGGGGATGACTTTGCAGGCACG
Organism: Alcaligenes ammonioxydans; assembly: GCF_019343455.1. NCBI lineage: Bacteria > Pseudomonadati > Pseudomonadota > Betaproteobacteria > Burkholderiales > Alcaligenaceae > Alcaligenes > Alcaligenes ammonioxydans. The sequence goes on along the minus strand of NZ_CP049362.1, from coordinate 3,167,980 downwards.
TTCAAAAAGTTCGGAATTACGGGACATGAGGCAAAAATCCAGAGGTAAAAGGTCGGGGCCAGGCAAAAGATCAGCGCATAAAGCGCGAGGGGGCCTGGGCGTGAAAGTAGTCGGTAAAGCGTTGCGCCGTGGCGCGTATATCGCTGGTCTCAAACAGGCTGCTGATAACGGCAACGCTATCGACGCCTGCTTGCAGCAGTTCGGGCATTTTCTCGGGTGTGATGCCGCCGATGGCCACAATGGCGGCACGCCGTCCCTCGTGTTCTTGTTCTTGGCAAAGCTGTCGTGCTTGTCGCAAGGTATCCAGTTCTGCCGGGGGCGCTTCGGGTTTGACGCTGGACGGATACATGGCACCAAAGGCAATGTAGTCTGCATCGTCAGCCAGAGCCTGGCGCGCCAGGTCCAGACTGTTGTAGCACGAGCGTCCCAGCAGGGCTTGCGGTCCCAGAGCCTGGCGTGCCTGCCTCAGGTCGCCATCGCTTTTGCCCAGGTGCGCGCCTTGCACATCAAACTCTTGCGCCCAACTCCAGTGATCGTTGACCAAGAGCGGCAGATCCAAAGACAGGCACAGCTTGACCAACTCTTTGAGTTGTTGCTGGCGGATGGGTTCCGGGCCGTTTTTGCGGCGAAACTGCAAGACCTGCAAACCACCCTCGTGAGCGGCGCGCACTGCGTTCAGCAGGCGGGCTGTGTCGTCCCATTCGGGAGTAATGCCGTAAAGACCGGCAGGAAAGCGCAGGGAGGTGGCGTCAGTCATTTTGGGGAGCAACAGGGTTGAACAGGCGGTGGCCCATACCGGGCTGAAAAGTGTCACCGGCACGTTCCTGCAGGTGCAACAAGGCTGATTCTACCGCGTTATCCAGCTCATGACCCTGGGCCAGAAAGCTCAGGCAGGCTGTAGCCAGCAAACTGTCGATATCCTGCTGACGCACGCCACCATCGAGCGGCATGCTGTAATCCAGACGGCCATGATGACCCTGGAAACGGGTGTGCCATTGCCCGGCTGTGCCCGGTACGCCCGTCACCAGCACGGCATTGGCCCCATTGTTCAGCAAGGTTTCCACGGCGTCGGGCGTGTCGCCCAACAGCTCGTCGGCCTGCCAGCGCTCCAGGCTGGGGTGGTCGATCAACAATAAGGAGCTCAGTGGTAAAAGCAGGCGTAAACTGGCGTCCAGGGCGTCGTCCGCGTCCAGCTCGTCCAGGCCAGTGGGCATGGCGCTCAGGTGCAGGACCAAAGGCAGCTCCGGGTAGTCGGAACACAGCTCGGCAACCATGCTGGCGATTTCAGGACTGTAAACGGGGCCGCACTTGATGGCCTGAATGTTCATGTCTTCCAGCAGGCAACGTGCCTGGTCATCGGCGATGTCCTCGGCCAGCGTCTGGATGTTTTCCTGCTGCGCGCTGTCGCGTACCAGCAAGGCGGTGGGCACACTGACGATATGGCAGCCCAGACGGGCACCAGTGAGAGCATCTGCCGGCAGATGGGCGCCGCCACTGGGATCATAAGGGGCCAGCACGAGCGCCAGGGCAGGACTTGAATTTTTGATTTCAGCAGCCATCTTATCTTGGATACACCGGCAGGGCCGACAAGGCTCTGGATGTCACGGGTTGAGTAATTTAGTAATATGAACCCCATTTTAATGGATTGCCCCGATTTGCACGCGGATCGGACTATGTTTACAAATACAGTAGGAATACTATGCGTACGTGGATGTGCCTGATTTGCGGCTGGATTTATGATGAAGAAACGGGTTTGCCTGAAGAAGGCATTGCACCGGGCACACGTTGGGAAGATGTCCCTCCAAACTGGGTCTGTCCCGAATGCGGCGCTCGTAAGGAAGACTTCGAAATGATCCAGGTGTGATCATTTCAGGTTCCAAGGTGGTTTGTTTTGACGGGAGGTGTGTATGAGTGCCACTAGCCAGTCCCCGCTAATCCAAGAAAGCGCTAATCTTACGCACCACCTGTTACTTGCCATGCCCGGTGTGGTATCGGGCAGCTTGGCCGACACGGTGATTTATGTCTGTGAACATAATGAACAAGGTGCTTTGGGCCTGGTCATCAATCGACCAACAGATCTGAGTCTGGTTGAGCTGTTGTCGCGCATCGAGGTTGATGTGGATAAACGCGCCGATCTGGCCGGAACCTCGGTGTACTTCGGTGGGCCGGTACAGACGGATCGCGGCTTTGTGCTGCATGACTCGGATAAAACCTATACCTCCAGCCTGGGGGTGGGCGATCTGACCCTGACCACATCCCGCGATGTCTTGCAGGATGTGGCACAGGGAAAGGGACCGGTCCACATGCTGGTGACCCTGGGTTATGCCGGATGGGGCGCCGGTCAGCTGGAAAGCGAGATGGCCGATAATGCCTGGCTGAGCATCAAGGCGACTCATGAAATCTTGTTTTCCACGCCTGTTGGGGAGCGGTATGATCGCGCCCTGGCCCTGTTGGGAATCAGTCCTTTTACTCTGACAGGTGCGGCAGGCCATGCCTGAACACGACACACCATCAACGGCCAGCTCGGCACAGACCTTGCTGGCTTTTGACTATGGCCTGAAAAAAATTGGCGTTGCATTGGGCAATACCTTGACGCGTCAGGCCCGGCCTTATACGATTTTGCGGCCCGTTACACGGGAGCAGCGCTTTGCGGCTATTGAGGCTTTACTCAAGGAATGGCAGCCCGATCGGGTTGTGGTCGGCTTGCCTTTGACCCTGGACGGTGGCGAACAGTATGCTTCGCTGCGGTGTCGACGTTTTGCCAACCAGTTGCACGGTCGTTATGGCGTTGCGGTAGACCTGGTCGATGAGCGGGGCTCCAGCATGGAGGCTCAAGAATTGCTGGGCAATAATGACGATGATGATGCCATGGCAGCGTGCGTGATCCTGCAGCGATATCTGGATAGCCTGCCTGCGGCTTGAGCTCTCTACAAGGTTGCAGCCTTTTGATTAGTTTATTTCGTTTTAGTTGGCGTGCTGTCGCTCTGATCGTGTGGATTGTGGTCGGCCTGTTCAGTGTTGGCCTGCTTTTTCCCGTCTTGCGCTCCGGCGGACGCCGTCTGATGGTGCTACGCATGTCCCGCCTGTTGATGACTATTTGCGGTGTGCGCGTCATCCTGCATGGTCAGGCGGTTCAGGATCGCTCCGTGCTTTATGTGTCCAACCATATTTCATGGTTGGACATTTTTGTGCTCAACAGCGTGCGCTGCACTTCCTTCATTGCAAAAAGTGATATCCGTCGCTGGCCCGTGATCGGTTGGCTGGTTGCTGGCGCGGGAACGGTGTTCATTGAACGTGGCCAACGTCGGGCCATTCAGATTGTTAGCCAGCAAATGGCGGTTTGTTTCGAACGGGGCGACGCGGTAGGTCTGTTTCCCGAAGGCACCACCTCCACGGGGTGGGAGGTGCGACCGTTTCATGCCAGCTTGTTTGAGACAGCGATCAGCCTGAATGTGGATATTCAGCCTGTGGCGCTGGTGTTTGAGCATCAGGGACGGCGCAGTGAGCGTTTTGCCTTTGTGGGCGAGCAGTCCCTGGTAGGCAACATCTGGGTCCTGCTCAGTGCTCGCCATGTGTCTGTGCACTGCCACTTTCTGGATGTGATGCCCGCGCTCTCCTGCACGCAATGGGGGCGCTCACAAACGGCCCATCAGGCCCGCGAGCGGATACGCGCAGTGGTTTGTCACGAGTCGGCTGCTGACGCCGGCCCAGCGCGTTAACCGGGTTTTTTGCTTTCCGGGCAGTGAATCTGAACCAGGTGCCGGTCTTGCAGGCGGACTGCACTGAGTTGTCGGCCCCAGACGCAACCGGTATCCAGGCTGATGAGCGTAGGGGTGTTCAACAAGCCCAGCGTAGACCAATGACCAAAAATGATGGGCACCTGAGCGCAGGCACGTTGCGGTAACTCATACCAGGGCAGCAAGCCTGATTCGGCATCGGGGGCGCCTTTGTGCTTGAAATCCATGTGTCCGGCTGCGTCGCACATGCGCATGCGGGTCAGGGTGCTGACAATGGCGCGTAGCCGGTCGTAGCCTTTGAGCCCTGCTTCCCAGCGATCCGGTTTGTTGCCAAACAGTTCGATGATCGTGTGCTGCCAGTCATCGGCACGCAACAATGTTTCCAGCTCCTGTGCATATTCCAGTGTCTGCTCGGGACTCCAGGCTGGATGAACCCCTGCATGAACCATCAAATGCCCGTGTTCGTAATGGGCCAGGGGCTGATGGCGCAACCAGTCCAGTAGCTCCTGGGCGTCGGGCGCAGCCAGCAAGTCCTGCAGCGTATCTTGCTTGCTGGATTTACGTACCCCGGCGGCAACCGCCAGGCAGTGAATGTCATGGTTACCCAGCACGCAAACAGCGCGCTCCCCCAGGGAGCGAATCAGGCGCAGAGCACCCAGAGAGTCGGGGCCACGGTTGACAAGATCGCCAGCAAACCAGAAAGTGGCCTGGCTGTCAGCGGCCACATCCGGATGGCCGAGCAAGCTGTCCAGGGGGCGGCAGCAGCCCTGAACATCACCAATTGCCCAGATGGCAGGGGAAGTAGCTAAAGACATGGTTTAATGTGTTGCACTGGGTTTGCGACGTCGCCGGTTGTGCCGGTTTTCCATCAGGATAAGAGCGCTCAAGGCCAGCGCCATGGCGATCAGATTCGGTACCAGAGCGGTGACCCAGGGTGCCAGATTGCTGAGCATGGCCACGTTCAAGGCAAGCTGGTTGATCATGAAAAAGCCCACGCCCAGTAAAATGCCGGTAAAGACCTTGGTGCCCACACCGCCATGGCGTGTCTGCATAAAGCCGATGGGTGCGGCAATGGTAATCATGACCAGCAAGGTGAACGGATAGGCAACTTTGCGCCACAGCGCTACAACCTGACGTTTGGTTTGCAGTTTGTTGGCGTCCAGATAACCAATATAGTCCTTCAAATCCAGAATGGACATGCGTTCGGGCGTGACGACGCGCGCGATCAGTCGGTCCGGGGTTAGCGTAGTGGTCAGCGTCAGGGTGGGGCGCTTTTCAATTTTCACCAGCGCTTGCTCAGGGGCTTTGTCCTGGCTCAGGACGGTGTGTGACTGCTCGCTGACATGCGTTTCGGTGACGTCTTGCAAGTCCAGCTGGTTTTTGTGAAATTGCCCGCTCGGTGCCTGCATCATGGCGTTTAAGCGTTGTCCGTCCGAGAAGTCGAACACGCTGACATCACTTACTTTGCCGTCGCCTTGCAGGTTGGCAATGTTGATGATGCGCACTCCACCTTGAGGATTGTTCTCTTTGAACCAATAGCCGCTTTCCAGCCGTCCGCTACCCGACCGTCCCAGCAAGGCCATGCCTTGCTCGCTGGATTTGATCTCGGCCATGGGCGTGACATACTCGGACAGGACAAAAGCACCGGCCACCAGTGGCAAGGTAATGGTCCAGAGCATCATCATCATATGCAGGCCGCTGACCCCCGAGGCGCGCAGAATCACCAGCTCATTGCGTTGGGCAAGGCTGGCCAGGGCCAGGGTGGCGCCAATGAGCAAGCCAATGGGCAGCAGGTCGTACAAACGAGTCGGCAATTCCAGCGCCTGGATGTAGAACAGATTGGCCAGGGTGAATTTGGAGCCGACTTTGTCCAGTTCTTCGATCAGGGCGAAAAAGGTGAACAGGCCCAGCAGTGCAAGCAGCACCACGGCGCTGGAGCGATAGATTTCGGAAGCAAGATAGCGGCGAGCGGTGCGCATGAAAATAGGGCCCAGGAAAGACGTGGCTAGCTTAACAAAAATGCGGATTGCAGTCAGGGAATAGCGACTTGACGCATGCGTTGACTGATGGTGCGAGTGCGCGACTGCAAATAGGCGCTGTTACGGTTTTTGTCATAATAGGCTGGGTTGGGGAGCATGCCTGCCAGCCGGGCGGCCTGCATGGCGCTAAGGGTGGCGGCATCAGTCTTGAAATAGTGGCGCGCCGCCGCCTGGGCTCCAAATACGCCTTCACCCCACTGAGCCACGTTCAGATACAGCTCCAGAATACGCTCCTTGCTCATGACGGTTTCAATCATATAGGTCAGAATCAGTTCCTGTCCTTTGCGCAAATAACTGCGAGACTCTGACAGAAACAGATTTTTGGCCAATTGCTGGGAGATGGTTGAGCCCCCGCGCCGACGGGTCGAGCCTTTTTCTGATTGGCGTCGGTTGTATTCCCACGCTTTACGAATGGCATCCCATTCAACCCCCGAGTGATTCAGGAAGTTCGAGTCTTCGGAGGCGATGACCGCGCGCTTCAGGTTGGCGCTGATCTTGTCGTAAGGCACCCATTGGTAGCGCAGTTTTGCATCGGCATCGGAGCTGCGCAACTGACCTTGCTCTGCCGCCATGAAGGAGGTCATCCGTGGGGGCACCACGCTATACCAGAGCACCATCACAAACAGGGCAATCTGATAGAGCAGAACGGCGGCGGCCAGGGTTAATACGGCCAGGCCGGCCAGTTTCCAGGGATGGACCAGGAGGCGACGCACGTCAGATTTGTCCCAGGTCCTGGCGCAAGGCGGCCAGCACGGGTTCGACATCGGCTTGCAAGCCATGCCAGATCTGAAAGCTGGCGGCAGCTTGGCCCACCAGCATGCCCAGACCATCTCTGCTCTGTGTGGCGCCTGCCTGCTGGGCGGCCCGCATAAAGGCGGTGGGCTCGCTGGCATAAAACATATCGTAGGCCAGCGAGTGGCTGCGGTAGCGGGCATCGGGCAGGTCGGGCAGATTCTGATTGAGACTGGCCGAGGTGGCATTGATGACGATATCCCAGTCACCGCAGTGGTCGTCCAGCCCGCCTGCACTCAGGCGGCGCGAGGCATCCGGGTCCAGAGCCACTACCTGCTCGCGGATTTCATAGGCTTTGGCACTGGTGCGATTGATGATGTGCAGCAGCTCGCAGCCAGCCTCCAGCAAGGGAAACACGACCCCACGTGAGGCGCCGCCCGCACCGATCAGCAAGATGCGCTTGCCCTCCGGGTTGTGGCCAACACGCAGAAGATCCGAACACAAACCCACGCCGTCGGTATTGCATCCATGCAGTTGCCCGTCCTCCAGCCATAGCGTATTGACGGCCCCTGCCATGCGGGCCCGGCGGCTCAGGCGTGGGCCCACCAGTTCGTAGGCTTGTTCCTTGAACGGCAAAGTCACGTTCAGGCCACTGCCCGTTTTGAAGAACTGCTCTACGGTGGAGGCGAAACCATCGAGGGGGGCCAAAATCCGCTCATAGCTCAGGGCCAGATTGAACTGGCTGGCAAATTGGGCATGGATTTGTGGGGAGCGGCTGTGCTCGATGGGGTGACCAATAACGCCGTAGCGCTGGACAGAAGTCGTGTCGGGCATGGTTAAGCGATGCTTGTCGTGTTGTCAGGTGTCAGCACCAAGGCTGAAACCACGTATTTTACCCCAGGGTCTGGCTTCGCTTCTGTTTGCCATGGGCAATACAGCCTTACTGCCCATCCCCACCCTGCATATTGAGTCCGTCACGGGTGAAGTGCCAACTGCGGGTAATCACAAGCACATCTGCGTTCGGGGCCAGTTGTTCGGGCAAGGGCGCAAAGGGGGCGGCCAGCTCCACAATACGTCGTGCCGCCAGATTCAGGGCGGGCTGATCGGAAGGCTGAGTAATCTGAGCGCGCAGCAGGCTGCCATCTCGCCGTATATACACGGTCATTTGGAGCTGACCGTAGAGCTGTATTCCGTCTTGCCGCGGGTAGTGGCGTGTGCCGGTTTGTTCGATCTTCTCTCGCCACTGGTCCAGGTAGCGCGCTTGTTCACTGGCCTTGGCACTGGGCCCGACATAGTGATAACGCGGCTGGCGCTGCTGCTCCCGAATCTGCTCGCGCAGCATGGCCAACTGACTGTTGTGACGTTGCGGCTCCAGATCCTGATCATCTGGACCGGGCTCCAGTGATGCGCCGATATACTCCGTACGAGGTGTCGAGGGCGGAGCCTTATCGCGGCTCTCCAGTTCGCCCAGCAGACGTTGCTGCTCGGCTTCCAGACTTTGCTGACGGGCCCGCAAGGCTTCAAGGACCAGTCGATTGGGCAGATTGGGGTCGCTCAGCGGCAAAGGATTGCTGGCCTGACCTTGCAGGTGATCCCCGCCGCCATCCAGATTGAGCTGCGCCAGCAACTGGGGACTCAAAGGCACGGAGTCGGTGCTGAAATTGACCAGAGCCACGTCCAGACGGGAGTCGGCAGCCGGGGCGGGTGGCCGGGCAGGCCAGAAAATCAGCACGAGATGAATGAGGGCGGAAAGAGCGATCGCCAGCCACAAATAATCTTTGGGCAGGTTGAGGCGCTCAAGCTTGCTCATGGCTGTCAGTCGGCCGTCGCGACCGAGCGCAAACGGGCCTCTACGGTCAAGGCCAGTTCGTCAAACGACAGCAGATCCAGGGTCACCTCCTGACCTCGCTCCAGCGCCGGCAGGCCAGGAACGTGTAGAACCAGAGGGGCGTTAGTCAAGCGCACCAGATCCTCCTTGATGAAGCTGGCCTGAACTTGCTTGATGTCGTTTTGCTGCAACCAGCGCAGGCACCAGAAACGCTCCAGAGAGGACTGGTAATCCGCCCACTGGGTGTATTGCGATTCAAAGGCGCCAATAATGGCATACAGGTCTGCATCCTTGGGCTGGAAAGGGGCTGCCAGACGTGCCGAGATGCCATGCTGGGCGGCCGCCAGGATTTGTCCTTGATTAATCAGGTCCACATAGCGGCGCAGCGGCGAGGTGGACCAGATGTATTGCGGTACACCAATGGACTCGTGCGGGCCGGGCGTGGTGGACATGCGCGTGCGCATGAATTGCTGGGAACGATAGATACCGGGCACATTATGTTCGGCCAGCAGGCCACCCCAGAGCTGATTGGCCAGGATCATGTATTCGGCCACCAGCAGGCTGAGCGGAGCATTGCGCACACGCGGCACCAGCCGGATGATGGAATTCGGGTCATCGTGCGGGCCTTCCAGTTCAAAGCTGTATTCCACCCGGTTGTTGTTTTCCGGTTTGCCCCGTACTGCCTCGCGCTGGGCCGACAGTTGGCGGGAGAAATTCCACAGCGGACGCAGCCACTGCGCATAAGGCAGCTCGGCGTTTTCGTCGGCCAGGGCCGCTTCGCTGATCAGCGGGTCCAGTTCATGCTGGCGCAGGTTGCCCGCCACGGTGATGCGTTCCAGGCGGGTTTGGTGGGACAGGATTTCACCTGTGCTGATGTCGGCATCCACATACAGGGACAAGGCAGGGCGTGTTTGACCCTGGTCCAGTGAGAAATGCGCGATCAGCTCAGGCGGCAGCATGGGAATCTTGTAGCCTGGCGTGTAAACCGTTGCCATGCGATTGCGGGCGATCTGGTCGATTTCATTGCCACGGCTCATCGCCAAAGACGGTACGGCAATGTGGACACCCACCCGCAGTCGGCCCGGCTCGGGATGCTGGACCGACAAGGCGTCGTCAATCTCAATCGTATTGGCATCGTCCACGGAGTACGCAATGACATCCGCTTCGGGCAGGTCCTGGCCCCAGTTTTGCAGGCAGATTGCCGGAAAGCCGGTGCCTTTGGGAAAATGAGCGGTTAAAAAGCGATGCTGATGCAAGGTCAGGGGGTTGGACCAGGCGCCCAGCGAGAGCAGCAGTTTCTCGGTGCTGACACCCAGTTCCTTCTGGGCTTGATCGAAGGCTTTCCACTCCAGCGTGTTTTTGTCCGGCTGGGTCAGGAAGGTCCCCGCTTTGGCTGCCACTTCGGTTGGCAACTCGCCCTTGATCATCTGCTCGGCCCAGGTTTGAATCTGTTCTTGCTGCAGACGCTTCTTTTCAATGGCGGCCAAAGCGGCTTGCAGGATTTCCGGGGGAGCGGGGCGATACAGTCCCTTGCCCCGACGATGGAAGTAGGCCGGTGCGCTGTGCAGAGCAAAAATGGTGCCGGTTTTTTCGATGGCGCTGGGAGGGTGGCCAAAATACTCCTGGGCCAGTTCGGCCGCCTCAAATTCGTCCTGCGGTGCGCATTCCCACAAGAAATTGATATCCAGCGAGTCGGCCAGGGCCTGGGCTTTTTCCAGAAGCTCTGCAGGGGCTGGCTGATCGAATGTAAACAGAACGCTGTTTTTCTTGATTTTGCTGCGCTTGCCAGACGCGGATTCCACCTGCATGGTGGTATCGCTGTCAGAAAATATTTTTTCTGCTTTGAAATTACCGCTGTCTTCAAAAAGGACGTACATGATTTTCCATCTGGATGGTGCTGGCCATCCGGTAAATAGATTTAAGGTTGTTGCAGGGCAAAGCGCAAAATATCGTCGATCCAGGGGTCGAAGTCGGTCAGACCGTGATCGCCGCCTTCCAGAATCTGCCCTTGACTGCCTTTGTACCAATCCGCCATTTCGCGCCAGTTCAGAACTTCATCGCCTTTGGCGGCCAGCAGATAAAAACGCTGGGGATCGCTTGGGCGTGGGACATGAATGTCGTTGAGCTCATCGACATAGTCGGGCAGGAAATGAAAAGGGTCGGGCGAGTGATAACAGACATGTTCGCCCACCTGGGTGGCCAGATCCCGTCCTGCGTAGACCACCGGGTTGAGCAGTACCGCGCGGCTGTGATAGTGCTGCGCCAGGTGACTGGCATAGTAACCGCCTAGCGAGGAGCCGATCACACATAATTGATCCGTGCTCATGCCTGCCTGCAGTTCGGTATCCACAATGCGTTTACACATGGCAATGGCCTGGGCCGGGCTGGCGGGCAATTGCGGGCAGCGCCACAGGTGCAGCATGTCTCTGTCCTGCAAGGCTTGTTTCAGGCGCTGCGCTTTATAGGACGAAGGCGAGGAACGAAAGCCGTGAAGATAGAGAATCATGGGAGCACCTGCTATATAGATAAGAGGGTCAGCGTGACAGTTGATCCAGCAGGCGCTGATGAATGCCACCAAAGCTGCCGTTACTCATCACAACAATGGCATCGCCGGGCTGGCTGGCTTGAACAATAGCCTGAACCATTTTATCCAAATCATTCCACGCTGTGGCACGATCCCCTAAAGGGGCCAGGACCTTGGCCGCATCCCAGCCCAGCGCGTGCTTGCCTTGGGTCTCGCCGTAGCAAAATACCAGATCTGCCTCTTCCAGCGAGCCTGGCAGGCGGGCCGCCATGGCGCCCAGCTTCATGGTGTTGGAGCGCGGTTCGAGCACCGCCAGAATCCGGCTTGATTGACCGGTTTGACTGCGCAGGCCGGCGAGGGTGGTGGCAATGGCTGTGGGGTGGTGAGCAAAATCGTCGTAGACCGTAATGTCTTTGACGACACCCCGTACTTCCATGCGACGCTTGATACCGGCAAATTGGCTCAATGCCTGACAAGCCCGCTCAGGCTGTACGCCCACATGGTGGGCGGCAGCAATAGCGGCCAGAGCGTTCAGACGATTGTGCTCGCCTGTCAAGGTCCAGTGGACGATGCCCTGGGGCTGGCCCTTGAAACTTACTTCAAAGGAAGTGGGACTCAGCGCTTTGCTGTCCCAGTCTCCTTCAGGGCCGAACTGCTCGACCGGCGTCCAGCAACCATGTGCCAGGGTTTCATCCAGGCTGGGGGTGTGGGTGGGACGGACAATCAGCCCAGTGGAAGGAATGGTGCGCACCAGGTGGTGAAACTGGGTCTGGATGGCATGCAGATCCGGGAAGATATCGGCATGGTCGTATTCCAGATTGTTCAGAACGGCTGTGCGGGGGCGATAGTGAACAAACTTGGAGCGTTTGTCGAAAAATGCGGTGTCGTACTCGTCGGCCTCGATCACAAACAAGGATTGTCCAGGATTGAAGCGCGCCGAGACGCCCAGACCAGGGGCCACGCCACCGATCAGGAAATTAGGCGACAGATCGGCCTGCTCCAGAATCCAAGCCAGCATGGAGCTGGTGGAAGTCTTGCCGTGTGTGCCTGCCACGGCCAATACGTGCTGCTGGTGCAGGATGTTCTCGCCCAGCCATTGCGGACCGGACGTGTAAGGCAGGCCCTGATCCAAAATGGCCTCCATCAGGGGATTGCCGCGGGTGACCACATTACCCACTATATAGAGATCAGGACACAGTTCGGTTTGCTCTGCGCCAAAGCCCTCGATCAGTGCAATGCCTTGCTCTTCCAGTTGGGTGCTCATGGGCGGGTAAACCCCGGCGTCGCAACCTGTGACCGTATGGCCAGCCGAACGGGCAATCAGGGCCAGACCACCCATGAATGTGCCGCAAATTCCTAGTATGTGTATATGCATGACAATCCTCCGGCCTGTATTCTAGACGACTGTTTGATCTGATGCGTGAGCTTTGGTGAGGGCCGGTGCTATCATCCCTGAATGATATTTTTTCAGGTGTAAGCCGGTATGCGTAGGCGTCTTTTTCTGCGGCAGTCGCTGGTGTGTGCAAGCCTTTTGGCCCTGCATCCTGCCCCATGGGCCAGTTTGCTGCCTTCCGACCCGTTTCTGGCGCAAAGCTTCAAAGATCTTCAGGGCGAGGATCGTGCGCTGTCCGCCTACAGCGGCAAGCCGCTGGTCGTGAATTTCTGGGCAACCTGGTGCGCGCCCTGCGTCAAGGAAATGCCTGACCTGCAAGCCCTGCACGAACGCTATCCCGACGTGCACTTTGTCGGCATCGCGGTGGACTCGCTCGATAACGTCACGGAGTTTCTGGAACGCGTTCCGGTCAGCTACGATATTTTGCTGGCGGGTTCGGCGGGTCTGAAACAGATGCGCAGCGTGGGCAATAAAAAGGGCGGCCTGCCCTTTACGGTCGTGTTTGGCAGCAATGGTCGGATCAGCGAACGGATTTTGGGTCAGATAGATCCCGAAAAGTTGGACGAAGTTATTAAGGCTCAACGCTAACTGGCCGACTTTTTCGCTTAATTTCGTTAAATTTCCGCTCTGTGGGCAGCCTGCCCCAAACGGGATGGAACCAATCCTAACTGTTTGTAAGCCAAGCAGGTTTATGGACAAATGACGTTATTTAGCGTAAAAAGGCGGTCTGTCTTGACGAAAAATCCGCTATGGCGAAACATGTCCTGGTCCTTAACGGGCCCAACCTCAACCTGCTGGGAACACGAGAACCCGATGTCTACGGACACCAGACTCTCGAAGATATCAACAGTGGTTTACGGGTGCTGGCCGATCAGCATGGCGCGCAGTGTCATTTTTTTCAAAGTAACCACGAAGGCGGGCTCGTTGATCGAATTCATCAAGCTCGTGACCAGGGTGTCGATTTCATCCTGATCAATGCTGGGGCCTATACCCATACCAGCGTGGCGATACGGGATGCGCTAGCCGGTGTCGGTATTCCGTTTATTGAAGTTCATCTGTCCAATGTTCACCGTCGTGAGCCGTTCCGCCACCACTCCTATCTTTCTGACACCGCTTGCGGTGTCATTGTGGGTTTAGGGGCGTACGGCTATGAGGCCGCTTTGCGGTTCGCTTTGAATAGTTAGGCGGTTCGTTTCGTTTTTTTGACCAATATTTTTTTAATGCCGTCCTGTCCCAGTCAGTGGCTAGTGCGGCGTTGCGGGAAGTACGCATGGATCTTAGAAAACTCAAAACCCTGATCGATCTGGTCGCCGAGTCTGGCATTGCTGAGCTGGAAATCACCGAAGGTGATGACAAGGTTCGCATTGTTAAATTTTCGCAAAGCTCGGCCGCTCCCGTGGTGTACGCCCCTGAGGCTCCTGTAGCCCAGGTGGTGGCGCCCGCCGGTGCTCCTGCCGCCCCGGCTGCTCCCGCAGCTCCCGAAGGCCACGCCGTCAAGGCTCCGATGGTCGGTACCTTCTATCGTGCCCCCAGCCCGGGCGCCGCTCCGTTTGTGGAAGTGGGCCAGACCGTCAAGGAAGGCGAGCCCCTGTGCATTATCGAGGCCATGAAGCTGCTCAACGAGATCGAAGCCGACAAGTCCGGCGTGATCAAGGAAATCCTGGTTGAAAACGGCGGGCCGGTGGAATACGGTCAGACCTTGTTCATCATCGGTTGATGATATGTTTGAAAAAATCCTAATCGCCAATCGGGGCGAAATTGCCTTGCGTATCCAGCGCGCCTGCCGCGAGATGGGTATCAAGACAGTCGTCGTTTATTCTGAAGCAGATCGTGGTGCCAAATACGTGCGTCTGGCTGACGAGGCCGTATGCATTGGCCCAGCCCAGGCCCGTGACAGCTACCTGAGCATGCCTGCCATCATCTCGGCGGCGGAAGTCACCGATGCGGAAGCCATTCACCCTGGCTACGGCTTTATGGCTGAGAATGCGGACTTCGCTGATCGTGTCGAAAAGAGCGGTTTTGTCTTTATCGGCCCTCGTCCCGAGAACATTCGCACAATGGGCGATAAGGTCATGGCCAAGAAAGCCATGATCGAGGCCGGTGTGCCCGTGGTTCCCGGCTCGGACGGTGCCTTGCCTGACGATCCGGCAGAAATCGTGCGTATTGCTCGCGAAGTGGGTTATCCCGTCATCATCAAGGCCTCGGGCGGTGGTGGTGGTCGCGGCATGCGCGTGGTCTACACCGAAGCGGCCCTGTTGACAGCTGTTGCTACGACGAAAACTGAAGCAGCGGCGGCGTTCAACAATCCCGAGGTCTACATGGAAAAGTACCTCGAGAATCCACGCCACATCGAAATTCAGGTGTTGGCCGATGGCGACCGCAACGCCATCTGGCTGGGTGAGCGCGATTGCTCCATGCAGCGCCGTCACCAGAAAGTGATTGAAGAGGCGCCCGCACCGGGCATTCCGCGTCGTCTGATCGAACGTATCGGTGAGCGCTGTGCCGACGCTTGTCGCCGTATGCGTTATCGTGGCGCGGGCACGTTTGAATTCCTGTATGAAAACGGTGAGTTCTTCTTTATCGAGATGAACACCCGGATTCAGGTCGAGCACACCATCACGGAAATGATTACCGGTATTGATCTGGTGCAAGAGCAGATCAAGGTGGCTGCAGGCGAGAAATTTGTATTGCGCCAGCGTGACATCGAATTCGTGGGTCACTCGATCGAGTGCCGTATCAATGCAGAAGACCCGTTCAATTTCGTCCCAAGCCCTGGTTTGATTACCAAGTGGCACACGCCCGGTGGCCCTGGCGTGCGTATCGACTCGCACGTCTTTACCGGTTACACCGTGCCTCCCTATTACGACTCCATGATTGCCAAGCTGATTACCTATGGCAAGACACGTGAGCAGGCCATCGCCCGTATGGACATTGCCTTGTCCGAAATGGTGGTGGAAGGGATCAAGACGAACGTGGAACTGCACCGGGAATTGATGCAGGACGCCAACTTCAAGGCAGGTGGCACCAGTATTCATTATCTGGAACAAAAGCTGTCCCAACGTAGCAAATAAGGGCAGCAACGGGTCGGGCCGATGGCCTGACCTGACAAGAATGATGATTGTGTAAAACAGGGGCAAGCCCCCTGTTTTGCTTTATGGAAACTATGTATGCGTGAACTCTTACTGAGCTGCCAGGAACACGAAGCTGAACGTTTGTCCGATGCCCTGCTGGAAGCGGGCGCCTTGTCGGTGTCGGTGGAAGATGCTGACGGTGATACCGATCAGGAAAAGCCCTTGTTTGGTGAGCCGGGTATTGAGCCGGATGTGTTGGCCTGGGATCGCAATTGGGTGGTGGCGTTGCTGCCCGAGGAGCTTGAGCCGGAAGAGTTGCTGCAACCGCTGTTTGAGGCGGGTGTGCTTGATCGTGACAAGGCCCAGTGGAGCCTGCGCGAAGTGCCTGACGAGGATTGGGTGCGTTTGACCCAGTCCCAGTTCGGTCCCATTCCCGTGGGCGAGCGTATCCTGATTGTGCCTAGCTGGCACAAGGATGATGAGGATCTGCCTCCTGCTCAGGAAGGTGATGACGGACTGGTGCGGATTGAACTGGACCCCGGTCTGGCCTTTGGCACCGGCAGTCATCCAACCACACATTTGTGTCTGGATTGGCTGGCCCACCATGTGCAGGCAGGTCAGACCGTGTTGGATTATGGTTGTGGCTCCGGCATTTTGGCCATTGCCGCCCGCAAGCTGGGTGCTGGTCATACGATTGGTGTGGATATTGACGAGCAGGCCGTGATTGCCACGCGCTACAATGCGCAAGTCAATCAGGTCGAGGTGGAGGGCTTGCTGCCCGACGCGATGCCCGCCGGGCAAACGGATCTGGTTGTAGCCAATATTTTGGCCAATCCCCTGCGTATGCTGGCACCTATGCTGGCCAACCGCGTCAAACCGGGCGGGCATCTGATTTTGTCCGGTATTTACAATTGGCAGGCTGAGGAAATGATCGATGTCTACTCCTCCTATCTGCCCTTGTCGGTCTGGCAGGAACGGGATGGCTGGGTGTGTTTGGCTGGTCAACGCCCGTTGTAAGACGGCAGAACTTAAGGTGAGTTTATGGAGCTAAAGACTCGCTGCCCCCGTTGCGGGACCTCATTTGCAGCTAGTGTGGAAGTGCTGCAGCGCCGCCGGGGCTATATACGCTGTATTCAATGTGCGCATATCTTCGATGGCTTTGAAGAAGTCATTGATGAGCAAGCCCCTGAGCCTACCTATGTTTCTCCCCCTGTGATGGAACCGATCGAGCCGCGTCTGGCGCCTGAGCCGACGGTGTCTGCCCGGCGCGAACAGGTGCAGGCGGTCGATTTGCAGGCTCCCATCCCGGGACCGCGCTTTGTTGAGCACTCCCGTCACGCCCCACCCCGCGATGAAGGCAGTGCCCATGAGTCTTTGCAGGTCCGTAAATTTCCGGACTCCATTCTCGCGCAGGCGCCCGTTACACCGGCTGACCCTGCCGTGATTCGTGCTCGTGCCAGAGCAGGGCGTACGCCGCGCGATGACGGGGAAGCAGCATTTTTTGTGTCTGCTGATCTGACCCCTGAGCAAGAGCGTGGGCATCATATCGGTCAGGCTTCCTGGACAGGTGCAGAACCCCAATTCAGTGTTGGTGATCGCGCCAGCACGTTGCGAGCTTCATTTCCCTCCCGCCAGGCTGATGGCACGCATGATAGCGACCATGTGCAGCAGGACTGGCTTATTGAGCCTAACCCTGCCTTGCAGCGTGAGACGCGCTATGAAGGTGAGACCAGCCTGGGTCAGCGTGTGAGCGCTCTGTTCTGGACCAGTTTGTGCGTATTGGGTGCGCTGCTGTTTGTCGCGCAGTTGATGTATGTCTACCGTGTGCAGATTGTGAGCCAGGTGCCCCTGTTGCGTCCCGTGTTCGAGCGTGCCTGTGAGACGTTGTCTTGCCAGATTCCCTATGAGCGCCGCCTGGATCAGATCCGGGTGCAGGCTTCGGCTTTGCATAAGGCGCCCAGCCAGCCAGGTCACTCCACCTTGGGCTTTACGCTGCGTAACGACTTTGAGCGTCCCCAGGAGTGGCCCACGCTGGTTCTTGATTTGAAAGATTTTTCCGGAGCTCTGATCGCACGGCGCAATATCACGCCCGACCAGTATCTGGCTCCCGAGCGACGTGAGCCTGCTTTTGCAGCGCGCAGTGAGCTCATGGTGCGCCTGCCTTTGAACACCGGGCAGCTACAAGTTAATGGCTACCAGATTAGCCCTTTTTTTCCATAAGGTAATTTATGACCGAGCGAGTGCTGGTATGTGGTTCGATCGCGTTCGATACGATCGCGGTTTTCGAGGGGTACTTCAAAGATCACATCTTGCCCGACAGCATCAAGACCCTGAGCGTGTCTTTTTTTGTGCCCAGCCTGCGTAAAGAGTGGGGCGGCTGCGCAGGTAATATTTCCTACACCTTGAATATGCTGGGTGGCCAGCCTGTGCCGGTAGGGGCAGTCGGTAGTGATGGCGTGGACTACGTACAGCGTCTCCAGGATCTGGGGATTGACACCAGCATGGTCCGGGTGATGCCAGACATGTTCACCCCTCAGTGCTTCATCACCACCGACCTGGCCGCCAGCCAGATTACTTCTTTTCATCCCGGCGCGATGGTGAGCTCGGCCCAGATTGACCTGTCGGGCCAGGAAGCGGCCTGGGGTATTGTGGCGCCAGATTCCAAAGATGGCATGTTCGCCCATGCGCGCCGTTTGCATGCGCAGGGCACCCCCTTTATCTTCGACCTGGGTCAGGCCATGCCCTTGTTTGCGGGTGAAGACCTGCATGAAATGCTTGAACTGTGTCAAGTTCTTACGGCTAACGAGTATGAGGCCGAAGTGATTGAGCAGCGCACCTCCAAGAGCATGGCCGAGATCGCACAAGGCTTGCAAGCGGCCGTGGTGACGTGTGGCGAGCATGGCAGCACGCTTTATCATCAAGGCCAGACTTATCACATTGCTCCAGTCCCCGTGGAAAATCTGGTTGATCCCACCGGTTGCGGCGACGCGCATCGCGCCGGCCTGTTATATGGACTTACAAAAGGGTGGAGCTGGCAAGAGGCCTGCAGCTTGGGCAACTTGATGGGCAGTATTAAAATTCAAGCTGATGGTCCGCAAAATCATGAATTTAAACGATCTGATATCTCGGCCATGCTAAAACAGCACTATGGTATCGAACGTAGTCTGTAAGAGAGCACTCAGCCGTTTTCTATGATTCGGCCAGCCACGTTTTTTGGAGTAAACCGTATGTACGTTTCTTTTTTCGATCGACCCAAAGTACGTCTGCTGGTAGTGGCGAGCCTGGCGGCGCCCGTGTTCCTGCTGGCCGGTTGTGCCAATAAATCGGCTTCCAGCTCGGTGTACAGCTACGGTCAGGCTCAGCGCGAACAGATCGTGCGTTTAGGTACGGTGGTGTCGGTACGAGCCGTCACCATTCAGGAAGACCAGAACTCGGGCGTGGGTACGGTTGGGGGAGCCGCCTTGGGTGGCGTGGCAGCCAGCAGTATCGGTGGCGGGCGCGGCAGTATTCTGGCCAGTATCGGTGGCGCTATTTTGGGTGGCCTGGTTGGTAATGCCGTAGAGAACCGTATGGGGAAGACCCAGGGTTTGGAGATTACGGTGCAGCTGGACAACGGTGAGACTCGTGTCGTGGCTCAGGAAGCCGATGTACCGTTGTCCGTCGGCCAGCGTGTACGCATGCTCAGCGGTAATGGTCCTACGCGTGTGGTGCCCATGTAAGTGGTGCCCCGTGGCTTCACGTGATAAAGAACCCGGTTCATGGCCGGGTTTTTTTATGCCTGTCTGTGCTGGCTGGCCTGGCGGCGCTCACGCTCAAGCAGGATTTTCTTGCGCTCCAGGCCCCAGCGGTATCCTGCCAGACTCCCGCTTTGTCGCAGAACACGATGGCAGGGAATGGCAACGGCCAATAGGTTGCTGGCACAGGCTTGAGCGACTGCCCGGGCTCCGTTTGGCATGCCCAACCGGACGGCAATGTCGGTATAGCTCATGGTCTGGCCCAGGGGTATCTCGCGCAGCAATGTCCAGACTTGTTGTTGAAAAGCGGTGCCTTGAATGTCCAGAGGCAGGTTCATTTCCTGATCCGGCTCGTCTACCAAGGTTTGTAGGTAGGCCAGTTCTTGCTGGAGCTGCACCTCTGCTTGAATCAGCGTGGCTGCTTTGAACTGATTCTGCAGTTGTTGGAGCATGACTGCGGCGTCATCACCCAAAGAAATTGCGCAAATCCCGCGTTCGCTCCTGGCGACCAGCAACATACCCAGGCTGCACGCGGTGATGCCAAAATGAATCGGCCCGCTTGGGCCTGAGCGACGCCGTGTAATGGCCGGCTTGTCCGCCGGGATATAAACGTGTTCGTCGCTTTGTGAAAAAGCAGTAGCGGCTGCTCGCTTGGGCATGCGCCACAAGTACCAGGAGGCCACGCTTCGATACGGGGCCCAGGCTTGGGCAATCTCACGCAGAGCGCGGGGCGAGGGGGCTTTGTCCAGACGCTTCAGATTGCGGTAGCCTTCACGCACTCCGAAGTCATCTGCAGGCAGGATGTCCTCACGCTCCAGCGTATACATCATCATCATTTCAACCGTCCAGCGTCCGATGCCACGCAAGGTGGTCAGCCGTTCGATGAGTTCTTTCTCGGACATCTGCACGGCACGTGCCTGATCGGGAATGAGGCCATCCAACCGCGCTTGTGCCAGCCCCATGATGCTGGTGGCCTTGGCGCCGGACAAGCCGCAAGCCCGCAGCGTCTCATACGGTGTGGCCAGCACTTCCTCTGGATCTGGGCAATGGCCGTGGGGATAGAGATCAAGCAGACGCTGCAAAATGCGTTCAGCTGCACGGGTATGCAACTGCTGATAGACCACAGAGCGGATAAGTGCCTCGTAAGGGTCGCGTTCTGGGCGTGGCTGGTGAACACAGGGGCCGACATGGGCAATCAGTGCCTGCCAGTCAGGGTCCAGTGCGGCCAGAAATTTTTCGGCCTTGCGATAGCGGCCGTCCAAGTCCGGGTTCGGTAAAAGGCGAGTCATGCCAGTGCTCGGCTGATTGAAGGTAAGACCAGTATAAGGTCCACCTTGGGGGCAGGCACCCTGATTCTTGCTCTTGAATTCATGTCATGAAAACTGGGTGGACTGTGTGTCGGGGGGCTCCATTGACGGGGCGGGAGGGGGAGTGTTGATGGGGTTGCAGTTGAATGTCCAGGTGCAGGGGAGCAAAAAAAAAGGCCTGAACATACGTTCAGGCTTCTTCAGACAAGATGGCGTGCCAGCCTAGATAGGTACGAGGCTGAAAGCTGTGCGTGTGATGACCATATTGAGCACCTGTGTCAACAGCAGCAACACTAATGGCGACAGATCCAGGCCACCCAGATCGGGCAAGACGCGGCGGATCGGGTCCAGCAAGGGCGCCGTAATGGAACGCAGCAAAGGCATGCTGGGAGACTGAGGCTGAATCCATGACAGCAAGGCCTGCAGCAGCACCACCCAGAAAATCAGGCTCAAAGTCCAGCGCAGCACGGTAAAGACGGCGGCCAGCAAGAACATGGGGAAGTTGGAGAGCATGGAGACCGAACCGGTCAGCACCATGGCGCTAAGAACAAGGTAAACCAAGGCACTTAGCCAGGCGGCGAACAGGGAGGTCCAGTCCCAATGATTGCCACTTTTGATCACCCGTCGCAAAGGCATGATCAGCCAGTCCGTGACTTTGAACATGGCTTGTGAATAGGGATTGAAGGGGTGGATTCTGAGCGCATAAACCCAGGCACGCAGTAGCAAAATCGTGCCCAGCAGTGACAGAACAATATGGATTAGGAAGAGGGCGACTTCACTGAACATAGTTGCTTGGTATGAATTGATAGAAGAGAGAATTGTCGCATGCAAGTGCGTCAAACCAAAGAGCCACCCGATCGGGGTGGCTCTTTAGGAAAAACGTGCAAACGAGGTGCGCTTAAGGACGCTTGCCGGTTGGGAACGGCCAGGAGCCGGCAGGGTTGATGTCTTCACGACGCGGCTCAGCAGGCGCAGCAGCGGTTTTGGTCGCTTTTCGTGCGGCGGTCTTATTGCCAACTTTAGCGGCGGTTTTGGACGTTGTACTGGTCTTTGGGGTTTTGGTTTCTGCGGTCACGGATTTAACTTCTTTCTTCTTGGGAGCTACGGATTTTGCTGCACTGGCAGCGGGACTGGCTTTTTTTGCCGCTGTCTTGGCTGCTGCCTTAGTGCCGGTTTTAGCGGCAGGTTTGGCTGTCGCTTTACTGGACGTGGCTTTCTTTGCCACGGATGTGCTTGCCTTGGTGCTGGCCGGTTTTTTGTCGGCAGCCGTGGCAGCAGGTTTGGCAGTTGCTGTTTTAGCAGTGTTTGTCTTGGGAGCGGCCGCTTTTTTGGCGGGCGCTTTTTTGGCTACCGTTTTTTGGGCAACGGCTTTGCTGGCGCTGGTCTTTTTAGCAGCTGCTTTTTTGGCGACGGTTTTCACGGCGGCTGGCTTGCTTGTGGCTGTTTTGCTTGCCGCGGGCTTTGCTGCCGTGGTTTTCTTTACCGCTGCTTTTGTCGCAGTTTTCTTGGCTGGGGCGCTGCTTGCCGCTTTGGCAGGCGTTTTCACAGCAGCTTTGCCGGTCTTGGAAGCCGTGGTTTTAGCGGGGGACTTGGAGGCAGCGGTTTTGCTGCTGGGACTGGTCTTGGTAGCAGTAGCGGTTGCGGGTGCTGCGGCTGTTTTGGCTGGCGTTGCTTTTTTGGGGCTGACGGCTTTCTTGCTTGCTGCTTTTGCTGCGCCTTTCTTGGCTGTTGCCATGATCATGCTCCTTGAGAACAAGTCTTTAGTTTGTCCACACCCATTTGTCCTGGCCTGGAAAACTGCAATGGCCTTTTTCAAATGACGCAGGCGTTCAGGGCCAATACCCTATACGCATAGAAGTCTAACGCAAGCCCCTACACAGTCAAGTATTAATCATGTAGCACACGCATATGGCTTTGTTAACCCCG